>NZ_DDVT01000022.1:0-82720 GCF_002345795.1 Tatumella sp. UBA2305
GACGGATGGCCTTTTTGCATTTACAGGTATCATATCCAGTGGCTGCAGGGGCCACTGGTTATTACTCACGCGCTTCCAGCCAGTTCCGGATAAATTCTGCAACCATTGTCGGATGATTAATGTCCAGCCAGGGAATATCACCCGGAATGAAAGAGTGATCACTGGCAATAGCAATAAGATTCTGCTCAGACCGAAAATCAGGAATCTCTCCGTACCCGCTACGCCACAGCATAATTTTCGGGATAGGTTCCTGTTTAAACCCTTCGACAAGAATGATATCCAGGCTATCCTGAGTCATTCTTAAGGCAAGGGTCTGCAAATCCGGAGGTGGACTGTCTGGTGTTTCATGAACCAGAGCCCAACGTTGCTGGCTGGCAACAATGACCTGATCTGCACCCGCTTTGCGCAATTCATAGCTATCCTTACCGGGGATATCAATATCCATCTGGTGATGGGTATGTTTGATAAGCCCCGGTCTGATACCGTATTGTTTTAACAGAGGTATTATCTGTTTCAACAGCGTTGTCTTTCCTGTGCCGCTGGTCGCAACAATCCCGAGTACCGGTACTGTCATTTCTGCTCCTCATAATCCCTGAGATCTTCGCTGGTGTTCATATTAATAAATGAAGACTCAGGAGTATCACTCATCACCGGGTGACCATATTGTTGTAAGAAAGTCAGGACTCTTCTCTCACCGGAGGATAAATAACTTTTCAATTCGGGGACTAATTGCCGGTTTATCAGGCAAAAAACCGGGTGGTCGCGGTGCCGGGTTTGAATCCAGCAAGCCCGATCATCCTGTTTATTTTTCCAGAGCTGCTCAACAAAATTTTCAGGTGCAAACGGAGCATCGCAGGAAGCAAATGCCACCCAGTCGCTGGAGGAAACTAAAAGGCCGCTTAATATTCCGGCCAGGGGGCCCTGAAAATCCGACAGGCTGTCACTGAATGTGCTGTAACCGTATTGCTGATAAATAGCATGGTTACGATTAGCACTGATCAGTAATCTGCTGACCTGGGGGGCAAAGCGTCTGGCGACGTGCATAAACAGGGGTTGATGATGAAACATCACCAGACCTTTATCTTTTCCTTCCATTCGCCGTCCGGCTCCGCCGGCAAGAATAACGCCGGTAATATCCTTCATATAACCTCGCTTTTATTGTGGTCATAACCCTGATATTTTACGGGTTAATTATAACCCTGCAGGGAGTTTACTTATGCAAGATAAACGTCTGACTGAATTGCTGGAACTATTGTTACCCGCCTGGCAGCAGCAATCTGACCTTAATCTGTTGCAGTTTTTACAGCAACTGGCCCGGGAAAGTGGTTTTAGCGGTGAACTTGCATCACTTCCGGATGATGTTCTCATTTATCACCTGAAGTTGCGCGGCTCTGACAAACAATCAGCGATTCCTGGTCTGAAAAAAGATTATGAAGATGATTTTAAAACGGCGATTCTGAAAGCCAGAGGGGTAATTAAAGACTAAAACCACAAGATAATGCTATTCTTGGCACAGTAACGAAGACAACGATATGGCTATCTATGAGCGATGCAGCTTTTAATTTTAAAACGCTCAATCCGGAGAAGATACTGGATGTGCTATGGGATACCGGGATTCGTGTTGATTCAGGGCTAACTGCACTGAACAGTTATGAAAACCGGGTCTGGCAGTTTAGTGATGAAGATAAGCGACGTTATGTGGCCAAGTTTTATCGCCCGCAACGCTGGTCAGAATTACAGTTACTTGAAGAACACCAGTTCACCGCTGAACTGGCTACCGATGAAGTGCCGGTAGCTGCTCCGCTGGTATTACAGGGGCGTACCTTACATCATTCGGAGGGATTCTGGTTTGCAGTATTCCCCAGTTTAGGTGGACGGCAATATGAAACTGATAATTACGATCAGCTGGAAGCCGTGGGTCGATACCTCGGGCGTTTACACCAGACCGGTAAAAAAGCTCTGTTTGCCCATCGACCGACTCTCGGTCTGACAGAGTATTTCACTGAACCGCGGGAAATTATTGCGGGCTCATCGTTAATTCCCCCTGCCGTTAAAAGTAATTTACTGACAGCGCTGGATAATCTGGGCGTCACCTTACGGCAGGTCTGGAATGATGACTGGCAATCTTTACGACTGCACGGTGACTGCCATCCGGGAAATATCCTGTGGCGTGATGGCCCTTTTTTTGTTGATCTGGATGATGCCCGTAACGGGCCAGCTGTTCAGGATTTATGGATGCTGGTGAACGGAGATCTGCAGGAACAGCGCATCCAGTGGGATATATTGCTGGAAGCGTATTCCGAATTCAGCAACTTTGATGTTAACGAATTGATACTGATCGAACCTTTACGTGCGATGCGTATGGTTTATTATTTATCGTGGATTCTGAAACGTTGGCAAGACCCAGCGTTTCCGTTGGCCTTTCCCTGGATTACCGATGAGGATTTTTGGCGCCGTCAGGTGGTTATTTTTTCCGAACAGGAGAAAACCCTCCATCAGCCGATACAGCCTTTATCTCCTCAATTTTGATGATGTTACCTGGAGTAGTTTAAAAAATGAAAAAGATTTGGCTCGCGTTAGTTGGTTTCATGCTGGCATTCAGTGTTTCAGCAGCAACATTCTCCGATGGAAAACAGTATACCACCCTGGATAAAGCCATCCCGGGCGCACCTAAAGTCGTAGAATTCTTCTCCTTCTTCTGTCCGCACTGCTATGATTTTGAGCGTACATACCGTATTAACCAGGCCCTGGAAGACGGACTGCCACAAGGCGTTAAACTGACACGCTATCATGTTGATTTCCTGGGCGGAGATTTTGCCCCTGTGGTGACTCATGCCTGGGCTGTAGCCATGGCGTTAGGAGTTGAAGGTAAAGTTGTCGATCCTATTTTTGATGGTATTCAGAAATCACAGACCATTACCGACCAGGCTTCTCTGAAAGCTGCCTTCCTTAAAGCATCTGGCATCACTTCAGAAGAGTATGATGCGGCCTGGAATAGCTTTGCGGTAAAAGCTCTGGTGAGTGAGCAGGAAAAAGCCGCAACTGATTTCAACATTAGCGGCGTACCTTCTGTATTTGTTAATGGTAAATATCTGGTGAACAATGCCGGTCTTGATACCAGTTCAATGAATAACTTCGTTGCTGATTATGTCAACGTTGTGAAGTACCTGATTTCAAAGTAAGCGTCAAATACCTAACAGAACGCCGCTATCGCGGCGTTTTTTTTGCCTTGTGCGTATTGCGAGGTAAGTCATATAAATTACTAATATCCACAAAATATAAAAATAGCGTCAACAGTATCGACCGGTAAATTAACTGTATATCCATTTGATTTTTATTGTTTTTACAGGCTGATTACTGCGAGCATGTTAACTCCTAAGATCTCAAAATAAAATTACGCACAAACTTATCCACAGAAAGATCAGTGCGATCATCTCAGATAATCGGGATTTTTTGCCGTTGTAGTGCGCTTCGGTTCAACATTTATCTTCCCGATGTGGCATCCTTAGCCATCACCAACAGCAACAGAAGAAATCGCAACTTATGGCGCAAATTGCAGAAAACCCCCTGATTCTGGTAGACGGTTCCTCTTATCTCTATCGTGCTTACCACGCATTCCCTCCATTGACTAACAGTGCCGGTGAACCGACGGGGGCAATGTACGGTGTTCTGAACATGCTGAAAAGCCTGTTGCTCCAGTACAAACCGAGCCATGCTGCAGTAGTATTTGACGCCAAAGGTAAAACATTTCGTGATGAACTATTTGAGGACTATAAATCTCATCGGCCACCGATGCCTGATGATTTGCGTGCGCAAATAGAACCACTTCATCAGATGGTCAAGGCAATGGGGTGGCCGGTGTTGGTGATTTCCGGGGTTGAAGCGGATGATGTTATCGGTACGCTGGCGCGGGATGCCGATAAACAGGGGAGACCGGTGCTCATCAGTACCGGGGATAAAGATATGGCACAGTTGGTGACGCCTAATATCACCCTGATAAACACCATGAACAATACTATCCTTGGTCCGTCAGAAGTTAAGGAAAAATATGGTATTCCCCCGGAACTGATCATCGATTATCTGGCTCTGATGGGCGATTCTTCGGACAATATCCCCGGAGTTCCCGGAGTGGGTGAGAAAACAGCCCAGGCACTGTTACAGGGCTTGGGTAGTATGGCGACTATTTATGAGAATCTGGAAAAAGTTGCCACATTATCTTTCCGTGGTGCGAAAACCATGGCCGGTAAACTCGAACAAAATAGAGAACTGGCATTTTTATCCTATCAGCTGGCAACGATTAAAACTGATGTAGAACTGGAACAGAGTTGTGAACAGTTACAGATAAATGCGCCGGACAGTGAAGAGTTGCTGACTTTGTTTGGCCGGTATGAGTTTAAACGTTGGATCACCGAGGTTGAAGATGGCCGTTGGCTGGATGATAAAAAACCGGCTAAACGTGAAATGAGTCAGGTTACCGCAGAACCTGAGACTGTTGCTATCGCTCCGGCTGAGGCGACATTATCGGCGGATAATTACGTGACCATTCTTGATCAACAGAGCTTTGATCAATGGCTGGACAAGCTGAATAGCAGCGAAGTCTTTGCCTTTGATCTGGAAACAGACTCACTCGATACCTTGTCTGCCAATATTATCGGACTCTCATTTGCCGTTGGGCCCGGAGATGCCGCTTATTTACCGGTGGGCCATGATTATCTGGATGCACCTGCACAGCTTAACAGAGATGAGGTTCTGCAGCGGCTGAAACCACTTCTTGAAGACGAAAACCGTAGCAAGGTGGGGCAGAATCTGAAGTATGATCGTGGTGTTCTGAAAAACTATGATATTGAATTGCGAGGGATCCGTTTCGATACCATGCTGGAATCTTATATCCTGAACAGCGTGGCGGGTAAACATGATATGGACAGCCTTGCACAGCGCTGGCTGAATCATAAAACGATTACCTTTGAAGATATTGCCGGTAAAGGTAAAAAACAGCTGACATTCAACCAGATTGCTCTTGAGCAGGCCAGCCCGTATGCGGCAGAAGATGCTGATGTGACTCTGCAATTGCATCTTAAATTATGGCCACTACTGGAAAAAGAAGCCGGTCCACTGAAAGTGTTTCAGGAAATAGAGATCCCGCTGGTGTCAGTACTTTCCCGGGTTGAACGTAATGGTGTGCTGATTGACCCCGCTATGTTGGCAGAACATTCTCAGCAACTGACTGTACGACTTAATGAGCTGGAACAACAAGCCCATGAACTGGCTGGTGAACCCTTTAATCTTTCTTCACCGAAACAGTTGCAGACGATATTATTTGAAAAGCAGGGGATAAAGCCGACGAAAAAAACGCCAGGCGGAGCCCCTTCAACCAGCGAAGAAGTTCTGGCTGAGCTGGCGCTTGACCACCCGTTACCTAAGGTTATTCTTGAGCATCGTGGCTTGTCGAAATTAAAGTCTACCTATACCGACAAACTGCCACAGATGATTAATCCGTTAACCGGACGAGTGCATACCTCTTATCACCAGGCGGTAACGGCCACCGGGCGGCTTTCTTCAACAGATCCTAACCTGCAAAATATTCCGGTACGTAATGAGGAAGGTCGACGTATCCGCCATGCTTTTATTGCCTCTAAAGGGCAACGAATTCTGGCTGCGGACTACTCGCAAATAGAACTGCGGATTATGGCGCACTTATCCCAGGATGCCGGATTGCTCAAGGCATTTGCTCATGGAGAAGATATCCATAAAGCAACTGCCGCTGAAGTATTCGGTACCCCTGTTGAAAAGGTCAGTGCTGAACAGCGACGCAGTGCAAAAGCCATCAACTTCGGACTGATTTATGGCATGAGTTCATTTGGTTTATCACGACAACTGAATATTGGTCCGGGAGAGGCTAAAAAATACATGGATTTGTATTTTGAACGTTATCCGGGGGTTCTGCGTTACATGGAAAGCACCCGTCAGTCTGCCGCCGAAAAGGGTTACGTTGAAACCCTTGAAGGACGTCGTTTATATCTGCCGGATATTAATTCAGGCAATGCTATCCGGCGTAAGGCTGCGGAACGTGCGGCAATCAATGCCCCGATGCAGGGAACGGCTGCCGATATTATTAAACGGGCGATGATAGATGTTGACCAGTGGCTCAGCCAACAGGATCCGCAAAAGATAAAAATGATAATGCAGGTACACGATGAACTGGTTTTCGAAGTGGACGAGGGCTTAGTGGAGACGGCAACCAAAGCGATCCGCGATATTATGGAAAGCAGCCTGAAACTGGATGTTCCTCTGCTGGTTGAAGTCGGCACCGGAGATAACTGGGAACAGGCCCACTAGACATCTTGCATAATAAAACAGCCCTTTCAGGGCTGTTTTTGCGTACAACATCGCTGATTATTTCAAATGGCGACGTAATTCTGCACCAGCTTCTGCAATAGCAGTGATTACAGCAGGCTCTTTACTTAACGGGTTCAGCAATCCGTAATCATGGATCAGGCCGTTATAACGGGTCACTGTCACCGGTATGCCTGCGGCATCCAGATGACGGCCAAATGCCTCTCCTTCATCACGCAAAACGTCCAGTTCGGCCGTCTGAATCAGTGTCGGCGGAAAGCCCTGCAGTTGCTCGCTACTGGCTCGCAAAGGTGAGGCCAGAATACTGTTACGGTCTGCCGCGCTGGTGGTGTAATTATCCCAGAACCACTTCATCATATTTCTGGTCAGGAAATGGTTATTCTCATATTGCTGGTAAGAGGCATTATCAAAAGCGGCATCAGTCACCGGCCAAAGCATCACATTATAGCGAATGGCAGGTCCTGAAAGTTGTTTTGCCTGCAGTGCCACGGCAGCCACCATGTTCCCGCCAACACTGTTGCCTGCCAGTGCCAGCCGGCTACCATCAACACCAATTTCAGCACCGTGCTCTGCAACCCATTGAGTGGCTGCATAAGCTTGGTGGATGGCGACAGGGAACTGTGCTTCCGGTGATGGTGTGTAATCTACATATACGGCTGCTGCACCAGATTCACGAACCAGGTCACGAATCAGACGTTCATGAGTCGGGAAATCACCTAATACCCAGCCTCCGCCATGGAAGAACATAAATACGGGTAAAGTACCGTTGCTGTTTTCCGGTTTGACTATTTTCAGGGTAATACGCTGTCCGCCAGCATCAATAATCTTTTCTGAAACCTGTGCAGCAGGTAATTCGGCACCTTGCTGAGCACCAATCAGTACCTGGCGCGCTTCCTGCGGAGTCATTTGTTCCATTGGCTTTCCATCCCCTGAGTTAAGAATATCAAGGAACGCCTTTACTCCGGTAGTAGGAGCCGGTTGGTTGGCAGAAGCTGAAGCCTGAGCGGCAAATACGTCAGAAGTCAGAACATCAAAGTTAGTTTTCATGATTTAGCCTGCTATTGGTCAGTGATGAGGAATGATGCCCTGTAAAGCGCTCAGTTAACTCGCTTTGCAATTCATCTTGTGCATATAATACTTGCGCACAAGACTCTTTTAGTCAAATATTATTTATAATAATTTTAGTAAATCGTACCGCCGGGATATAAAAATGAATGAAATCAACAGACTGGACAATATACTATGTTTCTCACTGTATTCAGTGACCAATGCACTTATGAGGCAGTACCGGCCGTATCTGAAGGAATTTGATCTGACCTACCCACAGTTTGTGGTGCTGTTGGCTCTGTACGAACAGGATAATATCTCTCTTAAAGAGTTGGGGGAGAAAACCTTGTTTGACTCGGGAACCCTGACTCCTTTGGTACAAAAGCTGGAAGCTAAAGGTTACCTTAACAGGGTGCCGGTGCCGGAAGATGAGCGGGTGAAAAAAGCACTACTGACAGAGAAAGCCCATGACCTGCAAACCCGTATTAGCGATATTCCAAACCAGCTGCGTTGTTCTATCAGTATGAATGACCAGCAACTGACGACTCTGCGTCAGTTATCTCATCAGTTGCTGGAAGATTTATAAGCGATAATGAATTGCTGCCGGATAACGCTGGCCGGGAGCGCTGCCCCGGTCAGGTTATTTATCAATGAGAATTGGTTTCATAGTGAGAGTGGTCATTAGCGATAACTCTTTACGAAAAAAAGCTAATACATCGTTTTCCATCACCCGGTTTTATTGCTTCCCAGGGCCATTCTGTTGTAATCAGAGGTCGTTTTGTATGCAAAGGTTGCTACATCACTTGCGGGAAGCATCCAACCTACCATCGGCATTGTTCGCCCGATGAACTCACCCGGGTGCCGGTTTCTGCCTGTTTCAGCGCAAAAGCTACCTGTTCTTCCGTATAACGTGTCTTTTTCGTGCCGGATTACCTCATTTACTGAGAGAAAGAAAAGCCGGAAACTCCACTTTACACCGGGACTGAACAAAGGGAAGAGGTCATCCCACTCGATAAGGTTAGTAGGGTCAGGGTACAGATAGAAGGTGATAATCCTTGCATGAGCAAGTACAAGTAACCCTATTTCTTCACAGCCAGGATGTTTGGTTGCCAGCGGAAGGGGGTCATAATCAAATAGCGCGATAAAATCACTCATTCGCTACGTTCGCCATCCACGCAATCGCTTTACTAAAAGGGTGTGAGGCAGGCGGTAAGGCGTTGCCGCTTTGCTGATGCAAGGTTGGGTCGTGCGGATGATTTTATTGCAGTCTCTGTGCGAGGGGAGCGGATCTAATCCGATTTGTTCTTTACTATATTCCCTTTATTATTCATACGATATGTTCCACTATCCAGAACAAAATAACTCCCTGTATTTTCACTGTTCCTTACCATAAGGAGAGAGTTTTTTTCTATACAATTCATCGGTGGTTTCATATCGTTGAAACAAAGATCGTCATATCCATCTGTTTCTTTATAACCATCGCCAAAATCCCAAAATACAACTACGAAAGATCCATCTGAGCCAGGCTTTGGAATACCATGTTTTTCTTTCAACATGTTTTTATTTTCCAGCCACCAGAGTATTTTCCCCTTATCTGTCGGTGGGAAGCTTCTAACTAAAACATCGCTATAGTTATTTTCCTGATGAACCGAGACAATCTCTACAGGACGTAAACAAAGCCAAATCCAATAACCCGGTGTAACACAAACAGCCAGAAAAAATAAAATCAAAATTTTTTTATTTATTATTTCCATTGCGTCCCCCAGTGATTTCTACGGTTGCTTCCATATTGGTCATAAATGGCTTGAAACCAAACTGACTGTACCGCTGGAGAACAAACCAGATGCGGAAGAAATGAAACTTGCTGAATTTTGTTTTCAGAATATCATCGCTGTCGAGGCCAAAGTGGTCCTGTACTTTGTAATGCACTACTGCCCGGTAGCAATCATTTTCAATATGTAGTGATTTTAATGTGATATGTGTTGCCCAGGTATCATGCACGGTGATTCCCATACCGTTGAAATTATCCTGAAAGCGGTCAAATTTAGGGAGCTTTCCACGAGATATAGCAGTCCTTAAATCATCTTTTTGAGCAACAGGATAAATTCTATTTTTCCAGTCAATTTTTTCCTGAAGTACTTTTTCTAACAAAATACGAGTACTGTTTTTTTCAGATCTATCATTAAGAATATGCTCCTTCAATGCACTGTTCAACGACATATCCCGGAAGGTCGTACCGTTGCCGTTCTGCATGTGAGTGATCATCTTTTCGATCAGGTAATTGTAAGGCCCGTAAAGGGAAAATTTGCGTGATAACGAGCGAAACTCGTCAAACAGCATTGCGGCGCACTGCTGTCGGGTAATCTTTTCACCCTGGTCACGCATATTACAGCAGAACATGGACTGAGGGCGATCCATTGAGGAACGCCGGGTAAGCGTCCAGGGATCAACCCGATCAGAAATGTCATCCAGCCGGTACCGGGATTTTAACTGTGCTTCGGTTAAGTCGCCGCAGCGCATATCTTTAGCGCCGTAGTCGTCCATACGGTTTTGGGTTTTGAATACGGTGCAGGGAAACTGTAGTGCAGCCATCGTGATACATTCCTTGTGTTATCGTCCTTTGTGGTCTTCACAGGGAATAATACGCGGTGCAAGGTCAGAGTGTAAATATTGTACAGACCCTGGCCGTAATTTTTTACTGATTACGGGCAGGGTGTGAAACAACCTCTTAAAACGTTGTTTCAGTAGTTATTTCAGTTAATTTTCTTATTTATATGTAGATATTAGTTACTGAAACAGTGAAACAAGTAAAATAAAGTTCGCAGATACGCGGGTGTAGATTACTTCCTGTTTGCTATTGATACCACGTTGTAATCTTCTCCATGCTCCAGCGCCACCAGCAGATCAGCCCACAGTGCCATAAAGACCATGACCGTCTGAGCATCCTTCAAACCGTTCTCCTGCCTTAATTCATGCCCGTATCTGAATATCTGTCAGCTTTGCCATATTGCCACCTGTATATTGAATAGTGCTTTGTACCCAAACTGGGTCGTTAAAAGTGCTTTGGGTACAACCCTGGATACAAAGAAAATACGCACTGTTGTGCAATCATATGCGACAGTATGAAAATTAAAAAGCCCGCATTTAGCGGGCTACATTGGTTTTTTGCGATTGCATGTGACGGCATACAAAATCACTCGATATTCTGAATCTGCTCACGCATCTGCTCGATCAGCACTTTCAGTTCGATCGCAGAAGCGGTGATATCGGCATTGATAGATTTCGACCCCAGGGTGTTAGATTCGCGGTTGAATTCCTGCATCATAAAATCGAGGCGACGTCCGACGGCCTCTTTCTTCTTCAGTATGTTGTAGGTTTCTTTGACATGAGCCTCCAGTCGGTCCAGTTCCTCTGCCACATCAATACGCTGTGCCATCATCACAAGTTCCTGCTCAAGGCGGTTATTATCCAGCTGGATTTCGGCTTCTTCCAGCTTGGCTATCAGGCGTTCCCGTTGCCACAGCATAACTTCCGGCATATGGGCACGTACTTTAGCTACCTGCTCAGTCACACCTTCCAGCCGCTGTTCAATCATTGTCTGCAAAGCCTGGCCTTCAGTTTCGCGGGCAGTGATAAAATCATCCAGCGCCTGTTCCAGCGCGGCCATCAGTTGCTGGTTGATACTGTCCAGATCCTGCTCAGCGGCAGCCATCACACCAGGCCAGCGTAGAATATCGACAGGGTTAATACTGCCTTCATCAGCCTGCAGTTTTACCCAGTTGGCCGACTGGATCAGCTGTTTTGCCAGCGCTTCGTTCAGAATCAGTTCCGACTGTGCACCCTGGCTGGCATCAAAACGTAATGCACACTCAATTTTTCCCCGGGTCAGACGATGGCGGATACGTTCACGAATCATCGGTTCCAGGCTGCGAAACTGTTCCGGCAGGCGCATGTAGGTTTCCAGATAGCGCTGATTTACCGAGCGAAGCTCCCAGGAGGCGCTGCCCCAGTCACCTTTAACTTCACGGCGGGCATAGGCTGTCATACTGCGAATCATATCGGTTACTCATTTTTACCAGGTTATGGTGCAATTATAGCGGCGGTACTGTATCGAAGACAGGATTAACCTCAATAAACGGCATGATTTGGAATAAATATTATAAATATCAATTTGTTATTGTTTTTTATGCGCAGGTTAGTCAACCAAAAATACACTCTGTCCGCTGAAATATCCCACCACAGGCCGGCTCCCGCTAACATCGGGTGACTGAAGGTGAGATATTAACGATAAATATTCCAAAACTGGCCTTAATCATTCCAGAGAATTACTATCATACGTATTTATGGAAGCTGGAGTACAGATAATAGCTGACTGAGTGATTTTGGACACTATGCCTGTAATCATAGCTATTGAATCCTCTGTGTTTTTCAGGCTTACCGGACTGGTTGTGTAATAAAAAATCCTTTAGTAGTCAGCCGTTAATATAAATAACAGGAAGTGTCAGGCCATACTTACTAAGTAATTTCCGGCCAGATGAACACTTAAGCAGTAAAATAAACAGGGTGCAGGATAATTACTTTTTCCGTCTTTGGCGGTAAAATATTTCTGGGTGTTTTAGAACATATAGTATAAATCCGATATTTATTTTCTGGCTTGTGTTCAACTTTTATTGAAATGTCATAAGTCAATCGCTTACAGACTTGTGTGTTTTTCTGATATGTAAATATCTTGTTTTCTGTTTTTTTTAAGAGTTATATTCTAATAATGCTGTTGATGTTTCAGGGTAAATAACGAGTGGCTTATTGATTATTATCAATGTTTATGCGATGTTGATTAATGAAAATGCACTTTGACTTTAATGTGTAATGTCATGCCACCTGATAGTCTAAATTGTAATGGATGATTTAACTCTGCATGTGAATAACTCATCCTGATTTGGTATGCCTGAGTTTGGAGATGGAATGGATAACATCGATGCTGTAGTCAGGGGATTTTTCCCTGGTAAGAAAATTTCTTGTTTTAATAAAAAAATCATAAAGTGGATGGGGGATGATGTTCAAGGTATTTTCCCCGCAGATGATTTGACTAAAGGCCGGGAATGGCTAAGTTTTTGCTTTTCCCTGACTGATGTTGATCTTCCCTGGACTGATAAACAGGCGTCAACGTGGTTTCCCTTTGACGGTTCGGAACGACACCGCGTCATTGAGGATAAAGCCTTTGATTTTGTTGCTGACTTAAATAATTGTGCTTTGAATAAGCTTAAAAATAGCCACCCCTGGCATTGTCTGATTACTGGAGTTTGAAGATGAGTGATTTTGTGGGGAGTCATGACTTGTGGGTTAAATTGATTAACGTCAGGGTGCTATTTTGAGTTTATGTCTAATCAAAAAAAACAGATATCGTTTTATGTTTGGTTTTCTTATTTTTACCCTGTTCGGCTGTGATGTTCGGAGTAGTTTAACTTTTAACGGTTATTCATATGGTGATTTTATTTATCTTTCTTATTTTTCAACAGAGGAAATAGAGGCGATTTATGTCAAAAAAGGGCAGCACGTAAGTAAAGGTCAGCCCTTGTTAAAAATGGATACTTATAATCTTCAAAATACTATGAATATAGCGGAAAGAAATTATCTTTCTGAACAGGCATTGTTGACTGATTTAATGTCAGGAGAAAGGCCTGAAGAGTTGAATGTGATAAGAGCACAGCTTGAACGGGCAATTTCAGCAGCCAGTCTGGCAAAAAGTCAGTTATCACGCTATCAGAAACTTTACTCAACACAGGTTATTTCGGCCGAAGAGTGGCAACGAGCCAGCAATGATTACAGCCAGAAAACAGCGAGTGTCAGAGAACTAGAACATCAACTGGAAGCCAGACAATTACCCGCAAGACAATCTCAGATCAGTCATCAGCAATTGCGGGTGGAATCGGCTAATCTGCAGAGGGATAAAGCTATCAGGGACATACAGCAAAGTACGCTGTTTGCCCCACAAGAGGCAATAGTATTCGATACTCTGTATCTGCCAGGAGAGAGGCCGACAGCCGGACAGCCTGTGATCAGCCTGCTTCCTGACGGTAATCTCAAAATTCGCTTTTATATTCCTGAACCACAACTGGGGCGTATAAGCGCAGGGATGAAGGTTAGCTTACGTTGCGATGGATGCTCACGGACTTTTACTGGTCGGGTTAATTACATTAGTCCGCAGGCAGAATATACCCCACCGGTGATATACAGTACGGTCCGCCGGGAAAAATTAATCTATATGGCTGAAGCGATACCGGAGTCTGTTAAGCCCGGAGAGATTAAAGTGGGTCAGCCTTTTGAGGTGGAGCTCGAGCCTGATGAATGACTGGTGCATAAATGTTGAAAGGCTGAATAAACACTTCGGAGACCAGCACGTTGTTAAGGACCTTTCGTTGCAAATCGGCAAAGGGGAAATCTATGGTTTTCTGGGGCCTAATGGTAGCGGAAAGACGACTTCGATACGCATGATGTGTGGGTTAATAACTCCGGATTCCGGTCTGGGGCATTGTCTGGACTATGACATTTTCACGCAGCGGGACAATATTAAAAAACGTATAGGTTATATGACCCAGTACTTCTCCATGTGGGGTGCTCTCACTGTCCGGGAAAATCTTTTATTTATTGCACGATTGCATAATTTAAAACCGGCCGGGCAATATGTGGACAAAACGTTGTCGGATATGGGGCTGTCATCACGCCAGAATCATCTGGCGAAAGACCTGTCAGGGGGATGGAAGCAGCGTCTGGGTCTGGCCGCCAGTATGATCCATCAACCCGGATTATTATTTCTTGATGAGCCAACCGCCGGGGTCGATCCTAAATCCCGCAGGGATTTCTGGCAGATACTCCACTGGTTGTCAGACAGAGGGATATCTATTCTCGTCAGTACTCATTACATGGACGAGGCTGAGCGCTGTCACCAGCTGGCTTACCTTGCGTACGGGAAGTTATTAGCGAACGGAACCGCACAATCTATTATTGATGCTCAGAAGCTGACAACAATTCGAATTTCAGGCCCGGGGCTTACGTCCCTGGAAGCGAAATTACGTTGTTTCCCGGAGATTCACCAAACCGTTATTTTTGGGAGAACTTTGCACGTGACTTCATCGGATAACCACAATCTCGCCCGAATTCTTCGCAAAGTGGTTCCTGATGGTTATGGTATCCAAGAGGTTGGAACCACTCTTGAAGATGCTTTCTCTCATTTGATGAAACCACTACATGATTAAGATAAAAATTCCTTTTTCTTTCACTCGCTGGTTAGCCGTGGTAATGAAAGAGTTGCATGAACTGCGTCGCGATAAAGTGAGTATCGGAATGGTTTTTCTGACCCCTTTGCTTCAGCTGATCATTCTGGGATATGCCGTCAATATGGATCCGCACAGAATACCTTCAGCACTGATTAACTATGATTCCGGACAGTTGAGTAAAGTTTTTATCAGTAGCGTGCAAAATACGGATTATTTCTCATTTCAGTCCTATCCGTCGGCTGAAGAAGCAAGAAATGCATTTGTCCGGGGAAATATTCTTTTTATGGTAACGATTCCCGAAGGGTTTACACGGAAAATTTTGCGCGGAGAAAAGCCTCAATTGCTGGTACAAGGTGACGCTATTGATCCTCTGGCTATTGGCAATGCGTTAAGTGCACTTAGCCAGGTCTCCGGTTCAATGTTTCAGCACGACTTACCTGAATCTCTGCGGAACCTGCAGCAGGAGAATACATTTGAACTGGTTGTCCAGCGGATGTTTAACCCAGAAGGGATAACCCGGTTTAACACGATTCCCGGACTTATTGGCTCAATACTGAGTACTACTCTGATTTTGATGACTGCACTGGCCATTACCCGGGAACGTGAGAGTGGGGCGATGGAAAATTTATTAATTTCTCCGGTAACAGCGCTTGAAGTAATACTCGGGAAAATCACACCGTATGTGCTGGTGGGTGTGTTTCAGTCACTAATGATCCTATGGTTTGCTGTTTATCTGTTTAATATTCCTGTAATTGGCAGTTTTTCTCTGCTGTTTCTGGTGTTGGTTATTTACATTTTCCTGTGCCTTTGTATCGGGATAATGATTTCAAGTGTGGCCAAAAATCAGCTTCAGGCATTACAGTTGTCGTCGTTTTACTTTATTCCTTCGGTAATGTTGTCCGGATTTATCAGCCCGTTTATCAGTATGCCTGTATGGGCACAAATGGTGGGTTCCTGCTTACCGCTGACCTATTTTATCCGTTTAATCAAAGCGGTTATGTTGAAGGGGTATACCATGGCTGAACTTTTGCCGGAGTTGCTATCACTGGCTGTTCTTGGAGGACTGGTGATATTGATTAGTTTACACAGTTATCGCAAAACTCTGGACTGATCACCGCGGCCATAGGCATTCGCTGGTGAAATCCGTATAATGCGCAGCCAGTTAATAGCAGCCGGAGATACATCATGCGTCCAGCAGGCCGTAGCGCGAACCAGGTTCGCCCAGTTACCCTGACCCGTCACTATACCAAACACGCTGAAGGCTCAGTGCTGGTTGAATTTGGTGAAACCAAAGTGCTTTGCACTGCGACAATTGAAGAAAGCGTACCGCGTTTTCTGAAAGGTAAAGGCCAGGGATGGGTCACTGCAGAATATGGCATGTTGCCACGCTCAACCCACAGTCGGATGGCCAGAGAGGCGGCCAAAGGTAAGCAGGGCGGCCGGACTCTGGAAATTCAACGTCTGATTGCCCGTTCATTACGGGCAGCGGTCGATCTTCAGGCACTCGGTGAGTACACCATTACGCTGGATTGTGACGTTATTCAGGCGGATGGCGGAACCCGTACAGCGTCTATTACCGGTGCCTGCGTGGCGTTGGCCGATGCACTTAATTCACTGGTTGCTGAAGGTAAACTGAAGTCCAGTCCGATGAAAGGGATGGTTGCTGCAATTTCTGTCGGGATTGTTGACGGAGAAGCTGTCTGTGATCTGGAATATATCGAAGATTCTGCCGCAGATACCGATATGAATGTCGTGATGATGGAAGACGGCAGAATGATCGAGGTACAGGGAACAGCTGAAGGTGCACCTTTCAGCCATGAAGAGCTGCTGAGTTTGCTGGCACTGGCCCGCGGTGGCATCGATACCCTGATTGACGCGCAGAAAGCCGCGTTAGCTAACTGATTTTCCAGGCGACCTGCGGGTCGCTTTTTTATGTGAGGAATAAAAATGAAACCGTGGCAGCGTCAGTTTATCGAGTTTGCATTAAATAAGCAGGTTTTGAAGTTTGGCGAATTTACACTGAAATCCGGACGCCAGAGCCCTTATTTCTTCAATGCAGGGCTGTTTAATACCGGACGTGATTTAGCTCTGCTAGGACGTTTTTACGCGCACGCGTTGACAGATTCAGCCATCGATTTTGATCTGTTGTTCGGACCGGCCTACAAAGGTATCCCGATTGCGACGACGACCGCCGTTGCCCTGGCTGACCACCATGACAGAGATGTTCCTTATTGCTTTAACCGTAAGGAAGCGAAGGATCACGGTGAAGGTGGATTGCTGGTCGGAAGCCCGTTGCAGGGGCGCATTATGCTGGTGGATGATGTGATCACTGCAGGTACTGCTATTCGTGAATCCATGGAAATTATTGCGGCAAATAAAGCGACACTCGCGGGTGTATTAATCTCGCTGGACCGTCAGGAACGGGGACGGGGTGAACTCTCTGCGATTCAGGAAGTTGAGCGGGATTACCAGTGCAAAGTCATTTCCATCATTACCCTGAAGGACCTGATAAGCTATCTGGAAGAAAAACCTGAAATGGCTAATCATCTGGCGTCTGTCAGAGCCTATCAGCAACAGTATGGTGTCTGATATTACCAGCAACAGCGGGCTTCTGCCCGCTGAATTACTGTAGTTGAAGTGCGAGCAAAGGCCAGCGGGTATCGAAGTCGGCTGTCGGCCGAAAGCGGAATTCTGAGCGCACATAGCGTGACAGTAAACCTTCGCAAAATGCCAGTAACTGGCTTGCCAGCAGGGTTTCATCGGTTCTGAAACCTTCACCCTCACGCAATTTTTTCTCGCGCATTACCAGACGAAGCTGCACTTCTATCCTTTCGAACAACTGATTAATCCTGTCCTGCAGGCGATCCTGTTCAAACATCAATGCATGGCCGGTCAGGATGCGGGTCAGACCCGGATTACGCTCACCAAATCCCAGAATAAGCTGCACGATCAGCTTTAAGCGCGTGAGCGTCTCTTTTTCGTCATTCAGGATAAGATTGATGCGGGTAATCAGACTGTCTTCAATAAATTCGATCAGACTGTCAAACATTTTGGTTTTGCTGGGAAAGTGGCGATACAGTGCCGCTTCTGATACCCCGACATTGGCTGCCAGCTTGGCTGTGGTGATGCGTTGGCTGCCATCGCCTGACTCGAGCATCTGTGCCAGTGCCTGCAAAATTTCTTCACGACGATTCCGTTTCGTGTTCTTTTTTTCTGCCATGACCTTAAAGACCCCTGAAAATCACCTTAAAAATGCTGTACCTGTTACTGATCGTACATATATGGGTTAACAGCATCTTCCCGCATTGCTACCCATGCACACAAAAGTTCCGGCCATTATCGTCACAGGACGACAGGCCGGAAGATGAAAAGGTACAAAAGCTGATGCTGATTAATTACTGCCGGCCGGAGTGGCCAAAACCACCTTCACCACGATCTGTGGTAGTAAACTCTTCGACCAGATTAAATTCTGCCTGGACTACCGGGACAAACACCAACTGTGCGATTCGGTCACCCGGCTCAATGGTAAAAGACTGTTCGCTGCGGTTCCAGGCTGAAACCATCAGAGGTCCCTGATAGTCAGAATCAATCAGCCCGACGAGATTTCCCAGAACAATGCCGTGTTTATGGCCCAGACCAGAACGTGGCAGAATAACAGCAGCCAGTTGTGGATCGGCGATATAAATCGCGAGCCCGGTAGGGATGAGCCGGGTCTCACCGGCAGCAAGAACCAAAGGCTCATCAAGACAGGCACGTAAATCCAGACCGGCGGACCCGCTGGTGGCATAGGCTGGCAGTGGAAACTCTTTTCCAACCCGGGGGTCAAGGATCTTAATGTCTATTTTTTTCATCATAAAGGCGGACTATCTCGTCTAATAATTGCTGGCCAAGGAGTTGTTTATCGCTAAGCGGTAACATTTTATCTCCCTCCTGCCAGAAAAGGTGAAGCGCATTTTTATCGCTGTTAAAGCCTTGCTCCGACAGCGATACATCGTTTGCGCAGATTAAATCCAGCTGTTTTTGTATTCTTTTCTGCCGGGCGTATTCTTCCACATTACGGGTTTCAGCCGCAAATCCGACCACATAAGGACGGTTTTCTGACAGTGCGGCTACTCCTGCAACAATATCCGGATTTTTGATCAGCTGAAGGGTCAGTGAATCATCACTTTCCCCCTGTTTTTTCATCTTTTCACTGGCTATCATCGGCGCGCGGTAGTCGGCTACGGCCGCGCTGCCGATGAAAATATGCTGGTCGTGGATAGCAGACATGACCTCATGCTGCATTTCAAGCGCAGTAGTCACATCGATGCGTTTAACGCCTACAGGGGTAGGCAATGATACCGGACCGGTCACCAAAGTGACCTTGGCACCACGGGATTTTGCCGCTTCAGCAATAGCGAAGCCCATTTTTCCGGAACTGTGATTCGTCAGGAACCGGACAGGATCCAGTGGCTCACGAGTCGGACCCGCAGTGATCATAATTTTCAGATGTTGCAGGTCTGTGACAGGCATAGCCAGGCGGATAGCATGGCGAACGATCTCTTCCGGGTCAAGCATTCTTCCGGGTCCGATGTCACCACAGGCCTGGCTGCCGCTATCAGGCCCCCAGACGGCTATCCCGAACTTTTCCAGTTTACTGATATTGTCAGCGGTGAATGGGGAACGGTACATTTGCTGATTCATAGCCGGTACAATGGCCACCGGAGCCGCCGTTGCCAGACAAGCTGTCGTCACCAAATCATTTGCCATTCCGTGGCTGATGCGTGCAATGATATCTGCGGTCGCGGGGGCGATAATCACCATGTCAGCCCATTTCGCCAGTTCGATATGGCCCATGGCAGCTTCGGCTGCAGGGTCCAGCAGATTGTTGAAGACCGGATAACCGCTCACGGCCTGCAGGCTCAATGGAGTAATAAACTCTCTGGCCGCATCGGTCATCATTACTCTGACATCGGCTCCGCGGTCACGCAGGCGGCGCACCAGCTCCGGTGTTTTATAAGCCGCAATGCCCCCGCTGACTCCCAGCAGAATCTTTTTACCGTCTAATTCCATCATTAACGCCTCATTTGTTGAGTCTGGTGCCGTGAACTCTGGCCCGACCCTGGCATTTTATCATAATCGCCGTCCGGCAAAACTGCCATTGCACCTGGCTGCTGTTCTGCTTTGCCACGTGCCGACAGAGAAATGTGCAGGTATCCGATAACCGGATGAAGGTCCTCGTAAATCTGTCAGCGGTGATGTGATGGAGGTTGAATGCGGCTATCACTGTAATAGAAAAGGCCCCTCGGGCAGGGATAATGGAGTCTGTTTAGGGAGAAAAAAATTATGGAACAGTTACGACCCAGAGAGAAGTTAATCAGGCACGGCGCCGAAGTATTAACCGATACCGAATTACTGGCCATCTTTCTGCGTACCGGTCTGGCCGGTATGGGAGTGATGGCATTGTCAGAAATGCTACTGAAGCAATTTGGTTCGTTATATGCACTGATGAGCGCAGGAGAAGATGATTACCTGGCTGTGCGTGGCATTGGAAAGGCTAAAATGACGCAACTGCAGGCGGTCGCAGAATTAGGACGGCGTTACTTTCAGGCTCAAATGGAAGCCGGAAACTTATTGGAAAGCCCGCAGATTACCCTCAATTATCTGTCCAGTCAGCTGGCTCACCAGGAGCGTGAGATTTTTGTGGTGATCTTTCTGGATAATCAGCATCGGGTACTGTCAGTACAAAAGATGTTTTCGGGTTCTCTGAGTTCTGTGGAAGTCCATCCCCGGGAAATCGCCAGAGAAGCACTGAAATTCAATGCAGCGGCATTAATTCTGGCGCATAATCACCCGTCCGGTCATGCTGAGCCGAGCCTTGCTGACAAGGAAGTAACCGGACAAATTCAGAATGTCTGTATGTTACTGAACATCCGGCTTTTAGATCATCTGGTGATAGGTAAGGGACAGTATGTATCCTTCGCCGAACGCGGGTGGCTGTAGTATGAAAAATAGCCAATCAATGCTGTTTTCGGGTGAATACAATCATTTTTTAATCGATCCCGGGAGATCTTTATCTGTTCGGGACTTGAGCGTTTGAGCCACAGAGCGTATACTACGCCACCTTTGAGAATCTCGGGTTTGGCGTTTAGGCCTGCTCAGCGGGTTCACATAGAACTCGCCTGGATGGGTTAAAAGCCTGACGAGGCGGCCAGAACCTAAGTACAAAGCTCGAGCTGATTTGATTTTTGGAGATATGACATGTCACGAGTCTGCCAAGTAACTGGCAAGCGCCCGGTGAGCGGAAACAACCGTTCCCACGCACTGAACGCGACGAAACGCCGTTTCCTGCCTAACCTGCACTCACACCGTTTTTGGGTTGAGAGCGAAAAGCGTTTTGTTACCCTGCGTGTATCTGCTAAAGGTATGCGTGTAATTGATAAGAAGGGCATTGATTCTGTATTAACAGATCTGCGTGCCCGCGGTGAGAAGTACTAAGGAACTAAATCATGGCTAAAGGTATTCGTGAGAAGATCAAGCTGGTTTCTTCTGCTGGTACAGGTCACTTCTATACCACTACGAAGAACAAACGTACTAAACCAGAGAAACTGGAACTGAAAAAGTTCGATCCGGTTGTACGTCAGCACGTAGTATACAAAGAAGCCAAAATTAAGTAATTTTGGTATTCTAAAAAAACCCGGCTTCGGCCGGGTTTTTTGTTTTCCGGGACTGCCAGCCATTATCCGGCGTTAAGGAGCTGTGATGCCTGAATTACCTGAAGTTGAAACCAGTCGCCGTGGTATAGAGCCACATCTGGTCGGTGCCACGGTATTGCACGCAGTGGTGCGTAACCCACGGTTACGCTGGCCCGTGTCACCGGAAATCCTCTCTCTGAGTGATCAGCCTGTTCTGAGTGTGCAACGGCGGGCTAAATATCTGCTGCTGGAGCTGCCACAAGGATGGATTATCATCCATCTGGGGATGTCTGGTAGTCTGAGAGTACTGAAGGAAGAACTACCGGCAGAAAAGCATGACCATGTTGATTTGGTTTTAAGTAATGGGAAAGTGCTGCGTTATACCGATCCCCGGCGTTTTGGAGCCTGGTTATGGGAAACAGATTTAGTTGCCAGTCGCGTGCTTTCACATCTGGGGCCTGAACCTCTGAGTGATGAATTTTCTGCACAGTGGCTGCAGGATAAATCGCAGCGTAAACGTATTCCTGTCAAACAATGGTTGATGGATAACAAGCTGGTGGTTGGGGTCGGGAATATTTATGCCAGTGAATCGTTGTTTGCTGCAGGAATTCTGCCCGACAGGCTGGCCTGCCAACTGAGTGATGAAGATGCGCAACGACTAGTGAAATGTATTAAGCAGGTACTGCAACGTTCAATAGAACAGGGCGGCACGACCTTACGGGATTTTTTGCAAAGCGATGGCAAGCCCGGATATTTTGCCCAGGAACTTCAGGTGTACGGACGGGCAGGCGAACCGTGTAGGTATTGTGGTACGGCCATTCAGAGTGGCAGACACGGGCAACGCAGTACTTACTGGTGCCCTCACTGTCAGCAGTGATATCTCATGGGGTCAGTTTGGCCAGCAATGCCTGACAAACCGGCCCTGTGACAAAACCGGAAACATCCCCACCATGACGGGCGACTTCTTTGACCAGCGACGATGAGACAAATGCGTAGGTTTCCGCAGGTATCATAAATACGCTTTCCAGTCCGGGCAGCAGATGATTATTCATCTGCGCCAGCTGTCGCTCATAATCGAAATCCGACACCGAGCGTACACCCCGAATTAAAACGTTCGCTTGCTGCTGTCTGGCAAAATTCGCCATTAAATCGCCAAACCCAAGCACAGTGACATTCGGCAGATGAGAAGTTGCCTGTTGCGCCAGATCAATCCGTTCATCAAGGCTAAACATGGGCTGTTTCGTATTGTTACGGGCAATGGCCAGGATCACCTGATCGAACAATCTGGCAGAACGGGTAACAATATCCAGGTGCCCTAACGTCAGTGGATCGAATGTTCCGGGATAAATGGCTCGGGTTGTCATAATGGTTATTGCGCCCCTGGCGGTTTTGTTTTGTTTAATGCCCAGAGTATGGCGTATTTATTGAACGTATACTGGGCATTGACCAATGCCAGCACCCAACCCTGGCTGCCGTCGAGAACTCCTGCTCTCAGGATAGCTGTTTTCAGCCAGGCTGCCACTGTGTGACTGTAGACGGAAAACAGGCTGCAGGAACGGCCCTGACTGAAACGCTGGGCTGCCCATGCATTGGCATAAGCCAGTTGTTTTTGCTGGAAGTGATGCAGGTCGCGGCAGGTTAAATGTTTTAAATCTCCGGATAGCCGGATCACACTGGCACCAGAATGCTCCAGTGATTCATGAACCAGGTGGCTGTTATAACGAAAGCGGGCCGGATATAAACGAGTTACGCGATCCGGATACCAGCCACTGTGGCGCATAAACCGCCCTAAAAACCAGTTGCTGCGGGCAATGCTGTAGACTTTGTCCGGTGATGCCGGCTGTTGCAATACCTCTTCTATGGCTGCGCGCAATTCCGGAGTCACTCTTTCATCTGCATCGATCATCAAAATCATATCGCCGCTGGCATATTGCTGCGCATGCTGGCGTTGCAGCCCGTAACCCGGCCATTGCTCACTGTAAAATACCCGGGCTCCGGCCTGGCGGGCAATGTCTGCGGTCTGATCGGAACTTCCGGAATCCAGTACAATTATCTCGTCAGCCCAGGCGACAGACTGCAGGCAATCCGGGAGTAATTCAGCCTCATTTTTGGTGATCATCACCACCGAAAGCCTTTGGCGTGTACTCATCAGTGTGTCCGTGGCGGAAGATTGGGTTCAAGCAGTTCCAGTAGTCGCTGCAAGGCTCCCTGATTTTGCCGTAATACCTCTACAGCATGGTGGCCGTAATACCTGCGGTAGTCATCATCCTGTAACAGGGTGCTGACTTCTCTGGTCAGAGAGGTGCTGTCGGTTACGGTTATCAACCCCTGAGCTTCTTCGAGTTTGCTGCAGATGTCTTTAAAATTCCAGGTATGTGGTCCCATCAGCACCGGAATGGCATGAGCTGCAGGTTCCAGCGGGTTATGTCCGCCACGTTCTGTCAGACTACCCCCGACAAAGGCCAGGTCTGCAATACCGTAGAGCAGCATTAATTCACCCATAGTGTCGCCTATCACGACCTGAGTGGAGGCCGAAGGAACGTCTCCACTACTCCGGCTAATAAAACTCAGGCCAGCCCGTTGGGTTAGTGCTTTAGCATCCGCAAAGCGTTCCGGATGGCGCGGGACCAGTATCAACAACAGGTCCGGAAACTGTTTCAGTAACTGACGGTGGCTTTCGAGAACAATCGTTTCTTCCCCGTCGTGGGTACTGGTCGCTATCCACACAGGACGATGGGGAGCCCACTGGCTGCGCAGAGTTATTGCTTTGGCTGCCAGTTCCGGGGTGACCGAAATATCAAATTTCAGACTGCCAGTTACTGCAAGATGACTGCGTTTTAATCCTAATGCCACAAACCGCTCACCATCTTCGGCATTTTGTGCCGCGATCAGCGTGATACTTTGCAGCAATTTCTGCATAAACCTGCCCAGTTTCTGATAACCCCGGAAAGAACGTTCAGAGAGTCGTGCATTGGCAATGACCAGTGGGATTTTGCGCTGATGCAGAATATGAATCAGACCTGGCCAGAGTTCGGTCTCCATAATGATGACCAGCCGTGGGCGAACTGTATTCAGAAAGCGGTGTGTGGCTCCGGGTAGATCATAAGGCAGGTATACATGGTCTACATCTTTACCAAAGGCCGACTGTGCCCGTTCCGAACCCGTTGGTGTCATGGTCGTCACAGTAATCGGCAGCGTCGGATAGCGATATCGCAATGCCCTGACCAGAGGGACGGCGGCCAGTGTTTCTCCGACAGAAACCGAATGTAGTACGATACCCTCAGGTCTGACTTTGCCTTCGCAAAATCCATAACGTTCCGCCCAGCGTTTACGGTACGCCGGCGCTTTACGACTGCGGATAAGTAATCGACCCCAGATAAAGGGTTGAATCAGGTAGAGCAGAGTCTGGTATACACGCAACAGCATTTTGTGAATATCGGCTTGGAATATTGCGGCAATGGTAGCATAAATGTAACTGTTTTGGCAGGGGAGATTATTTCAAACCTCATGACTCTGAGTGGTTTAAATGATGCGTTTTTCCGTTTTGCGTTTTTTTGTGATTTGC
This sequence comes from Tatumella sp. UBA2305, assembly GCF_002345795.1. Lineage (NCBI taxonomy): Bacteria > Pseudomonadati > Pseudomonadota > Gammaproteobacteria > Enterobacterales > Erwiniaceae > Tatumella > Tatumella sp. UBA2305. The sequence goes on from NZ_DDVT01000022.1 coordinate 24,915, forward strand.
ATTTAATTAATCGTATTTTGTATTAATTATTCTTAATGAAAAACCTAACAAAATAGAAATTGTTATGAAGTAAAAGCTAATTCCAGAGCTATGGTTAAAAAATGCCTGGCTAATAAAATAATCAATGGTTGAGAATATAAGTAAAAGGCCCGATTGTGATATGTGTTTTATTTCTCTTGATTCCTTATCCTTTTCTTTCTTATGAAGCATGGTCGCAGGAATCAAAAAGATGGATAAAAGTGATGCCAGCCCAAATAATCCCTTTTTAGCCATTTCGTCGAGAAATTGGTTGTGAGCGTGAGTGTTTATTCCATAGTCCCTTATGAAAAGGGGTATATCTCCTTTTTCATATTGATAGTTATAACTTTTACTAATTCCAAAATTACCCCAACCAAGCAATGGTTTCTCTTTAAAGCTATTCCAATTGGACTTCCACAGCATCAGGCGAATTCCAAGGGAGTTAGTCCCATCATTACCTGCCCATTGTTTATCCGTGAACCTGTGTAAATCTTGCACCGCTAAATTAACGCGACTATAAACACCAAGTGATGGTATAGAACATACTGATATAAGGATTGTTATAAGAAGTAGTAATGCACCGATAATTCTCCCGGATATTAAATCCCGGTTCATGCTTATAATGATGAATATATTCACAGGCAATAGTATCCACCCACCTCTTGAACCGGAGAGAAGACTGCCTGTAATCCCAGATAGTGCGGCAGCAATAAAAAAAATAAAGTATTTTTTATTGTTTTTTTTTATGTGGTAAAAAGATAAACACAACGACATAAGCCCCAGGCTCATGCAGGTATCACCCGCCTGAATTGGCATTATATTATCAAATGCTCTCCCCCAACCTAAAAACACCTTCTCATAAATAGCGATTGCTCCACCAATGATTGCACCAGTAGCTATTCCATTGCTTATATAATGAAAGCTTATTTTATTTCTGCTGATAAATAAGAATATTAATATTCCGAGTAAACATCTGGAAGGAAGTTCAAACTCACTGAGTTTATATTCAGTGTCATGTATAATGAAAATAAACTGGGATATAAAATATGTTAAATATGTGATTAATATTATTTTCTGTTCTTTGTTTAAAGGTTTTTTTATGTTTTTATATGCATCGAAAATTATAAGTGGTAACATAAGAATTGTACCTGCAATGTAACCACTTTTAAACGTCAGTGTTAAAGCCCCGGAGATAAAAATAAGAATATTACCAATAGAAATTTTATTAATCCCTGAAGGTTTAATCATAATTTAACTTCCTTTGCGCAAATTATATTTGCTGCAACCCTATGCAGGTTGTATATGTCATGTTGGTCTGAGAAGCTTTTAGAGTTGCCCGACCATATACTCCTTTTTTTAGATGATGTTATAAATAAGTATAATTCATCATTTAGTTGTTTTTGATTAAATGGATAATCAAGGACAGCACCGCAGTTTGCTTCTTTAACAAAATGGGCATATCCACAGTTTTCAGTAACTATTACAGGCAGTCCTGAGCAGATGCTTTCTAAAATAACAATACCTGCAGCCTCATGATATGCTGGGTGCAATAATATATCAGCATGACGCATGAATATGTTAATGTCATTTCTCCCGGGGTAGAATTTAATAATCGATTCTATATTTAATTCCTTAGATAATTTAATGAATTTTTTTGGGTCGTCCTGCCCCACCACTAAAAAAGTTAATTTTTGTTTTATTTTATCAGGAAGGCTGGCGATCGCCTTTAAACTTCTGTCAACACCCTTGCGTTTAAAATCAGATCCTACCTGTAAAATAATAAAGTTATCATCAGATATCCCATGATCCTTCAGAAATTGAGCCTTAGATACAGAAACAGGATTACTGTATTTTTTATCCTTATTAATACCTGGAGGGAGCAGATGAAATCTGCTTTCAATAGTATTGTAATGTTTCTTAAAGTCAGCTATCTGTTTTGGTGCAAGCATTAACAGTTCTGTTTTACTTTGTAGGCCAAAAACATCAAGTTCAAGCTTCAGATAAGTTCGATTTCTGGAGGATATTCTGTAAAATATACCTTTTTCAGTAGCTGCTTTTTCTGCATTACATCCTTCAGCTGCATAATAAAAATCAAGCCCGCTCATCTTAGTAAATCCTACAACACAGTCTGCGGGGTTGTTTTTTAGGAATATATTGGCGTCTATTGAAAAGTTCTTTAACCTGATATGATTACTTAATCCCCTTCTGGGTATCTTTATGACTTCAAATGAAGAAGGAATATCACCTTGCCACTCAGTGCACAGAACACATATTTTGTGTCCCCTCGATTCGCATTCTAATGCGATATCAAGAAAATCCCTCTGTAACCCCCCGAATGAGAAGTATTTATAAAGACAGAATGTAATTACCATTTTTATCTATATACCTTTTTAATTAGTTCTTCGGCTGCGCAAATGACATCCTGAGCAGGAATGCACGATAAATATTTTATTGATTTATTATAGTCTGCATTATCTGGCATTTTTTCATAATCGCCTGCCCATAATTGTCTGTAATTTTCGGTCCATGGTCTCCACACCTTGTGGTCTGTTGGACCAAACAGTGCAACAACAGGTGTTTCAAGAGCTGCTGCCATATGCATCGGTGCCGAGTCGAGTCCTATGAATAATTTTGCATTATCAATAAGTACTGCAAGCTCGGGAAAAGACGTTTCCCCGGCTAATGATATAAATGGTTTGGCTTTGCACTGTTTGAATATATCATAAACAATATCTTTTTCATGCTGAGATGGGCCACTGGTTAAAATAACCTCGAATCCACTTTCTTTAAAATGATTTATGACAATCGAAAATTTATCATTATCCCAGTATTTATAATATTGTCTTGTTGTAGGTTGTATAAGAATATAATTACCAATGCTTTCAGGTGGGATCTTTGAAAGTATTTTAGTGTCATCTTTGCTGTAATGCATACTAAGCTTTGTAGTTCGAATACACTCATTTTCCAGAAAGCTCAGGTTTTGTAAGACAATATGTTCTTCCGCATTTACTCTCACTGTTTTATCAAAAAATCTGGACCAAATCTTTCCTTTTATTTTATCTCCTTTATAGACCCCTATCCTTTTAGAAGGGAGAAAGGATGTCATTAACGCAATTGGCCATTGATCTGCCAGATTAATGACCAAATCATAGTTGTTTTTTCTTAATGTTTTAAAAACAAGAAATGATTCTTTTATTTTTTCTATGAGGCTATCTTTTTTCCTGGATAGTGTATAGAGTTTATTGATATCCTCATTATAGGATAGGACCGGAGCCGTATCTTCATATAGTAATATGTCTATTTTTGACGCAGGATAAGATTTTTTCAGTGAGCTAATCAAAGGCGTTGTAAGAATCATGTCTCCATGATAGCGAAATTTTACAACAAGAACCCTACTGATTTTATTATTTTCTTTGACCATTTTTTACCTTAGGTTTTTGAGAATTGCCACGCTACCGCCCTTGGCTCGATAGCAACCACATGCACATCCTTTTATTATTTATAAAATTCAAATGGTTAATTTTATTTATGATGTTAACAATCTGAGCATGCTAACATATACTTCTTCGGCTGAAATATTTCCCATGCTGTTGCCACTCTCCGGGCGCAGGGCTAACTGGTTTTTACCATAACCGCCAATCAGTCCCGGGTCGGTCGGGCCATATAGTGTGATATTGGGTCTGTCCAGTGCCGCAGCCAGATGGCTCAGGCCGGTATCGACTGACACCACGATTTTTGCACCCGCCAGTTCCCGGGCAACTTCGGCCAGTGTGAGTCTCGGTAAAACGGTGACCTGCGGATGTCCTTCAGCCAGCCTGACGGCGCGCTGATATTCGGCTTCAGTACCCCAGGGAAGTTTTATGCAGTAATCACGTTCCGTCACTTTCTGAATCAGCTCACGCCAGTGTTGTTCAGGCCAGTGTTTATTATCACGGGTAGTGGCATGCAGAAATACCATATAACGCCCGGCATCGGCAGGCAGATCGTGGGTGAAGTGCCCGGCGATAGCATAGTCTCCACGCGTAGCGGGCTTTTCATACCCCAGACTTTTTGCAAACAGGTCACGTATACGTTCAACGGCGTGTTGTTGCTGTTTAATCTCATGACGTTTGTCATACCACCAACAGGCAAAAGGCTCTCTGACACTGTTTTTGTCAGCACCATGCTTTTCGCCTTGTGCCAGCCGGGTTACCAGAGCCGCGCTTTTTATCAGCCCCTGGGCATCGATGATAATATCGTACTGGCGCTGGCGAAGTTTTTGTTTAAACAGGAAACGTTCTTCCCGCTGTTGGATGCCAAACCAGTGTTTGCGCCAGCGACGAATAGCAATGGGTAATACCTGATCAACGGCCGGGTGCCAGCCAGGGATTTGGCTAAAATTTTCTTCTACGACCCAGTCGAAAAGTATCCCCGGAACTGCCTGCATAGCATCGGTCAGTGCCGGAAGAGTATGAATTACATCCCCCATAGAGGAAGTTTTAACAATCAGGACCTGCATTCATTCTCCTGCGGAGGTGTCAGTAATAAGCTCAGTTCATCCATAACACGCGCAGGTTTTATATCAATCAGACTCTGATGATAACCGAGGTCTGCCTCGCCTTTTCGGACTTTATGATAGCCGGTAATCAGGCGAATCACCCGTGCCTGGTTTGAGAGTGGCGGGGTAAAATCGGGACTGCTGGGGCCGTACAATGCTACTAACGGACGATGTAAGGCTGCGGCAATATGCATCAGACCGGAATCATTACTCACTACCGCGTCGCAGCTGGAGAGTAAAATGACTGCCTGCTCAAGCCGGGTTTTTCCGGCCAGATTATGGCAAAATGGCGTGTCATCTGAATCAAGACTGTTGAGGATATCGTTACCGGTTTCATGGTCTTTATCTGAGCCGAATAATACCACCCGGTACCCTCTGGCAATCAGCTTCTGAGCCAGAGCCGCATAATGATAGTGCGGCCAGCGTTTGGCCGGCCCGAATTCGGCTCCGGGGCAAAATCCTATCAGTGGCCGGTCTGCGGGTAATTCAAACAGGCTGGCGGTTTCTGTTTTCTCGGCTTGGGTGACACTGAGCTGAGGCCATAATAACGGTTGGGGAAGGGCGGCCGCGGTTGTCATTTCACCGGCGGGGTAGGCGAGAGCAACGTAACGTTGCACCATTAATGGAAAAGCCGGTTTGTTCAGCACTCTGGCATCGTTCAGTAAGCCATAGCGCATTTCTCCCCGCCAACCGATACGTTGTTTAATTCCGGCAAAAAAAGGGATCAGTGCAGATTTAAAGGAGTTTGGCAGCACATAAGCGCGATCATAATGATTATCGCGCAGTGAACGACCGATGCGGCGGCGTTCACTGATGGCCAGTGAACCATGGCCGATAGGCATTGCAATCGCCTGACTGACTTCAGGCATCCTGGACAATAACGGCCGGCACCAGCCTGGAGCCATCACATCGATGATGGCCTCCGGGTGTTGTGCTTTCAGCGTACGATAGAGACTTTGAGACATCATCATATCGCCAACCCATGAAGGGCCGATCACCAATATTTTCATCGCCGGAAAATCTCTTATGCTTTGTTGTTGAGCCACGCCATATATTCGCTCACACCTTCTGCTACCGTTTTAAACGGCTTATCATAACCGGCAGCTCGCAGGTTACTAAGATCGGCCTGAGTATAAGCCTGGTAACGACCTTTGAGCTTTTCAGGGAACGGGATATATTCCACTTCGCCTTGACCGTGCCAGGCCAGAACGGCATCCGCCACAGCCTGGAAAGATTCTGCTCTTCCGGTACCACAGTTATAAATGCCGGAAACGTTGTTTTCCCAGCACCAAAGATTAACAGCGGCAACGTCCTCTACAGAGATGAAATCACGCTGGAAGTTTTCACTGCCGGCAAAAAGTTTCGGGTTTTCACCGTTAGTGATTTGCGTATTCAGATGAAAGGCAACGCTGGCCATACTGCCTTTATGGCCTTCACGCGGGCCGTACACGTTAAAATAACGGAACCCACAGACCGGAGATTCGGCCTCAGGCAGAATGCTGCGAACATAGTGGTCGAATAGCATTTTTGAGTAGCCATAGACGTTAAGAGGCGCCTCGTACTGGCGATCTTCTATGAAGTTATCATCCCGCCCACCGTAAGTTGCTGCAGAAGAGGCATACAGGAAAGGAATCTGGCGATCCAGACAAAAGTGCAGCAGCTCTTTTGAATACTGGTAATTGTTATCCATCATATACTTACCGTCCCACTCGGTGGTGGACGAGCAGGCACCCTCGTGGAATATCGCTTCGACAGGACCAAAATCATCCCCTGCCAGTACGCTGACGAGAAACTCTTCTTTGTCCATGTAATCACTGATATTCAGGTCGGCAAGATTGGCAAATTTAGTACCATCTTTCAGGTTATCTACGACCAGAATGTCAGTATGCCCGCGGTCATTGAGGGCTTTTACAATATTACTGCCGATCATGCCGGCGCCACCAGTAACGATAATCATAAGCGTACCTTTGAGTGAGGACGTGAAGTATGGAATACCACGTTTATATCGGGCGATCATACCATTTCAGACACCGTAAAGGCAGGGTATGTTCTCGCTGAAAGCATGCTTCCATCGATCTGCGACACATTTTTTCACTATGATGATGAAAGGGTTACCTGAAAAGCGCATACAGGGTCAGAGGATAGCGTGAAAGTAGAGATGGGTGCACCAGATAACTGCAGTCCGGAACGCCATCTTTTCCCGATGGAAAAGATGGCAGTCACAATTAAAAAATAGCTTTTAAGTCCCGGATAAACTGGCTGTTTTTGATGCTGTTATAAATAATCTCAATTCCATTGGCCGGTACCAGCGGTTTCGGTGGCGATTGAGTGTGGCACTGCGCTGCCAGAGCTTTTCCGATCAATGGTTTCTTCGCCGGAGCCGGAGGGGCTTTATCAGGCAGGGCAGCAGAAGAGCGCACACTTTCGTTCAGTAGCTGGCTGGGCCGGACCAGGGTAATATCCGCTGGCAGGTTTGGCAGCATTTGTTGCAGCACTCTGACGGTTGTCGGGTGAGGATGGCCTATGGCGATCGCGGAGCCGTCACGTTCGGCCAGTTTCACGGCGCGCAGAAATTGCTGGCGGATATCGGCTTCGTTCTGTGTATCATCAAGAAAAACTCTCCTTTTCAGAACGTTAACTCCGGTTCCCTGCGCGGCTTTCACTGACTGACTGTTACCGATGGTCATGCTGTCCAGGAAATAATAATTATAGTGGTTCAGCACCTGCATCACTTTAATCATTCCGGGCAGGCTGGAGGTCATCTTACTGCCCATATGATTATTCAGACCGACCGCATAAGGGACATGCTCAGCGGCGAGCTGAATAATTCTGGCGATTTCAGTGCTACTCATGTCCGGAGTCAGGGTGTTTTTTTCCAGTGGCTGCTTGCTGAGCGGTGCCATTGGCAGGTGAATTAACACTTCATGCCCTGTCTGATGTGCTTTGACAGCCATTTCGCGGGCGTGAGTCGCATCCGGTAATACCGCGACGGAGATGGCAGCAGGCATTTGTAATACCTGGTTTTCCTCTTTTGGCCGGTAACCAAAGTCATCGATGACGATAGCCAGCTTTCCGGCTGATGCTGCCTGACAGACAAGTAATGTACTGATAAAAGTGACAATCTTTAAACGATGTAACACATTATCTTCCTAACCAGCTGATGGGATTGACGGCCTGGCCCTGGCGGCGAATTTCAAAATACAACGAAGGTATGCCTCTTCCGCCGCTGGTACCCACCAGGGCAATTGGCTGCCCGGCCCTGACCTGAGCTCCGACATTGACCAGAGCACTCTGATTATAACCATACAGGGTCATATCCCCCTTTCCGTGCTCGATAACAATGACCAGCCCGTAACCCTGTAACCAGTCTGCCATCAGCACACGTCCATCGGCGATAGCCCTGACTTCGGTGCCTTCAGGGGCACCGATCACTAATCCTTTCCAGCGTAGTTCACCCTGCAGTGTTTCACCAAACCGGTGTAATAGTTTGCCTTTTACCGGCCATGGGTACTGCCCCGCAGGTCTTCCCAGCCCTCCGGTTCGGGCCATCAACTCCTGCTCACCCTCAGTCGGCCGGTAAGTGGAGCCTTTGGCCTGAGCCTGAGCCTGGCGTTGTCTGACCTGTTCAGCTTCGCGGGCTTCCTGCTCAGCACGGGCCCGGGCTGCCTGTTCTGCACGGGCGATTTTCGCCTGCAACCGGCTTTCGTTCTGGCGCATTTCAACTAAATCCGCCTGATCTTTTTCGAGAGATGACTCAAGAATACTGAGTGTTTTCTGGCGGGCTGCTTTAGCTTGTTGCAACTTAGCCTGTTGAGCCTGTTGCCGGGTGAGTAGCCCTTGCTGTTGCTGCTGTTTCTGTTCCAGCGCCTCTTTTTTCTCTGCCAGTTCCGCACGGGTCTGCTTCAGAGACTCAATATTCTGCTGGCGGGCTTGATTCAGATAAGTGAAGTAGGTGAGTATCCGATCGTTTCTCTGACCAGCCGCACCGCTCAGGAGCAGTTCAATCCCGCTGTGCTGACCCTGGCGGAATGCAGCATCCAGTTGTTGCGCCAGTAAATTCTCTTCCCGGCTCTGGCGTTTTTCCAGAGCACTAATCGAGCGAGTCAGAGTGGCAATATCGCGGTTTATGCCATTTAAAATGGTTTGAGTTTGCCGTAATTGCCTGCTGGCCTGAGCGATGACTTTTTCCTGACTTTGCAGTTGGTCCAGCAGATTACTGCGCTTAATTTTCTGCGTACGGACGCTTTGCTCTTTATTCGCAATATCCTGTTGTATTGATTTAAGTTGCGCTTTGTTATCGTCAGCTGCATGGAGGGCAAAAGGCAAACACAAAATGCCCGCATACAGCAGACTGGAGACCAGTTTTGGCAATTCCCGGCTCCGGTGGCGGTGCAGAATTGCATTGTCTGGCGAAATGCAGGTAACAGGCTTTTTTTTCGTCATAGGACGCTGATTATTTCACGATGCATGGTTGCTTTCCAGCCTGGCAGCAGGGATTTATAGTTTGTATCAGGCATTAATGGCATAATCAGACAACAGGTAAGGGAAGAGTGTCGGAATCTGGCATTTGCCTGGTAAAATGACGGATAAATCACGCCTTCAGGTGTTTAGTGTCTGTACATGCCAGGCTGCGCAGGTATACTCAGAACCCTTATATTATCTTATTTTTATCCGGTCTGGAGTTGTTACCCCTCATGCAAGATTATATGGAATTTGCGCGCAATCACCTGGTTCTGTGTCTGGCCTGGGTTGTTTTATTGGTGCTGGTGATTGTTACTACTTTTAAGGGGCTGTTTTCTAAAGTTAAAACGGTCAGTCGTGGCGAAGCGACTCACCTGATTAACAAACAGGATGCCGTGGTTGTTGATGTGCGTTCCCGCGATGATTATCGCAAAGGTCATATTTCTGGCGCGGTAAATCTGGCCGCAGCTGAGATCAAAAAAGGCAATCTGGCTGAAATTGAAAAATTTAAAACTCAGCCGGTGATTGTTGTCTGTGCGACCGGACAGTCTGCCGGTGAATCCGCCAGCCAGTTATCTGCCGCAGGATTTGTTAATGTTTCAGTATTAAAAGACGGTATCAGTGGCTGGAGTGGTGAAAACCTCCCGCTGGTTCGTGGTAAATAATTTATCAGAGGTGCTGACAATGCCAACAATCGATATTTACACTAAGCAGACCTGTCCGTTTTGTCACCGTGCGAAAGCGCTGTTACAACAAAAAGGAGCAGCGTTTAATGAGATCGCTATTGATGGTGACGCTGAAAAGCGCGCGGGTATGATCGAACGTAGCGGTCGCACCACGGTACCTCAGATCTTCATTGACGGAAAACATATTGGTGGTTGCGATGACCTGTATGCCCTTGAGGCACAACAAGGTCTGGACCCTTTATTGCAAGCCTGAAACCCGGGTGAAACAAATTTCAACTTAACAGGACCAAGTACCATGTCAGAACAAAATAGCAGTGAAATGACTTTCCAGATCCAACGTGTTTACACAAAAGATATCTCTTTTGAAGCGCCGAATGCCCCTCAGGTTTTCCAGAAAGAGTGGGAACCTGAAGTTAAGCTGGACCTGGACACTGCATCCTCACAACTGGCAGACGGTATTTTTGAAGTCGTGCTGCGTGTTACCGTCACCGCGACTGTCGGCGAAGATACAGCGTTCCTGTGTGAAGTTCAGCAGGCAGGTATCTTCACTATCGCCGGAATTGAAGGGACCCAACTGGCGCATTGTCTGGGTGCATACTGCCCGAACATCCTGTTCCCTTACGCACGTGAGTGTATTTCTGGTCTGGTTTCACGCGGTACATTCCCGCAACTGAACCTGGCTCCGGTCAATTTTGATGCCTTATTCATGAACTACCTGCAAGAACAAGAAGGTAGTGCTTCACAGGAAGCCTGATGAATAGCCGTAGCCATTCTGTCAGTGTGATCGGTGCCGGTTCTTACGGCACCGCTTTGGCCATTACGCTGGCTCGTAATGGTCATTCGGTCGTTTTGTGGGGGCATAACCCACAACATCTCCAGCGATTACAGGCTGACCGTTGTAATACGGAATTCCTGCCTGACGTACCTTTCCCCGATAATCTGGTGATTGAACCCTCTCTCACTGACGCTATAACTGCCAGCCAGGATATTTTGGTCGTAGTACCAAGTCATGTGTTTGGTGACGTACTTAGTCAGATCAAACCTTGCCTGGAGGCTGATTCCCGATTGGTATGGGCAACCAAGGGTCTGGAACGTGAAACCGGAAGACTGCTACAGGATGTCGCCAGAGAGATCCTCGGTGATAGCATTCCTTTGGCCGTGATTTCGGGGCCAACCTTTGCCAAAGAACTGGCTGCAGGTATGCCAACAGCCATTGCTCTAGCCTCGACCGAACCGGTATTTGCAGAGGCACTGCAGCATAAGCTGCATTGTGGTAAGAGCTTTCGGGTCTACAGCAATCATGATCTGATCGGTGTCCAGTTGGGAGGTGCGGTCAAAAATGTGATTGCGATTGGTGCCGGAATCTCGGATGGTATTGGCTTTGGTGCGAATGCCCGAACGGCATTGATCACCCGGGGGTTGGCTGAGATGAGTCGACTGGGCGCTGCATTGGGTGCCGATCCTGCCACATTTATGGGAATGGCGGGGCTGGGTGATTTAGTGCTGACCTGTACTGATAATCAGTCACGTAATCGTCGTTTCGGCATGTTGCTGGGCAAGGGGAATAGTGTGACTGATGCTGAAAAAAGTATTGGTCAGGTGGTAGAAGGCTATCGTAATACCAAAGAAGTGAAAGCATTAGCTGCCAGAGCCGGTGTCGAAATGCCAATTACTGAACAGATTTTTCAGGTACTCTATTGCGGGAAACCGGCCAAAGAGGCCGCACTTTCACTGCTAGGGCGTGAAAGGAAAGATGAAAAAGAGGCTCTCTGAATTTATCTTTGTTTGACCAGCCATGAAGCTTATACAGGCGCCTGACAGGGCGCTTTTTTATCGGGAGTGTAGTCATGTCGTCTGAAGAATTAGCACAAATCTGGGAGAGTATTATTGCTGAAGCCAGAAGTCTGGCTGAAGGTGAGCCAATGCTGGCCAGTTTTTTTCATGCGACACTGCTTAAACATGAAGACCTCGGTAGTGCCCTGAGTTATATGCTGGCCAATAAACTGGCAAATCCTATTATGCCGGCGATTGCTATTCGCGAAATTGTTGAAGAAGCCTACCGTAAAGATCCAACGATGATTCGGTTTGCGGCCAGAGATATTACTGCAGTGAGTCAGCGAGATCCTGCTGTAGATAAATATTCAACACCATTACTGTATCTGAAAGGTTTCCATGCGCTGCAGGCCTATCGTATAGGCAACTGGCTTTGGAAAGAGGGACGTCGGTCTCTGGCTGTCTATCTGCAAAATGAAATTTCTGTCTCTTTCGGTGTTGATATTCATCCGGCAGCCACCATTGGTTGCGGTATCATGTTGGATCATGCAACGGGCATTGTTGTCGGTGAGACGGCGGTAATAGAGAATGATGTCTCTATCCTGCAATCTGTCACACTGGGCGGTACGGGGAAAACCTGTGGTGATCGTCATCCTAAAATACGGGAAGGCGTTATGATTGGGGCCGGAGCGAAAGTATTAGGCAATATTGATGTTGGCCGCGGGGCTAAAATTGGTGCCGGTTCTGTCGTTCTGCAACCCGTTCCTCCGCATACCACGGTAGCAGGTGTTCCGGCGCGTATCGTTGGCCGTCCGACCAGTGAAAAACCTTCAATGGATATGGATCAGCATTTCAATGGTGTCATTGCCGGATTTGAATTTGGCGACGGGATTTAAAAGTTCCGGGGGAAGTCTTCCCCCGACCAGCTTAAGGGTTCATCGGACCAGAGCCCCTTCATAGCCAAGTTGGCGCCAGGCTTCATAAATCACCACGGCAACCGAATTAGACAGATTCATACTTCGGCTTTCCGGTACCATCGGGATACGTATTTTTTGCATGGCCGGTAAGCTATTCAGTATGTCTGTGGGTATGCCGCGACTCTCCGGTCCAAACATCAGATAATCACCTGCCTGCCATGCTATCGCACTGTGCGCCGGAGTACCTTTAGTGGTGAGCGCGAATAAGCGGGCAGGTTGCTCACTGTCGATAAATGCCTGGTAACTGGCATGCCGGCGGACAGACGTAAATTCGTGATAGTCCAGCCCGGCACGACGTAGCCGCTTATCATCCCAGGCAAATCCCAGTGGTTCGATGATATGTAAGGAAAAACCGGTATTAGCACATAGTCGGATGATATTACCGGTGTTGGGTGGAATTTCAGGTTCAAATAAAACGATATTGATCATATTGGCTCCCGCTGACGAGAGCCGCAGAATATCAAATTATTACCTTGTAGAGTATAACGGAAGCCAGATCGTCAGACGTAATCCTCCCAGCGGGCTGTCATCAGCCTTAACCCAACCGTGATGTTGCTGTAGCGCCGTATCCACTATCGCCAGCCCAAGACCCGTACCGCCGGACTCACGATCACGCGCTTCATCGGTACGATAAAATGGCCGGAAAATCTGTTCCCTGTCTTCCGGGCTGACTCCGGGCCCATCATCATCCACATGAATAGTGATGCCTTCTCTGTCAACTGAAAAGCTGACGCTGATATTCGAGTGAGAATAGCGTAAAGCATTACGAATAATGTTTTCCAGCGCACTCTCCAGGGCGTGTGGGTTCCCATATAACGGCCACGGTCCGGGCGGATAGGGGACTTCCATCTTTTTCCCCATCTGCTCAGCTTCAAATTTTGCATCTTCCAGAACGCCATTCCACAGGTGGTTAGCTTTCATTGCTTCACTCACCAGTGCATTATTGTGTTGGGTGCGGGACAGTACCAGTAAATCATTTATCATCCCGTCCAGTCTCTGCGCTTCGGTCTCTATTCTGCTCAGCTCTTTACTCTCCCCTCCACGCCGCCGCAGTAAGGCGGTAGCCAGTTGCAGGCGTGTTAGTGGAGTGCGCAATTCATGACTGATATCTGACAACAGACGTTGTTGTGCTGTCATCATTCGTTCCAACGCACTGACCATCTGATTAAAGCTGGCCCCGGCGGCCAGAAATTCCTGTGGGCCGGACTCAAGATCAGGATGTTGTCGTAAATTACCACTGGCGACCTCATCGGCCGCTTGTTTTAGTTTACGGGCCGGTTTTGCCAGGCTCCATGCCAGCCATAACAATAAGGGTGAGCTTATCAACATAGTGACAATCAACAACAGTAGCGGCCGGTCAAATAACAGATTGATAAAATCCAGTTGCGAGCTGGTCGCAGGGCGGATCATATATAGCTGGTAGTTATCTTCACCATCTGCGACAGAGAACGGGCCTATCATTTCTATACGGCCATAGGTTTTCTTTTGCGGATGATCGGAATTGTCAGATTGTCCGATGAAATTACGAATAATCTGCATTTCATTATGGCGGGCGCCAATCACCCGACCTTCTGAGGTGACCAGCAGCAAATGCTGCCCCGGCGGGGCCCATTTGTCGATGGCCCGGTACAACCGCCGCCACCACATCAGATCGTTTGGCGGGTCCTGGGCCAGTTCGGCTTCCACGTGCTGTTCAATCATTATTCCCTGGCGTTGTTCACTCTCCAGTAATGATGTCATTTGCCGTGAATCAAGCTTTGGTACCATTAATACCAGCATCAATACTAAAGCCAGTGTCAGCCAGAAAATAGCAAAGATACGGGTGGTTAAACTGCTTATCATGAGGCCGAAACCATCAGATAGCCTCTGCCACGTAGGGTCTTAAACCACGGGTGTCCATCGCGACGTTCCGGAAGTTTACGACGCAGATTCGAAATATGCATATCAATTGCCCGGTCGAACGGAGTGAGACGTTTTCCGAGGACTTCCTGGCTTAGATGCTCTCTGGAAACTACCTGTCCGAGATGCTGGGCTAGCAGGTAGAGCAAAGTAAATTCTGTGCCTGTCAGTTCCAGCACTTCATTATCGAAGCTGGCTTCCTGGCGGCCCGGATTTAGTTTCAGGTGGTCGACCTGTAATGAGGATGAGGCAGTGTCAGTATGTTGTTGTTCGCTCCAGTTTGAACGACGCAGTATTGCGCGAATTCTGGCGACCAGTTCACGATCATTAAAGGGTTTCGGCAAGTAGTCGTCTGCACCCAATTCCAGTCCGAGAACACGGTCTAACTCGCTGCCACGGGCCGTGAGCATAATGACAGGAGTCTGGTGTTGCTGGCGCAATTCTTTCAACGTGTCGATACCATTTTTCTTTGGCATCATGACATCCAGCAACAGCAGATCTATTGAACTGTCCAGTAAACTGAGTGCCTGTTCGCCGTCATCTGCTACAACGATTTCAAACCCTTCCATCTCAAGTAATTCTTTCAGTAAAGAAGTCAGTTCACGATCGTCATCAACCAGCAATATTTTATTCATTATGTTTTCCTCCGCAGGAAAAATACCGTGTTCCATGGTTATCCGGTTGTCACTTTACGTAGTTTTACACCCCCTGACGGATGTTTGCAGCCACTGGATTACACTGGTTTCCGTTGAGTCGAGAAACGTTTAACAATCCCGGAGTCAAGGATGCGCCATATTATCGTCATCGCACTTTCGTCGCTGGTCTTTGCAGGTCAGGTTTCTGCAAAATGTGACGGAATGATGGAAGATATGATGGAACAGAAAATCCCAGTGGCAGCAGATAGTATGGCTCAGAATTCGCAAAATCATATGTTTGATGGTATCGAATTATCTGAACAGCAGCGCCAGCAAATGCGGGATTTAATGTATCAGGCGCGCCACGTCAGGACCGGGATGACTCTTTCGGATATCGAAAAAATGCATAACCTTGAAACAGCGAAAGATTTTAACGAATCCGCAGTTCGGGCTCAGGTTGAAAAAATGGCTGAGATTAATGCCAGCGAACAAGTTGAAATGGCGAAAATTCGCCACCAGATGTACAACCTGTTAACAGCTGACCAAAAGGCTGCGTTACAGAAGAATTTTGAGTTACGTATGGAAAATATACGTAGCGTCAGCAGGTTACCGTAAGCAGCGACGCTGATTACCGTAAGGCAGTACCAACAGTATGTAGTATCCCTTTTCCTTGCCATAGACACCATCCCTGTCTTCCCCCTCAGAAATGAGGGGTTTTTTTTGTCTTAATTTTGGCAACTGATAACTTTCGCCTTTGGTGATTTCCGTGCAAACAATAGCGCAAAGCGCGCGAATTTATCGAAGGGACACTGATTTTCGGTTGCATAGTTGAACATACTGCTTACTGCCGGTTCCGGGACTTTTTTCGCCATGGTCTCAGGTAATTTTTTTGCAATAGAGTAACGGAATATAGCCGTTAGTGAAGATGCATCTGGATGGATTGATTTTATTAAGAAAAAGATCCTGTAGCGAGTTCACTGACTGCAGGTACTTTGGCAAGATGTAGGAAAGCTCTTGCGCGCTGGAGGGTAACCCCTGTGCGTTAGATATTTTTTGTGTGATAAACCGGTAGTGTTTTTTTCGTGGTGATATTGGCATCAATGCTGAGGTTCAGGATATATGTCTTACCATTGTTCATCATTACTCTACCCAGAGTAATGGTGCTCACATTATCATCAATAATAAAGAGAACATTCATCGGTAGCTTTGCGGTGTTCTCTAATCTGTACAGTTGATATCACTGTCCTCTGGAGTGCTTTCATTGATGAAATAAAACGTATCGGACAATGTGACCAGCAGTATTGCTATCCCTATCCGACCAGCAGCCAATAACGGCACGAGACCATAGGTCTGTCACCCCCGCCAGATACAGCCAGCCTTCATCTGTACGGAGGTACGTGATGTCTCCGAACCACTTCTGGTTCGGACCGCTGGCGTAAAAATCCTGTTTCAGCAGATTCTCTGACACCGGCAGGCTGTGCTCACGGTAACTGACCGGGCTGAACTTCCGGGTGGCTTTCGTCGGCAGCCCCTGGCGCCGCAGGCTGTCGGCGATGGTTTTGATATTGTATTCAGGCGTGTGTTGTTTACGGGGTTTTTCACTGGTTGATGCTAATTTTGTCATGTGAGCTACCTCTGGTTGAGAGTTTACTCACTTAGTCACGTGTCCACTATTGCTGGGTAAGATCAGTTGCCATCAGCATTATCTTTACTGGCAAAGGGGCTGACGGGAACAGTGATTTATTAGCCATTGATAGTGGGACCGATACTGCTAAAAATGTCGCGATTGAGTTGCTGAAAAGTGATATGAGTCGGCTGGGTTAACTGATGCGTCAAAGCCGGTCACCGCTGATCCGCTGATGAGAACGGTAATGCCACATTTAATTTTTATGCCCGCTATATAAGCACAGTCAGTCAGGTCAGTGCAGGTCAGGCGAACGCCAGTTCGGTGTTTACATTAAATTATAACTGATGCATAACGCCCGCCATTCGGCCAAATGGCATTACAACGGTTTTACTGCCGTTCCCTGGTTTATCGTCGGTACAGATGCAGTAGACTATTCTCTGCTGAGGGCTGATAAACGTCGGGTGCATGATGGAAAAGAATTACGCGAATCTGGTAACCTCCGCTGCCATTGCGGCCACCGTTCTGGCAACACTGCTGTTGATTATCAAAATTATCGCCTGGTGGTATACCGGTTCGGTCAGTGTACTGGCTGCACTGGTGGACTCTTTAGTCGACATCGGCGCATCGTTAACTAATTTGTTGGTAGTGCGCTATTCCCTGCAACCGGCAGACGATGATCATGCGTTTGGACACGGAAAAGCAGAATCGCTGGCAGCTCTGGCGCAGAGTATGTTTATTAGTGGTTCTGCGCTGTTTCTGTTTCTGACCAGTATCCAGCATTTGATTACTCCCGGAAGTTTTCGTGCTCCGCTGGTCGGTATGGTAGTGACGCTGATTGCCCTGGTTTCGACATTGTTACTGGTCTATTTCCAGCATTGGGTTGTTAAAAAAACGCACAGCCAGGCTATCCGTGCCGATATATTACATTACCAGTCTGATGTATTGATGAACGGCGCCATTCTGATAGCTTTGGCACTGAGCTGGTATGGTTTCACTTTTGCCGATGCCTTATTTGCCTTTGCTATTGGTATCTATATCCTGATCTGTGCACTGCGGATGGGCTATGACGCTGTTCAGGCATTACTTGACAGAGCATTGCCGGATAACGAAATTCAGCAGATAATCAGCATTGTCTCAGGATGGCAGGGAGTTCGTGGAGCACACGATCTGCGTACCCGTCAGTCCGGTCCGACAAAGTTTATTCAATTACACCTGGAAATGGATGACAGCCTGCCTTTAGTGACTGCTCACGAACGGGCAGATCAGCTGGAACAGGCACTGAAAGCCCATTTTCCCGGGGCTGATGTGATTATTCATCAGGACCCATGTTCCTCTGTAGCGGAAGAAAAACGAGGTCATTTTATCTTTTAGGCTGCGGATCAAATGTTCAATGTTGTGTTTAACCGCTATTATTGCGCAACCACGGGCTTGAGTGACCTAAATCAATCCTGCCAAAGGCATTTGGTATATGATTAAGCAAGATAAACTCTTATTTGCAGGCGTCGGCACAGACAGCAGTCGCGTTAACTGAAAAGATTAACCCCTAGCGTCAAATTATCCTGAGGTTGTCATGATCAAAAAAATCGGTGTATTAACCAGCGGTGGAGATTCCCCTGGTATGAATGCGGCTATCCGTGGTGTGGTCCGGACTGGACTTGGCGAAGGACTGGAAGTTTTTGGGATCTATGATGGTTATCTGGGGCTGTATGAAGACCGTATGGTAAGCCTGGACCGTTATAGCGTCTCTGATATGATCAACCGGGGCGGAACTTTTCTGGGGTCTGCCCGTTTTCCTGAATTCCGTGAAGAATCAACCCGCCAGATAGCTATCGAAAATATGAAGAAACGCGGTCTGGACGCGCTGGTGGTGATCGGTGGTGACGGCTCCTATATGGGCGCAAAACGACTGACAGAGATGGGCTTTCCCTGTATCGGGTTGCCCGGAACCATCGACAATGATGTTGCCGGCACTGACTATACTATCGGTTACCACACTGCACTTGAGACAGTGGTAGAAGCTATCGACAGGCTGCGTGATACCTCTTCTTCTCATCAGCGAATTTCTATCGTAGAAGTTATGGGACGCCATTGCGGTGATTTGACTTTATCTGCAGCGATTGCAGGGGGATGTGAATTTTTTGTGGTCCCGGAAATTCCATATACCCGTGAAGAACTGGTGACAGAAATTAAAGCTGGCATCGCCAAAGGAAAAAAACACGCGATTGTGGCGATAACCGAGTTGATTTGTGATGCCAGTGAACTGGCTCGCTATATTGAAAAAGAGACCGGGCGTGAAACCCGCGCTACCGTTCTGGGACATATCCAGAGGGGGGGAGCGCCATGTGCTTATGATCGTATTCTTGCTTCCCGGATGGGAACCTATGCCATTGATCTGCTGCTGCAGGGTTATGGTGGGCGTTGTGTCGGTGTACAGAACGAAAAAATGGTACACCATGATATTATTGATGCCATCGAAAATATGAAACGGCCTTTCCGTCGGGATATATTGGATACCGCTAAGCGATTGTATTGATTATCTTTACTGTCGGGGAGTTCTTCGCCGACAGTCTCTCCTGCTGCTGTTTGTTTATTCAATTGTGATATAAAAATGTCTTTTTAGTTCTTTAAGTTATTTCCATGATTGTGCCAACCTAGCGATATATAAAACAGGGGGGCATAAAATGAAGAAGTGGCATGTTGGATTAGCATTACTTTTGGTATCCGGCAGTACGCTGGCGAAAGATATTCAGTTGCTGAATGTCTCTTATGATCCGACCAGAGAATTTTACGAGCAGTATAATAAAGCCTTTAGTGCTCATTATAAGCAGGAAACCGGTGACAATGTGGTGATTCGCCAGTCGCATGGCGGTTCCGGGAAACAGGCAACCTCAGTCATTAACGGTATTAAAGCCGATGTAGTCACACTGGCTTTGCAGTCAGATATTGATGCTATTGCTAAAAGCGGCAGAATTAACCCGGGCTGGATCAAAAAGCTACCGGATAACTCTGCTCCTTATACCTCAACCATCGTTTTCCTGGTACGCAAAGGTAATCCTAAGAATATCCATGACTGGAATGATTTAATCAAACCAGGTATCTCGATTATCACTCCTAATCCTAAAACCTCCGGTGGCGCCCGCTGGAACTATCTGGCTGCCTGGGGTTATGCTCTGGACCATAACAATGGTTCCCAGGAGAAAGCTAAGGCGTTTGTGAAAGCACTGTTTAAAAATGTCACTGTTCAGGATTCTGGTGCACGTGGGGCTACCAACACCTTTGCTGAACGGGGACTGGGTGATGTGCTGATTGCCTGGGAAAATGAGGCATATCTGGCAAAGAATAAGTTAAAAGACCAGCAGTTTGAAATTATTACCCCAAGTGAGTCTATCCTGGCGGAGCCGACAGTTGCTGTGGTTGATAAGGTGGTTGATGAGCGTGGAACCCGTAAAGTGGCTGAAGATTATCTGAAATATCTTTATTCTCCTGTAGGGCAGAAAATTGCAGCGGAAAACTACTATCGCCCACGTGACCCGGCTGTGGCAAAAGAATTCGCTAATGAATTTAAGCCAATTAAGCTCTTCACTGTGGATGGTAAATTCGGCGGCTGGACTGCTGCTCAGAAGACCCACTTCAGTGACGGCGGTACTTACGACCAGATTATGAAGCCTTAATTCACCGCAGGTGACTTTATCCCCGATTAACGTAATATGAAGGCCAGATTAATCGGGGAATGGCCTGGCTCATGACATCTTCTGGAAAAGTAAAATTACGGCTGGCCATCGGGGTGGTGATTGTTCTGATGGCAGCTTTACTGTTTGTGGCACATCGGTTTGAAGAGCATTCTGACGTTTTATGGAAGTTTGTTAGTCAGCAATGTGTTCCTGATATGGAAAAAAATCATCAGCCTGCGCCTTGTGAAAAAGTTGATTTATCTGCCGGCTATGTTCTGTTTAAAGACAGGGTCGGACCATTACAATATCTGCTGATGCCTGTCAGTAAGATTACCGGTATCGAAAGCCCACTGTTACTGGAAAAACACACTCCTAACTTTTTTGCCCTTGCCTGGAATGAGCGTCATTTGCTCTCCGATAAAAATCATTCTCCAGTCCGCGACAGTGATCTGGCGGTGACCATTAATTCAGAGTCAGGGAGGACACAAAATCAGCTGCATATCCATATGTCCTGTCTGCGTGCGGATATACGCCAACGACTGAAAGAATTGAGCCCGGGGCTGACAGAAAAGTGGCAACCTCTGACTCTGCGCTCACATCCCTATCTGGTCAGGGTACTGACGCCTGCCGGGCTGGAAGAGAAGAGTGTATTTATACGTATTGCACAGGAAATCCCGGGGGCTGCCGGACAGATGGGGGATTATGGTCTGGCGATGACAGCTCTGCCTGATGGGCGACTGGTATTACTGGCTATAAAAAAACAGCTGCTTAAAGGGAATATGGGGTCAGCAGAAGAGTTACAGGATCATCAGTGTGGCATACTAAAACAGATAACGGCGCTGGTGCGCCGTTGAAAGATAAAGATTAACTGGTTTTTTTTGCCGCCGCAGCAGCATTAACAATTACCGCGAAAGCATCAGCTTTCAGTGATGCACCACCGACCAGCGCACCATCAATATCTGGCTGAGTGAAGAGCTCGGCCGCATTTTTATCATTAACAGAACCGCCGTACTGAATGATCACCTGCTCAGCAATCGCCGGGTCTTTTTTAGCGATATGCTGACGGATGAATTTATGCACAGCCTGGGCCTGTGCCGGGGTAGCTGACTTACCGGTACCGATAGCCCAGACGGGCTCATAGGCAATGACGGTATCTTTAAAGGCTTCAGCTCCCTGAGTATTCAGTACCGCATCAATCTGACGTGCGCAGACTTCTTCGGTTTTACCGGCTTCGTTTTCTGCTTCGGTTTCACCAATACAGAGTACCGGCGTCAGACCTGCGTCTTTAAGGACGGCGAATTTTTTTGCGATCAGTTCATCGCTTTCTTTGTGGTAAGTACGACGTTCGGAGTGTCCGATAATGATATATTTGGCACCAATATCCTTCAGCATTTCCGCAGAAACTTCACCGGTAAATGCACCAGAGAGGTTAATGTCAACGTTCTGCGCACCGAGAGCAATATGACTGCCAGAAACGGCATGCTTAGCCTGGTCGAGATAAACAACGGGCGGGGCAATAGCCACACCACAACCGTCCACACCTGATAATGCTTTACGCAGACCGGCAATCAGTTCGTCAGTCATATGTTTACTACCATTCAGCTTCCAGTTACCCATAACTAATGGATGTCGCATCATATCCTCCGCATTACGCGATTCATAAAAGACTACTGCCAGCGGGCAATAGTGTCTGTGAAGCATTATAAAGATCAATGCAAATCACTGCTTTGTTTTTCGTCATAAAACGTCAGATGTTCACGAGTTATTCAGTATCAGCCTGACAGGTTCAATGGCGAGGGTAATCCCTTTCTCGCCCTGATTTGAGATGACATACCGCAGTGCGCCTTCGGCATCAAAATAGGGGATGTTTACTTTAGCGGCTTTTAACAGAGATTCTAGCTTTTGGCGACTGGTTTGTTCAGTAAGTTGTGGTGAGAAATAACGGATCAGTGCGGTCATGTAACAGAATGCCAGATCTCTGGACTCTTTTTCACTGCTTCCTCGCGGAGAGACCCAGGTCATTTGCAGGGATTTTATCTTACCTGTGCCGGGTTCGAGTGCGGTCGATGAATAAATTGAATCGTTAATTTTACTGACCGCCAGCACAACCATATTCTGTACCTGGCCGGTATCTACTGTTCGATATTCCGGTAACGGCGTGCCCGGATTCATACTGTTGAATTTTTCCCGGAACTGCGGGATGGTCTCGCTGAAAACCGGTGCACCTGGTTGAACGTAAGGAGCAAGCTTTGGAGCGGCCGGTGGATCGGCAAATACAACACCGCCTGCTGTTAACAGCATACAGCAGGTTAACCAACGACTTATCCTGTGTTTCATTCCGGTATCCCTGAGTTGACGACTGACATATATCTTACCTAATTTTTCGGCAGAGATGATGACAGCCTGCCTTAATTAAGGCAGTGATCATAACTTCCGGCACAGATATTACCAGTAATGCTCGCTGGTGATATGTCCCGGTTTACGACGCAGATGTTTATTCATGTTGCGGGTGAGTTTCAGTAGCTGTTGGGTGTCTCTGACCATTTGCGGGTTACCGCACAGCATAATATGGCTATTGTCTGCAGACATTGTCAGACCTGTGGCTTGTTCCAGCATACCGTTTTCAATCAACCCGGGGATTCGGCCTGTCAGGCTGCCTTCACTTTTCTCCCGGCTGACGATGGTTTGAATACGTAATTTTCCGTTGAATTGTTGCTGAAGTTGCTGCATCAATGGGAGGTAACTCAGATCTGCGGCATAGCGGGCGGCATGGACCAGTACAATATTTTCAAATCTCTCCAGACCTTCTCCCTGCTGTAAGATAGACAGATACGGGCCGATTGCCGTTCCCGTTGACAGCATCCACAGCGTTTCACAGTCAGGCAATTCGTCACAGACAAAAAAACCAGCAGCTTCTTCGGTGACCCTGATTGAGTCCCCGGCCGACAGCCGGTGCAGAGACGGGCTAAGCTTGCCTTCAGGAACATTAACCAGATAGAACTCCAGGGTTTTATCTGAAGGAGCATTGACATAAGAGTAGGCTCGTTGTACACGCTCTCCGTTGATTTCCAGTGACAGTTTTGCAAATTGCCCCGCGGTAAATGGTTTTACCCGCGCAGTGACGTAGAGGCTGAAAAGCGCATCTGTCCAGTGTGTTACCGCGACGACTTTACCTTCACACCAATCGGCCATTGTGAGCTCCTCAGTTAAAAATAGTGTAGCACATCGAATTATCATCTCTGGTGAAGCACTAATTTTCCACCCTTCAGACCGCGGTTAAGCTCATATCGACAAACCCGTGCCATTAATTGTCACGGACTGTCACTAATAATGTACACCTGTGCCGAAAAAACCTGACAATCAGGCCGATAATCACTTATTAGCAGGGGGATTGTTTAAAGGCGAATCATGGTATTTTAGGCTGCTTTTTTTTATATGATCAGCCTGTACTACTGTTTAATCATCATGGATAAGAATTTACTGTCACAAAAATGGAAAAGAATCTGAATCACACCCCGTTAATGTTGTTGTTAGTGGTATTAGTCGCCGTCGGGCAAATGGCTCAGACGGTTTATGTGCCGGCGATGAGTGATATTGCCCTATCGTTACAGGTGTCCGGCGGTAATGTGCAGGGCATTATGGCGGCGTATCTGATCACCTATGGCCTCTCTCAGCTATTTTATGGCCCGCTTTCAGACA
The DNA here is from genome assembly GCF_002345795.1 of Tatumella sp. UBA2305. NCBI lineage: Bacteria > Pseudomonadati > Pseudomonadota > Gammaproteobacteria > Enterobacterales > Erwiniaceae > Tatumella > Tatumella sp. UBA2305. Next base: position 48,898 of record NZ_DDVT01000022.1, read on the forward strand.
CTATTGGTCGTCGTCCGGTCATTCTTGGCGGACTGTTGATCTTCTGCGTGGGGGCGGTCACGGCATTGCTGGCGGGTTCAATCAATCAGTTGGTCATCGGATGTGCCATCCAGGGGATGGGGACAGGGGTTGCCGGGGTAATGGCGCGTACGCTGCCAAGGGATATCTATTCCGGTGGACAGTTGCGTAAAGCGAACAGTGTACTGAACATGGGCATCCTGATTAGCCCTTTACTGGCACCGGTAATTGGTGCGGTACTGACAAAATTTTGGGGATGGCATGCCTGCTTTGCTTTCCTTCTGGTGCTTTGTCTGCTGGTGATGGTGGTAATTGCCTGCCGGTTACCGGAAACCCGACCGGAAATTCTCGCCCCAAGGCCTTTTTTAACCCGATATTCATTGCTGCTGCGTGATGCTGCATTCCTTCGCTATCTGGTGATATTAATTGGTGCACTGGCGGGTATTGCTGTGTTTGAGGCCAGTTGTGGGGTGCTGATGGGGGGAGTATTGGGTCTGAGCCGTTTTACCGTCAGTATATTGTTTATCCTGCCAATTCCTGCAGCTTTTTTCGGGGCCTGGTATGTCCGCCGTAGTGAAGGCGACTGGCATCGTTTGATGTGGTTTGGGGTCAGCAGCTGTTTGTTGGCGGGGCTACTGATGTGGATCCCTGGCTGGTTCCATGTGATGAACATCTGGACATTACTGGTTCCAGCGGCACTCTATTTCTTCGGTGCGGGGATGCTGTTCCCGCTGGCGACTTCCGGCGCGATGGAGCCTTATGCCTGGGTAGCAGGCAGTGCCGGGGCATTGATTGGGGGCTTACAAAATCTGGGGTCCGGGGGCGTTGCCTGGTTATCAGCAAAACTACCGCAGAACGATCAGTTTAGCCTTGGTATGCTGATGTTTATGACATCGCTACTTATGCTGCTGTGCTGGTGGTCGCTTTCCAGACAGCGTGAAAGTGACCACCAGATTGTCGCTGGCTAGGACTGTAGTCATGTTTTACGGTCCAGTCGATGTATCGACTGGATCCGCCGGACAGTACCTGTTTTCCCGCGTATTAATAGTGTTTCACTGGTGGCGATATTTCCTTTCCGGGTAATTCCTTTAAGTAAATCACCATCAGTGATGCCTGTTGCCGAGAAAATGACGTCATCATCGCTGACCAGTTGCTGCAGAGTGAGTCGTTCACCAGGGGTAATTCCCATTTCTGTACAACGCGCGATCTCTAGTTCACCAAGGCTACGATTTTCCGCCGAATCTTCTTTGACCTGATGTCTTGGCAGTAAGCGAGCCTGCATATCACCCCCCAGCGCACGGATGACTGCGGCAGAAATGACGCCTTCCGGTGCACCGCCAATACCATACATCACATCGACTTCGCTGTCTGGCATGCAGGTCAGGATAGATGCAGCCACATCGCCATCAGGGAAAGCATAGACTTTTATACCGGCTTTATGAAGTTGTGTGATGACCGGGTTATGCCGGGGTTTGGCTAACACAGCCACGGTGAGTTCAGACAGCGGCTTATCCAGAGCCCGGCTAATAGCCTGCAGATTGGCCTCCAGTGGCTGGTCCAGATCGATGCATCCCCGGGCTTGTGGGCCTGTAACCAGTTTTTCCATATACATATCCGGAGCGTGCAGAAAGCTGCCTTTATTCCCGACGGCCATCACTGTTAATGCGTTTGATTGCCCCATTGCGGTCATACGTGTGCCTTCAATCGGATCGACGGCGATATCGACTTGATCACCCTGCCCGCTGCCAACCTGCTCTCCGATATAAAGCATCGGGGCTTCATCAATCTCACCTTCACCAATTACAATCCGACCACGAATATCCAGAGTGTTGAGCATAACCCGCATTGCATTGACTGCAGCGCCGTCGGCCAGGTTTTTATCCCCGCGTCCAAGCCAGGCATGTCCGGCCAGTGCTGCTGCTTCGGTCACCCGTGAAAATTCGAGGGCAAGTTCTCGTTTCATTGTCTGTCTTACCGGGAAGAAAAGGGGGGCTAGTGTAACACAAGGCGGGCGTTCAGAAATTGGACTCTGCCCGCCAGAGGGCGGGCAGAGGAGATGGATTATTGTTCGTGTTCATCTTCCCAGCGCAGGGCGCGGGATACGGCTTTTTTCCAACCGGCATAGCGGAAGTTACGTTCGGTCGTTTCGATCGACGGACGGAACTCGCGTTCGATAACTGCCTTCGAACGGACTTCTTCCAGATCTTTCCAGAACCCAACCGCCAGACCGGCAAGATAGGCTGCTCCGAGGGCAGTCACTTCACGAACCTCCGGACGCTCAACCCGGGCGCCAAGAATATCTGACTGGAACTGCATCAGGAAATTGTTCGCCACAGCACCACCATCAACCCGTAATGACTGCAAACGGGTATTTGCATCATTTTGCATGGCTTCCAGCACATCACGGGTCTGGTAGGCAATGGATTCCAGGGTGGCACGGATAATATGGTTTGCGTTGGTGCCTCGGGTCAGACCAAAGATTGCTCCGCGGGCATAAGGGTCCCAGTACGGGGCTCCCAGGCCGGTAAATGCCGGTACCATATAGACACCGTTAGAATCCTTCACTTTGGTCGCGAAATATTCAGAGTCCAGTGCTTCTGAGAACAGTTTCATCTCATCGCGCAGCCATTGAATTGACGCACCACCGATGAAGACGGCGCCTTCCAGGGCGTAGTTAACTTCACCTCGTGGGCCACAGGCGATAGTGGTCAGCAGACCATGGGTAGAAGCTACCGCCTCAGTCCCGGTATTCATTAACATAAAGCAGCCGGTACCATAAGTATTCTTCGCCATACCGGGCTGTACGCAGAGCTGACCATATAATGCCGCCTGCTGATCTCCGGCGATCCCTGCGATCGGTATACGGGTCCCGCCTTTACCACCGATGTTCGTCTGGCCGTAGACTTCAGAAGATGCTTTAACTTCCGGCAACATTTCACGAGGGATATCGAGGATGTCCAGCATACGGTCATCCCACTGCAGTTTGTGAATATCAAATATCATGGTACGTGAAGCATTAGTGAAGTCGGTGACATGCACACGTCCCTGAGTCATTTTCCAGACCAGCCAGGTGTCGACAGTACCAAACAACAGTTCCCCACGTTTGGCGCGTTCACGGGCGCCTTCCACATTGTCCAGAATCCATTTGATTTTGGTCCCTGAGAAGTATGGGTTAATGACCAGTCCGGTAGTTTGCTGAATATATTCCTCAAGACCTTCTTTTTTCAGTTTTGAGCAATAGTCAGCGGTACGAGGATCCTGCCACACAATAGCGTTGTACACGGGTTTGCCGGTTTTCTTATCCCAGACGATGGTGGTTTCACGCTGGTTTGTAATACCTATTGCCGCAATCTGGTCAGAACGAATATCAGCATGTGCCAGTACTTCTACCAGAGTTGAGCTCTGTGTTGCCCAGATATCCATCGGGTCATGCTCAACCCAACCTGTTTTAGGATAATGTTGGGTAAATTCACGTTGTGAAACCGCGATAATATTTGCATCGTGGTCCAGTACTACCGCTCTTGAGCTGGTGGTACCCTGGTCCAGTGCAACAATGTATTTACTTTCAGCGTTAGTCATGATCTGTTCCTGATGAATTCGTTATTAAGTTTACGCTTTATGCTGTTCTGAGCTTGACAGTGGCTGTTCTTTTTCATTCACAGGCGCAGGAAGGTTTACCGGTAAGTAGCGGCCAATGAAATTACGATAGATAAATGCACCGACGCACGCACCAATCAGTGGTCCAAAGATTGGAACCAGGAAATAAGGGATTTCCTGTCCACCGGTGAAGGCAACTTTTCCCCATCCGGCCAGAGCCGTAAACATTTTCGGTCCAAAATCACGGGCTGGGTTCAGGGCAAATCCGGTCAGCGGACCCGCTGCTGCGCCAATTGCAGCGACCAGTAAACCAATCAGCAGCGGAGCTAACGGTCCACGTGGCAAGCCATTGCCGTCATCGGTCAGAGCCATGATGACTCCCATCAGGACGGCTGTAATCACTATTTCAACAAAGAATGCCTGAGGGACGCTGATTTGCGGGTTAGGGTAAGTCGAAAACACTCCGGCCAGACTCAGACTGTCGACGCTGCCACGGACCATCTGATGTGTCTGTTCGTAATCAATAAACAGATTGTGATAAAGCGCGTATACCAGAGCAGCCGCACAAAACGCGCCGGCAGTCTGTGCGATAATATAAGGAATGATTTTACGACCTTCAAAGTTACCAAACAGGCAAAGTGCTATGGTAACGGCCGGGTTCAGGTGGGCACCAGAGATACCCGCACTGACATAAGCACCCATGGATACTGCCAGGCCCCAGACGATACAAATTTCCCATTGCCCAAAGCTGGCACCGGCAACTTTCATTGCCGCCACGCATCCGGCACCGAAGAACAGAATTAAACCGGTACCTATAAATTCTGCGATGCACTGGCCTGTGAGCGAATTTGTCGTTTGACTCATAATGAATTCCTTAAGAGAGGTTAAATTTATCGGTGTTATGTACTCGTTCCCTGAGTCACCCGACTTTTATGTAGGGTTGATTTAAATTTATCGTTAACGAGCAAAAACGATAAATACCGAACTTGAAATTTGTGTACCATGTCAAAAAAAATGAGCGAATTCGCGTATTTTGTTACTGGATTGTCCTTCCGGATGATCATTTTGCTGTCTGTGACGGGTAAAAAACAACAGCCCGGAGGGGAAAGAAAGTGATGGCGGGGCGAAAAGTGTTACAGACTGCTCCGGAAATCGCCAGGTCACTGGACTTGCGTGATCAGGCTTCATACAATCGTGTTATCGTAGCCAGCTACAGGAATTTTACAGGGCTTGTCAGGATCGTAGCTGGCACATCAACGCCTTGCGATATAGGAGAGGTTATATAAATGTCATTTGAAATGTTCGAAAAACTGGAAGCTAAAGTACAGCAGGCGATTGATACTATCACCCTGTTACAGATGGAAATTGAAGAACTGAAAGAACAAAATAATACGCTGAAGCAGGAAGCGTTGCAGGTTGCTGGTAATCATGATTCACTTACCCGTGAAAATCAGCAGTTAAAAGAAGAACAACAACAGTGGCAGGAACGCCTGCGTGCACTGCTGGGAAAAATGGATGAGGTTTGATTCTGTTAAGGAATGAAACCAGAGCCCGGGTGCGAAAGCACCCGGTTTGCCGCCAGAACGACTACTCGTCTTCTTCGTCTTCGACAGCCAGTGGGTTTTCTGACAGGATGATGCCGGTATTATCTGCATAGAGATAATCACCCGAGAAAAAAGTGACACCGCCAAAATTCACCCTGATATCACTTTCACCGATGCCTTCACCTGCGGCACCGACAGGGATGGCCGCCATCGCCTGAATGCCGATATGCAGCTCCTCCAGTTCATCAACCTGACGAACTGAACCATAAACTACAATACCTTCCCATTCACTCTGTGTTGCCAGTTGCGCCAGTTGGGCATCAATCAATGCGCGACGAACGGAACCTCCTCCGTCTACGACCAGTACCCGGCCCAGCCCGTTCTCTTCAAGTATGTCATACAGCAGGCCATTGTCTTCGAAGCATTTGACAGTTGTTATCTGACCACCAAAAGACGTGCGTCCGCCAAAGTTGGAAAACAAAGGCTCAACTACATTCACTTCTTCATGGTAAATATCACAAAGTTCGGAGGTATCGTATTTCATAGCGGTATCATCTGTTTGCCAGAGGTGGTTAAAGTATATCGCGTTCTTTCTATGGATAGCAAAAAAGCCTCCGTTGCCACGTGGCCTGTGTTGCGGGATGAATGTATTACGGCGGCATTTATTCTGACAGAAACGCCGAATCATCACGTCAGAGACGGTGCTTTAACTACGGCGACCGGCATCAGGGAAAAAACTGCTATCAGGCCGGGTATCAGAGTAGCGAAATACAGAGAGGAGCATATTAATCCTGGTCAAATAAAGGGGTATCCGACTGTCTGTCCCGGAGTGCAGACAGCCGAAAAACCCACAGCCAGATGCTCAGTTACAGGATAAAACGGCTCAGGTCTTCATCTGCAACCAGTTTGTCCAGGTGGCTGCTGACATAGTTGGCATCTATAGTCACAGATTCTCCCGGACGATCGCTGGCATCGAAAGAAATATCTTCCATCAGTTTTTCCAGCACGGTGTACAGGCGACGAGCCCCGATATTTTCAGTCGTTTCATTGACCTGCCATGCAGCTTCAGCAATCCGGCGAATACCGTCTTCGCTGAACTCGACATTGACTCCCTCAGTGGCCATTAGCGCTTTGTACTGTACAGTCACCGACGCGCTTGGTTCTGTCAGAATGCGTTCAAAATCGTTAACCGTCAGCGCCTGCAACTCCACGCGGATAGGTAAACGACCCTGCAGTTCAGGTATCAGATCTGAAGGGCTGGCAACCTGGAATGCGCCGGAGGCGATAAACAAAATATGATCAGTTTTGACCATACCGTGTTTCGTCGATACCGTACAGCCTTCAACTAAAGGCAGCAAGTCACGCTGTACACCTTCCCGGGAAACATCCGGGCCGGAGGACTGCCCGCGCTTACAGATTTTGTCAATTTCATCAATAAAAACAATGCCATGTTGTTCAACTGCGTCGATGGCTTCCTGCTTCAGCTCTTCCGGATTCACCAGTCTGGCGGCTTCTTCTTCGATCAACAGTTTAAGTGCATCTTTGATCTTTAACTTGCGAGCTTTTTGCTTTTGTCCGCCCAGATTCTGGAACATGGACTGCAGCTGGCTGGTCATTTCTTCCATGCCAGGAGGGGCCATGATTTCAACATCCATCGGTGAGGCAGCCAGATCAATTTCAATTTCTTTGTCGTCCAGTTGCCCTTCACGCAATTTTTTACGGAAGGACTGACGGGCAGCAGAAGGTTCACTGTTTGCCTCTGGCTGGCCCCAGTTATTTTTGGCCGGAGGAATCAGCACATCGAGAATACGCTCTTCGGCCTGTTCTTCGGCCCGTGACTTGTTACGTTCGATAGCCTGACTGCGGACCATTTTTACAGCAGCGTCAGTCAAATCACGGATAATAGAATCAACTTCTTTACCGACATAACCCACTTCAGTAAATTTAGTTGCTTCAACTTTAATAAATGGCGCGTTAGCCAGTTTCGCCAGACGGCGGGCAATTTCTGTTTTACCCACCCCGGTCGGGCCGATCATCAGAATGTTTTTAGGAGTCACTTCGTGACGCAGTTCTGCTTCGAGCTGCATCCGACGCCAGCGATTACGCAGGGCGATAGAGACGGCACGCTTAGCACCATCCTGACCGATGATGAACTTATTCAGTTCGCTTACTATTTCGCGGGGAGTCATTTCAGACATATTAGAAATCCTTACTTACTGGACGCCAGTTCTTCGATAGTGACGTTGTGGTTGGTGTAAATGCAAATATCACCCGCGATATCCAGTGCTTTTTCGGTAATTTCCCGGGCACTGAGTTCGCTGTTTTCCAGCAGAGCACGCGCTGCTGCCTGTGCATAAGGTCCACCAGATCCGATAGCGATCAAATCATTCTCGGGCTGAATGACATCACCATTACCACTGATAATTAACGAGGCATGCTCGTCAGCCACTGCCAGCAGAGCTTCGAGGCGTCGTAGCATCCGGTCAGTACGCCAGTCTTTTGCCAGTTCAACTGCCGCTTTAACCAAATGCCCCTGGTGCATTTCCAGCTTACGTTCAAACAGTTCAAACAGGGTAAAGGCATCGGCAGTCCCTCCGGCAAAGCCGGCAATGACCTTGTCATTGTACAGGCGACGAACTTTCTTTACGTTACCCTTCATTACTGTATTACCAAGAGTAGCCTGGCCGTCACCGCCAATCACTACCTGGCCATTGCGTCGAACACTTACAATCGTTGTCACGGGCCGCCCCTTTTTAGAGAAAAAAACACTCCGCGCGGTGCGCGGAGTCACATAAGGGGATATATGGGGAGGGGGGTTAAGGCTTTCAACCCCCCAGGGAGAGAGTTATACAGTTTGTATGGCCAGAACTACGAAGTTGTTTAACTACGCTGTCAACTTTGGCGCGGTCTGAATAAGGCCCGATAACAACCCGATTCCAGCCACCGCCGGTGGTTGTACGGCTCTCAAAACCTTCAAAAGCCAGAGAAGCACGGACTGATTCAGCCTGCTCACTGCCTTTAAAGGAACCGCACTGAATCATCCAGCGTTTTCCGGAAGCCGCTGTTTCCGCAGGCTTAGGTGCTTCCCGGGTGACCGGTGCTGGTTGGCTGGTACGGGGTGCTGCAGGTGTTGGAGCCTGAGCTGCAGGACGACGATCCACCTGCTGTTGAGCGGCCTGTTGCTGAGCCTGCTGCTGTTTTTGCAGTCGCTGCTGTTGCCGTTCAGCCTGGCGTTGTTTCTCTGCTTGTTGCTGCTTTTCAAGACGTTGCTGTCTTTCCAGCCGTTGGCGCTCAGCTTGCTGAGCCTGTAATAGCTGCTGCTGTTGATAATCAGATTGTTGCTGATAATTCTGCGGCTGCTGGTAACTTTGTTGTTGCTGATAATTCTGTTGTTGCTGACGGGTAGCCGCCTGCTGACGCAAAGTTTGTTGTTTTTGCGCCGGCGTTTGTTCATTCCACGGAACTTCATTGAGCTGGATCGGCTGCTGGCGCATATCAGCGGCCATTTGTTCCAGCAACTGACGTTGTTCATCAGTCAGCTGAGTTTGTGATTTGATTTCGCCGCCTGCGGAAGGTTCAGTAGGTTGAGGCACCGTTGTCTGGCTGTTTTCCAGTTCTTTTATATATTTCCAGCGCTCTTCCGGTTTCGGAGGTAAACCATTGCCGGCATTTTTATGCGGCAGCACTTCCTCTAACTCTTCCTTTTTATGATGAGCAATAAACCATAAGCCACCGATAAACGCGACCAGTACTGCGACGGCCACAACGATCATCAGTTTGGGTAGTCCTGAGCTTTTTTTGCTCTTCTTGCTTCGTGGAGAGTTCTTTTTGCGCTGCGTCCCTGTTGAACGCCCGCGGCCTACATAGTCTTTTTGTGCCACATTCGTTCCGAAAATTTATCAATCAGCCTGGCGGGCGAACCGCCCATTATCTATTCAATGGCAATAACTGTCCCAGTTTACTCAAGGGGATGAACTTTGACCAGTAAACTCTGCCTGAGAAAATACCTGAAAATCACCGAAAGCGGAGCTAAGACTGCTATTTGGCCGGGATCAAGGTTGACTGTCGTACCTGCAGTCTGGCTTCCAGTAAACGTGAGCCACCATTAACCCGCTCGCCACGAATAATTTCCATCAATAATGTAGCCGCCTCCCGGCCAATATCAAATCTTGGTTGCGTAATGGTCGTCAGCGGTGGATGGCTGTATCGGGCTGCGTCAATATCATCAAAGCCGATCACCGATAGCTGCTGCGGAACTCTGATACCCATTTTTTCGGCCTGATGTAAGACGCCTAATGCCATCCGGTCATTGTGGCAAAAGATAGCTTCAGGAGGAGAGGGTAACTTCATCAAACGAATCAGAGCTTCAGCACCGGAATCGAAGGAGAAATCGCCACGCTCCAGGTAATGAGGATTGATACTAATATTCTGGCGTTGTAATGCCTGGATATATCCCTGCCGTCGGTAACGACAGTGTGAAATGGTATCGGGGCCGTTAATACAGGCAATCCGGTTCAGTCCGGTCTCCAGCAGATAATTCACCGCATTAAACGCTGATGTCAGATTATCAATATGTACCGTTGGATATTCCAGGTCCCCTGAGAATTCATTAGCCATGACCAGCGGAGGCAACTGATCCCGGTGAACCAGTTTCTGCAGGGGAGGAATCTGCGAACCGAGTAATAACAGCCCATCTATCTGACGGGTCAGAATCCGGTCCAGAAAGCCGACTTCCTGCATGTCCTGGTGAGCACAATCACCAATTAAAACCAGGTATCCTTCCGCCGCCGCCGTGACCTCAATGCCCCGAATCATCTCATGGAAAAACGGATCACAGATATCAGGGACAAGGATGAGCAGTGTCTGAGAATCATTTCTGCGCTGATGACGGGGAAGCAGGTCCGGAGCATAACCCAGCTCACTAATCGCCTGCATTACCTTTAAGCGGGCGACGGCGGAAACTTTATCCGGGGATGCCAGAGCACGCGAAACGGTTGCTGTGGAGACACCTGCTTTTTCGGCAACATCTTTCATGGTGGCCCGGCCCGGTAGTGAATTCTGTTCCAAGACACAAACTCCGGCATTAGGTTAATCATCAACAAAGCGGTGAGCGTACACCACGGTATCCCTTATTGTTAGCAGATTATCTGCGGCTGCTGATATCAAATTTGCAATAATCCGGTTATTCAGCGCTGTATTTTCGTGTTGTTACGCAAACCAGCCACTAAATCAGTTCTCGGTGGGATCGATATCCAGCGTCCATTTCACTTTTTTAAGTGCCGGAAGGGTAGAGAGAAGTGGCAGGGTATGTCGCAGTATGCGCTGCAGTTGCTTTCTTGAGGAATGTTGCACGAGTAACTGCCAACGCCAGCGACCATTCCTTTTAGACTGTAATGCCGGTACCGGCCCCATAATCCAGCATTGTTCATCTTTCAATGGGCTGGCCTCCAGTAAATTACGCAGTTGTAACAGGAACTGTTCCGCCTGCTGATTATCTGAGTCTTCAGCACGGAACAGCGCATGGCTGGAAAAGGGTGGCAGGCTCACCTGGCGGCGTTCCTGTAACGTCTGACTGGCAAATGAAAAATAGCCGTTGTACAGCAGTGTATGTAAAAGCGGGTGTTCCGGATGATGAGTTTGCAGCACTACCTCACCTTGTTTCCCTGCCCGCCCCGCCCGACCTGCAACCTGAACATACAACTGAGCAAAGCGTTCGGCAGCCCTGAAATCAGCGGAAAACAGCGCACCGTCGACATCCAGCAGTGCCACCAGGGTGACATCCGGAAAATGGTGGCCTTTGGCCAGCATCTGGGTACCGGCCAGAATCCGTGCACCTCCCTGATGAATGTCTTCAAGATGTTGCTCTAGTGTACCTTTCCTGCTGGTGGTATCACGGTCAACCCGGGTCACCGGAATTTCAGGAAACAGTGTCTTTAATTGTTCTTCAAGTTGTTCTGTTCCCATGCCTACCGGCATCAGGTGGGTCGATCCGCATTGCGGGCACTGATATGGCAGAGGACGCTGGCTGTCACAGTGGTGACAGCGCAACTGGCGTTGTTGCTGGTGAAAGGTGTAGTAATGTTCACAACGCTGGCATTCCGCCAGCCAGCCGCAATCATGACAAAGCAGGGCCGGGGCATAGCCGCGTCGGTTAAGAAATAACAGGACCTGATTATTGGCCTGAAGATGCTGGCGCATCTTATTGATCAGTATCGGGGAAAGCCCTGACTGTAAACGGACACCTTTCAGATCGATAATTTGTTGTAACGCCGGACGTGCATTGCCTGCTCGTTTAGTCAGGGTTAACTGACGGTACTTCCCGGTAGTGACATTATGTAAGGTTTCCAACGCCGGGGTGGCCGATCCCAGCACTACCGGGATGTTTTCCTGATGAGCGCGGAAGACGGCCAGATCTCGGGCATGATAACGCCAGCCTTCCTGCTGTTTATAAGAACTGTCATGTTCTTCATCAATAATAATAATACCGGGGCGGGCAAGGGGGGTGAACAGTGCCGAGCGGGTGCCAATGATAATGGCGGATTCGCCTCTGCTGGCCCGTAGCCAGACATTCAGGCGTTCACTGTCGTTCAGTGCAGAATGCAGGACATCGACCTGGGCATTAAACCGCTCCCGGAAACGGGCAATGGTCTGTGGTGTCAGGCCAATTTCCGGCACCAGTACTAATGCCTGCCGTCCTTCAGCCAGAATGTTTTCCAGCACACTGAGATACACTTCAGTTTTCCCAGACCCCGTAATTCCCGCCAGCAGCCAGGCAGCATACTGGTTATCCAGGCTTCGAATGGCACCAACAGCCGTGGCCTGTTCGGTATTCAGCCGTAAACGATCGCCCTTAACCCGGTATTCTGAGCGCCAGTCGGTTAATGGAGGCAGAATTTCTGTCAGTTCACAGATCCCTTTTTTACGTAATGCCTGCAGGACAGCATCGTTCAAATCATGCTGCCTGAGTTCATGGCGTCGCAGAGGTGCATGACGTAATGCGGCAAGTGCACGCTGCTGTTTCTCTGAGCGTTTCAGGCTGTCAGGTGAGGTGGATAACCCCTGCTCAGTGACAGACCATTGCCATAAGGAGGACGGTTGTGCAGGCCGTCCCTGACGGAGCAGTACCGGTAACGCATGAAAAAAGACTTCACCTACAGGGTAATGATAGTAATCTGCAGCCCAGTTGAGCAGTTTCCACAATGAATCAGGGAAGATAGTCTTATTGTCTATGACGGCATCAATGGTTTTCAGTTGGGCTTCCGGTAGCTCACTCTGTGCGGCAATGCCATGCACAATGCCTGTCATTTTTCGGGGACCAAAGGGCACACTTACCCTGCTGCCGATGACAGGTACGTCGCCTTCCGGGACGAGATAATCAAACAGTCGGGGCAGAGGAACGGGCAGTGCAACCTTAATGACGGGCATTCAGTAACTCCGGAGGGTAAAAAGCGTAGTGTACACGGTGAAGCCCATCACCGACATGGTGAATTTATTTGCATCATGCCGGTGGGGTTCTGTATAATATAGCGCCTCTGTTGCCGCGAGTGGCTGCAGAGATACGAAAAATTCTTTTAACCGCGTGTGGTGCTGTGCAGGTTCGCCTGGCACGGAGAGCGACACGGCCTTTTACAGAGGTTCTCCCATGAAACAAGGTATTCACCCGGAATATAAAGCTGTCACCATTACCTGCTCTTGCGGTAACGTGATCAACACTCATTCTACCGTTGGCCACGATGTAAACCTGGACGTATGTGGTAAATGCCACCCGTTCTACACTGGTAAACAGCGTGTTGTTGACACCGGTGGTCGTGTTGAGCGTTTCAACAAACGTTTCAGCATCCCGGGTTCAAAATAAGTTTCCCACAGACGAGTCTGCGGATTCGGATGTAAAAAAACCCGGCATGTCCGGGTTTTTTTTACGTTTTTTTACCTGAAAGAACCATCATACTGGCGAATTTTTCGCAATCAGTATTCCCATTTGTCCGGGTCAATGCCCATTTCACGCATGATGACCTTCGCCTCTTCAGGGATCTCATCACCACGCTCTTTCCGCAAATCGTTATCGTCCGGTAAAGGTTGTCCGGTAAAAGCATGCAAAAAGGCCTCACACAACAGTTCACTGTTGGTGGCATGACGCAGGTTATTCACCTGGCGGCGCGTCCGCTCATCAGTCAAAATCTTCAGAACTTTCAGAGGGATAGAGACAGTTATTTTTTTTACCTGCTCACTTTTTTTGCCATGCTCAGCATAAGGGCTGATATATTCGGCATTCCATTCAGCCATGGGGTACCTTAATTAATAAAAAGTTAACTTGCCGGGTTCAGCTAATTATGCCAGATATCTGCATTATAGTTTTGTCTCTGCTGATAAATGATGATCCAGGTAGTGACAATTGTGGCGATATTTGACTTTACCGGGTAATTTTAGCGTTTCTTGCTCTATTGCTCAATCTACACTCACAGACATTTGGATGTCTAGATGTATTGACGTCCGATTTGTGAATGTTATTCTGTGCACCTGTTCCCCTTCTCAGTGAAAATGACGTCATGACACATAAGCAAGCGACTATCGCCGTCCGCAGCGGCTTAAATGATGATGAGCAGTATGGCTGTGTAGTACCCCCAATCCATCTTTCCAGTACTTATAACTTTGTGGATTTCAATCAGCCACGGACCCACGATTACTCACGCAGAGGAAATCCAACCCGTGATGTTGTGCAGCAGGCGCTGGCTGAGCTGGAAGGTGGAGCCGGAGCGGTCCTGACCAATACCGGAATGTCAGCCATTTTACTGGTGACTACTGTTTTTCTTAAGCCCGGTGATCTGCTGGTCGCTCCGCATGATTGCTACGGTGGCAGTTATCGCTTATTTGACAGCCTGAGCAAACGTGGTGCTTTCAGAGTAAAATTTGTTGACCAGGGGGATCCCCGGGCGCTGGCGGAAGCGATGGCAGAAGGCCCTAAACTGGTACTGGTCGAAAGTCCCAGCAATCCGTTGTTGCGGGTCGTCGATATTGAGGGTATTTGTCGTGCGGCCAAAGCCGCCGGTGCAATGTCGGTCGTCGACAATACCTTCCTGAGCCCTGTCTTGCAGAATCCTCTGGCTCTGGGGGCGGACCTGGTGGTGCATTCCTGTACAAAATACCTGAACGGGCACTCCGATGTGGTGGCTGGTACGGTTATTGCGAAAGACCCGGAGCTGGTGACTGAGCTGAAATGGTGGGCGAACAATATCGGAGTAACCGGTGCCGCCTTTGACAGTTACCTGTTACTGCGTGGGTTGCGTACCCTGGGACCGAGAATGGCGGCTGCACAACGCAATGCACTGGCCATTGTCGATGCGCTGAAAAAGCAGCCGTTAGTGAAGAAGCTATACCATCCTTCATTGCCTGAAAATTCAGGCCATGAATTTGCCCGGCGTCAACAGCGTGGATTCGGGGCAATGTTAAGCTTTGAGCTTGATGGTGACGAGCAGACCGTCAGAACCTTCCTGAAAGCTCTGTCATTATTTACGCTGGCAGAATCCCTCGGCGGTGTGGAGAGTCTGATTTCACATACCGCAACCATGACACATGCTGGAATGTCTCCGGAAGCACGGGCCGCGGCCGGAATTTCTGATACATTATTAAGGGTATCAGTAGGTATCGAAGACCATGAAGATTTAGTTGCTGATCTGGAAAATGCGTTTCGGGTAGTAACGAAGGGGTAAGCATGACAATTTCATCAGACTGTAGAGCGCCCGAAGTGAGGCAACTGCATAAATTCGGGGGCAGCAGCCTGGCAGATGCACGATGCTATCAGCGGGTTGCCGGGATTATGGCTGAATATAGCCAGCCTGGCGACCTGATGGTGGTTTCTGCCGCGGGAAGCACAACTAACCAACTGATTAGCTGGCTAAAGCTTAGCCAGACAGACCGCTTATCTGCCCATCAGGTGCAGCAGAATCTGCGCCGCTTTCAGACCAGTCTGATGAGTAGTCTGTTACCCGCAGCACAGGCTGACGAGCTGATTCAGGAATTTGTACACGAGTTGGAACGTCTGGCTGTATTACTGGACAGTACGATCACCGATGCCGTATATGCTGAGGTGGTAGGGCATGGTGAAATCTGGTCAGCGAGATTGATGGCTGCCCTGCTGGCCCAACAGGATATTGCTGCCAGCTGGCTCGATGCCCGTGAATTTTTGTGCGCAGAGCGTGCTGCTCAGCCGGAAGTCAGAGAAACGGAATCCAGGCAACGGTTACAGTCCTTGTTGGCAGAGAGACAAGGTCAACGGGTGGTCATTACCGGTTTTATTGCCCGTAATCAGGCGGGCGAAACGGTGCTGCTGGGCCGTAACGGCTCTGACTATTCCGCGACCCAAATTGGCGCGCTGGCAGGTGCAGGGCGTGTCACAATCTGGAGTGATGTCGCGGGAGTGTACAGTGCTGATCCGCGCAAAGTAAACGATGCCTGCCTGCTGCCATTACTGAGGCTGGATGAAGCCAGTGAGCTTGCACGGCTGGCGGCTCCGGTACTCCATACCCGCACGTTGCAACCGGTATCCGCCAGCGATATTGAATTACAGTTACGCTGCAGCTATCAGCCGGATGCCGGGTCTACGCGTATCGAACGGGTGCTCGCTTCAGGAACCGGTGCCAGGATCGTCACAAGCCATGATGATGTCTGTCTGATCGAAATTGAAATATCGAAACAGCAGGATTTTGCCGCCCTGAAGAAGGAGGCTGAACAGTTGCTGGCGCGTGCGCAACTACGTCCTCTGGCCACCGGTGCTCATCCGGATCGCTTCCTGCTGCAGTTATGCTACACCGCTGAGGTGGTCGATAGTGCACTGTCTCTGCTGCAAAGTAGTGGACTGCCGGTTAATGTCCGCTTGCGTAATAGTCTGGCCCTGGTGGCGATGGTGGGGGCTGGGGTAGCCCGTAACCCGTTGCATGCGCATCGCTTCTGGCAACAGATCAAAGACCAGCCTGTAGAATTTGTCTGGCAGTCTGAACAGAACATCAGTCTGGTCGCGGTCCTGCGCTCCGGACCAACGCTGCAGCTGATTCAGGGATTACATCAGTCACTATTCCGTGCTGAAAAACGTATCGGTCTGGTACTGTTTGGGAAAGGTAATATTGGATCACGCTGGCTGGAATTGTTCGCCAGGGAACAGGAAAACCTGTCAGACCGTACCGGGTTTGAATTTGTACTGGCCGGTGTTGCGGACAGTCAAAAAAGTCTGCTGAATTATGATGGTTTGGATGCCAGCCGTACGCTGGCATTTTTCGAAGATGAATCTGAATTTCGTGATCAGGAATCATTGTTCCTGTGGATGCGGGATCATCCGTTTGATGATCTGGTAGTACTGGATGTTACCGCAGATAGTCGTATTGCCGGGCAATATCTGGATTTTGCCAGTTACGGCTTCCATGTGATCAGTGCCAATAAAGTCGCAGGTTCATCAGCCAGTGCTCACTGGCGTCAGATTCGTGATGCATTTACCCGTACCGGGCGCTACTGGCTATATAACGCTACTGTAGGTGCGGGTTTGCCGATTAACTATGCTGTGCGTGATTTACGGGACAGCGGCGATGCTATTTTATCGCTCAGCGGTATTTTCTCCGGGACCTTATCGTGGTTGTTCCTGCAATATGACGGAACAGTACCCTTTACCGAACTTGTGGATCAGGCCTGGCAGCAAGGACTGACAGAGCCGGACCCGCGTGTTGATCTTTCGGGTCAGGATGTCATGCGTAAGCTGGTTATTCTGGCACGTGAGGCGGGCTATGATATCGAACCTCATCAGGTCAGGGTCGAATCACTGGTGCCGGATGATTGTGCCGAAGAGTCGATTGACCACTTTTTTGAAAACGCCGATCTGCTGAATGAACAGATGCTACAGCGTTATGAGGCTGCCAGCGAGATGGGATTAGTGCTACGCTATGTCGCACGTTTTGATGCCAATGGTAGAGCCAGAGTGGGGGTTGAAGCCGTACGCTCGGATCATCCACTAGCCGCTCTTCTGCCTTGTGATAATGTATTTGCGATTGAAAGCCGCTGGTACAGGGACAATCCCCTGATTATCCGCGGGCCAGGGGCTGGCAGAGATGTTACTGCCGGAGCGATTCAGTCAGATCTGAACCGTCTGGCTCAGCTGTTGTGACCCTGCCGGGCAGAGGTTCTCTCTGCCCGGATCTCCTTGTAATCCCACCTCGTTCCGGTTTATTGACTGTGGACGGTTGTGTGAAATTTCATCATCCTGACTTGCTGATAATTCAGTTGACCCTGCCTCCGGGATTCGTCATTTTGAACATCTGGACGTCTAAACATATGGATGTGTAAATGATAATCACAGTGGTGAGTGGCGGGGTAACAGAATGAGTTTCTTTCATGCGAATCAGTACGAAGCACTTAATCAGAGCCTATCGGAGTTGAACGGGAGGATTCATGTATCATTTGAGTTTTTCCCGCCACGAACCCAGGAGATGGAAGATATTCTGTGGCGTTCGATCGATCGTCTTAGCATCCTGAAACCTCAGTTTGTTTCGGTAACCTATGGTGCGAATTCCGGGGAACGGCAACGCACCCACAATATAATCAAAGGGATTAAAGAACGCACCGGGCTGGAAGCGGCTCCTCATCTGACCTGCATCGATGCTGATCGTGATGAATTACGGTGCATCGCCAGAGATTACTGGCAGAGTGGTATCCGCCATATTGTGGCTCTGCGTGGTGATTTACCTGACAGCAGTGGTAAGCCCGCAATGAATGCCGCCGATCTGGTTGCACTACTGAAAGATGTCGGCGATTTCGACATCTCTGTGGCGGCCTACCCGGAGGTTCATCCTGAAGCGAGAAGTGCGCAGGCCGATTTACTGAATCTGAAACGAAAGGTCGAAGCCGGGGCTGACCGGGCAATTACCCAGTTTTTTTTCGATGTGGAAAGCTATCTGCGATTTCGTGATCGCTGCGCGGCGGCAGGAATTGAGGTAGAGATTGTTCCGGGGATTTTACCTGTCAGTAATTTCAGACAGTTGCAGCGTTTTGCCGCCCTGACCAATGTCCGGGTTCCTCACTGGATGAGCTCTCAGTTTGCAGGGTTAGATGACGATGCCGAAACCCGAAAACTGGTGGGGGCAAATATTGCCATGGATATGGTGAAAATTTTGTCCCGTGAGGGAGTGTCAGATTTTCATTTCTATACCCTGAACCGGGCTGAGATGAGTTATGCCATTTGCCATACCCTGGGTGTTCGCCCACGCAGCGTAGCTGCCTGACGCAGTGACAAAAAAAGGGCACCGTAGCAGGTGCCCTTCAGTTTCCTTCGTGGCAGCAGATTAGCCTGTGTTACGCATACCTGCGGCAATCCCGGCAATAGTGACCATCAGTGCCTGTTCAACTTCAGGGTTAGCCTCCTCTCCGGCAGCTTCCTGGGCACGGGAACGGTACAGCAGTTCCGCTTGTAGCACGTTCAACGGGTCAGTATAGACATTACGTAATGCAATAGATTCTGCAATCCACGGCTGGTCTGCCATCAGATGGGCATCATTCGAAATAGTCAGTACGGTTTTTATATCTTCTGCCAGTTGATCACGTAACTGCTGACCCAGTGGCCACAGTGAAGCATCTACCAGACGATGATCATAGTATTCCGCTAACCACAGGTCTGCTTTGGCGAATACCATTTCCAGCATTCCAATGCGGGTTGAGAAGAATGGCCAGTCACGGCACATCGCTTCCAGCTCATCCTGCTGACCTTTCTCAATCGTCTTCTGCAATGCGGCACCGGCACCCAGCCAGGCGGGTAACATTAAACGGTTCTGTGTCCAGGCGAAAATCCACGGAATAGCCCGTAATGATTCAACACCACCGGTCGGACGGCGTTTCGCCGGTCTTGAGCCCAGAGGTAATTTACCCAGTTCCTGTTCTGGGGTTGCTGAACGGAAATAAGGGACAAAACTCGGGTGTTCTCTCACATAACCACGGTACATGGCACAGGAGTCATCAGACAACTGATCCATAATCTGACGCCATTGCGCTTTTGGCTCAGGCGGTGGCAGCAGATTAGCTTCCAGAATTGCTCCGGTATAGAGTGACAGGCTGGCAATGGTGACTTCCGGCAGACCAAACTTAAAGCGGATCATCTCTCCCTGTTCTGTGACACGTAAGCCGCCTTTCAGGCTGCCCGGAGGCTGAGATAATAACGCCGCCTGGGCTGGAGCACCGCCACGACCAATCGAGCCGCCGCGGCCATGGAATAAAGTCAGTGCAATACCGGCTTTTTCGCAGGTTTTAATCAGGGAGTCCTGTGCCTGGTATTGAGCCCAGCTGGCTGCCATCACTCCGGCATCTTTCGCCGAGTCAGAATAGCCAATCATGACCATCTGTTTACCCTGGATAAATCCCCGATACCAGTCGATGCTCAATAGTTGAGTCATCACATCGTTGGCATTGTTCAGGTCATCCAGTGTTTCAAACAACGGAGCGACCGGCATTGCATAACGGATTCCGGCCTCTTTCAGTAACAAATGAACGGCCAGTACATCAGAAGGAGTTTTAGCCATTGAAATGACATAAGCGGCAATAGACCCTTGCGGCACTTCAGCTGCGACACGGCAGGTTTCCAGTACTTCACGGGTATCATCGCTTGGGTCCCACTGCTGTGGTAACAACGGACGTTTAGAATTCAGTTCACGGATCAGGAAAGCCTGTTTGTCTGATTCAGACCAGCTTTCATAATCACCCAGGCCAAGATAGCGGGTAATTTCCGCCAGTGCTTCAGTATGCCGGGTGCTCTCCTGACGTAAATCGATACGAACCAGCGGAACCCCGAAACATTTTATCCGGCGCAGGGTATCCAGCAACTGACCGTTAGCGATAATCCCCATGCCGCATTTCTGTAATGACTGATAGATCGCAAACAGCGGATCCCAGAGCTGGCTATTATTCACCAGCAGGTCCTTCGGCCGGGTCGGGAAATCCCCTTTGAGACGGCGTTCGAGGTAGGTCTGAGTGTTAATCAGCTGACTGCGAATACGCTTGAGGATCATGCGGTAAGGCTCCAGTGCTTCCGGATCACCACACAATTCTCTCACTTCGTCAGAACAGACTGACATCGACAGTTCGGAAATCAGGACCCCGATGTCCCGTAAAAATAGATCAGCAGCCTTCCAGCGGCTTAACTGAATCACATGGCGGGTGATAGGTGCAGTAACATTCGGGTTTCCGTCACGGTCGCCACCCATCCATGAGGTAAATTTCACTGGCACAAAATCTACCGGTAATTTGATACCAAAAGTCTCTTCCGCCTGCTCATTAAGCTCGCGCAGGAAAGCAGGGACTCCTTCCCAAAGGCTGTTTTCGACCACCGCAAAACCCCACTTGGCTTCATCAACGGGGGTGGGGCGAATTTTACGGATTTCGTCGGTATGCCAGGCCTGGGCAACCAGCTGACGTAAACGACGCAGAATGCTGTTACGCTCGTAATCAGTCAGGTCACTATGATCCAGCTGTTTCAGACAGCTGTTCACTTCAACCAGTTTATGGATCAGTGTTCGACGGGTAATTTCTGTCGGGTGTGCCGTGAGGACCAGCTCAATCGATAAGTCTTCGATGGCCTTTAGAATATCAGCCTCACTCAGCCCTTTTTGCTGCTTTAAACGTTCAAAGGCCTGTTTCAGCAATTCGGGGTTATTTGCCCCTTGAGACTGATGGGAAATGGTCTGGTATTGTTCGGCGACATTGGTCAGATTAAGAAACTGGCTGAAAGCTCTGGCGACCGGTAATAATTCTTCATTGGATAAATTCTGCAGGGTAGAAAGCAGTTCCTGGCGATCAGTGTCATTGCCCGCACGGGATGATTTAGACAGCTTTCGTATGGTCTCCACCCGGTCGAGAATATTTTCTCCTAAAGCATCCTTTACAGTATCGCCCAGGAGTTTACCGAGCATACTGACATTACTTCGCATTGCGGAATATTGTTCGTTCATGTGACCCTGACACCCTTTATGGTATTTATTTGAGTTTGTTACCAGTCAAGCATAACCCTGTCTTTTATCTAGCCATGTAACACACGATTCGTCAAATGACTTGATAGTCATCAGGCATGAGATAACCCATTGAATTTAATAAAATTTGATATTGACGCTCTTTGATAAGTTATTCTTATTAAAAAGAAAAAACAGCCGGGTATTTAATCAAAACAACCCGGCGTGAGCATTACAGACAAAAATGGTGAACAACACGGTCAATCAGCTGACGGGTAGGCTGAATAAAGGCAGTATCGAGGTACTCGTCCGGTTGGTGGGCCTGCTCTATAGAGCCAGGGCCGAGCACCAGTGTCGGGCAGAGTTGCTGGATAAATGGCGCTTCAGTACAGTAGTTAACAATTTCTGTCTCACAGCCCAGCAGTTTTTCAATCACCTGAATCAGACCGTGATGACGCGGGCATTCATAGCCCGGGATTGGCGGATGAAGGTCACTGAGCGTCAACCGTCCAGGCCAGCGTTCGCTGACCGGTGCCAGACTTTCCAGCAACAGTTCATGCAAATCATTCAGTTCCAGCCCCGGCAGAGGCCGAAGGTCCATATGCAATTCACAACATGCACAGATTCGGTTGGGGGAGTCGCCACCGTTGATAGCCCCAAAGTTCATTGTCGGGTAGGGAATCACGAATCCGTCGTGGTGATATTTCTCTTTCAGAGTATTACGCAGGCCGGTCAGATGCGTGATCGCCTCATGCATCAGTTCGATGGCATTCACTCCCCGACCCGGATCGCTGGAATGTCCGGATTGTCCCTGAATTCGGATAGCTTTGGACAGATGACCTTTATGCGCACGTACCGGCTTCAGTGATGTTGGCTCGCCAATAATGGCGCAGTCGGGACGCAAATGGGTGGTTCGCGAGAAATAGCTGGCACCTGCCATGGTTGTTTCTTCATCGGCAGTCGCCAGGATATACAACGGTTTTTTCAACTGAGTAATATCGATGTCACGCAGTGTGTCGAGAATAAAAGCAAAGAAGCCTTTCATATCTGCGGTGCCCAGTCCATAGAGCTTATTGTCGCGCTCGGTCAGCGTAAAAGGATCCTGTGACCAGCGCCCGTCATCGAACGGCACCGTGTCAGTGTGGCCGGCCAGCATCAGCCCGCCCGAACCGCTACCTGCACGGGCTAACAGATTGAACTTATTACGTGTATCAGGCACTGGCTGGACTTCTGTCTGGAAACCCAGGTCGCGAAACCAGCCTGCCAGCAGGTTGATCAGAGCCTCGTTACTCTGATCTAAGGCGCTTTCTGTGGTGCTAATCGATGGAGTGGCGATGAGCTGACGATAAAGCTCGATAAATGGCGGTAATTTTGTCTTCACTGTTGACGGTCCTTGGGTTAGGATGTATCAATATTCATGCACTTATTTTGAATAAAAATACATTATGGCCTTAAGTATGTGAACTGTTTTCGCTCACGAAGGCAATCCGGAAGGCGGCTATACCCCTTCTGAAATTTAGACTTTACGTAAAAGGTACACAGCCTGATGTTGAATACGCTGATTGTGGGCGCCAGTGGTTACGCTGGTGTTGAACTGGTCACTTACCTGAATCGCCATCCGCACATAAACATAACCGGAGTTGCGGTCTCTGCGCAAAGCCCGGATGCCGGAAAATTGTTATCTGATTTGCATCCGCAGTTGAAAGGAGTCGTGGATCTGCGGTTGCAGCCGCTGACCGATGTTGTTGAGCTGGCCAAAGGTGTCGATGTGGTGTTTCTGGCTACGGCACATGAAGTGAGTCATGATCTGGCACCACAGTTCTTAGCGCATGGCTGTGTGGTTTTTGACCTGTCCGGTGCATGGCGGGTAAACGATGCCAGTTTCTATACCCGTTATTACGGCTTCACTCATCAGCATCCGGAACTACTGGAAAAAGCGGTTTACGGCCTGGCAGAGTGGCAGGGTGAGAGCCTGCGCGAGGCAAATCTGATTGCTGTTCCGGGCTGTTATCCGACAGCTTCTCAGTTAGCACTGCGGCCATTGCTGGAAGCAGGATTGCTGAATACCGAACAGTGGCCTGTGATTAATGCCACCAGTGGCGTCAGCGGTGCCGGACGTAAAGCTTCTCTGACTACCAGTTTTTGTGAAGTCAGCCTGCAGCCTTACGGCTTGTTTACGCATCGTCATCAGCCGGAAATTGCTGCTCATTTAGGCACTCAGGTTATTTTTACTCCACACCTGGGGAATTTCCCGCGCGGAATTCTGGCGACTATTACCGGTCGGTTAAAGCCGGGGGTTAGTGCAGAAGATGTGGCAAAAGCATTCCATGATGCCTATGACGATAAACCATTGGTCAGAGTGTATGACAGTGGTGTCCCTGCGTTGAAATCTGTCGTCGGTCTGCCATTCTGTGATATTGGTTTTGCTGTGCAGGGCGAGCATGTGATTGTGGTCAGCGCAGAAGATAACCTGTTAAAAGGAGCCTCTTCTCAGGCCGTGCAGTGTATGAATATACGTTTCGGGTACCCTGAAACACTTTCTCTGATTTAAGTTTGGGTGTAACCATGACAAATCCATTGATCATTAAACTGGGCGGTGTTTTGCTGGATAGCGAAGAAGCCCTTGGCCGGCTGTTTGATGCCCTACTGGCGTATCGCAACAATCACCAGCGCCCTCTGCTGATTGTCCATGGCGGTGGCTGCCTGGTCGATGAACTGATGAAGAAACTGGCTTTGCCGGTCAGTAAGAAAAACGGTTTACGTGTGACTCCGGCAGATCAGATAGATATTATCACCGGAGCACTGGCAGGGACCGCCAACAAAACCTTGTTGGCCTGGGCAAAAAAATATGGCATCAATGCTGTCGGGCTTTCACTGGGCGATGGTGGTATTGTCAATGTTGCACAGTTCGATGAAGAACTGGGGCATGTCGGGCAGGCTACACCCGGTAACCCGGCGCTGGTGAATACGTTACTGGACGCGGGGTATTTACCGGTCGTCAGCTCTATCGGGATTACCGATGATGGTTTGCTGATGAATGTGAATGCCGATCAGGCAGCGACTGCCCTGGCCGCGACGCTGGGTGCCTCCCTGGTACTGTTGTCAGATGTCAGCGGTATTCTGGATGGTAAAGGGCAGCGTATTGCAGAAATGACCACCGAAAAAGCGGAAGCTCTGATCGCTCAGGGCATCATAACCGACGGCATGATCGTTAAAGTTCATGCTGCTCTCGACGCAGCAAAAACACTGGGACGCCCGGTAGATATCGCCAGCTGGCGACATGCCGAGCAGCTTCCTGATTTATTTAACGGCGTGTCAATTGGCACCCGGATTCTGGCTTAACGACAAAGACTGATTCAAGGATTATACGATGCAAACTCAAGGCATAAAAAAAATCGTTCTGGCGTACTCCGGTGGGCTTGATACCTCCGCGATTATTCCATGGCTGAAAGAGAACTATGGTTGTGAAGTTGTTGCCTTTGTCGCCAACGTGGGCCAGGACCCTGAAGATCTGGTAGGGGTGGAAGGTAAGGCTCTGCAATCCGGCGCTTCTGAGTGTCACATTGTTGATCTGCGCGAAGAATTCATTAGTGAATATGTTTATCCGGTACTACAGACCGGGGCATTGTACGAAGGCACCTACCTGCTGGGCACCTCAATGGCGCGTCCAATTATTGCAAAAGCTCAGGTTGAGTTGGCGCTGAAAGTAGGCGCTGATGCGCTGTGCCACGGAGCGACGGGTAAGGGCAATGATCAGGTACGTTTTGAAAGCACCTATGCCGCACTGGCTCCGCAGCTGAAAGTGGTTGCGCCATGGCGTGAATGGGACCTGCGTTCCCGTGAAGCTCTGCTGGCATACCTGAAAGAACGTAATATCCCGACCACCGCAACGCTTGAAAAAATTTATAGTCGTGATGAGAATGCATGGCATATCTCTACCGAAGGCGGAGTCCTGGAAAGCCCGTGGAATGCACCGAACAAAGATTGCTGGGTCTGGACGGTTGATCCGCTGGAAGCACCTGATCAGCCAGAAGAAGTCTCTGTTACTGTTGAGAAAGGCCGTGTAGTTGCAGTAAACGGCGAAGCACTCAGTCCGTTTGAATGCCTGAATAAATTGAACACCCTGGGTGCTAAACATGGTGTTGGCCGTATCGACATCGTCGAAAACCGTCTGGTGGGTATGAAATCCCGTGGTTGCTATGAAACTCCGGGGGGCACCATCATGGTTAATGCCCTGCGTGCTGTAGAGCAGCTGGTACTGGACCGTGACAGTTTCAAATGGCGTGAGCAACTGGGCCTGGAAATGTCTTATGTAGTGTATGACGGACGCTGGTTCACCCCAATCCGTAAATCATTGCAGGCTTCTGCAGAGTCACTGGCAGAAATTGTTAACGGTGAAGTGGTTCTGCAGTTGTACAAAGGGCAGGTGACGGCCATCCGTAAAAAATCTGTCAACAGCCTGTACTCTGAAGAGTTTGCGACTTTTGGTGAAGATGACGTGTATGACCATAGTCATGCAGGTGGTTTTATCCGGTTGTACTCACTCTCTTCACGTATCCGTGCGCTCAAAGATCAAAAATAAGTTCCGGTAACAGAAAAAGAGACCCGAATCAGGGCGGCGTTAAGGCCGCCCTGTTTTTAGAATAACCCAGTAGAGGAAGCATCATAATGGCACTGTGGGGTGGACGCTTTACGCAGGCAGCAGACCAGCGTTTTAAACAATTTAATGATTCACTGCGTTTTGATTACCGGCTGGCAGAACAGGATATTACCGGTTCTGTTGCCTGGTCCAAAGCACTGGTCACGGTGGGTGTGCTGAGTCAGGAAGAGCAGCAGCAACTGGAGCAGGCCCTGCACGAACTGCTGAGTGAAGTACAGGTCAACCCCGAACAGATTTTGCAGAGTGATGCGGAAGATATTCACAGCTGGGTCGAAGGCAAACTGATTGATAAAGTCGGTGCGCTGGGAAAAAAACTGCATACTGGCCGTAGCCGTAATGACCAGGTAGCCACTGATCTGAAGCTCTGGTGTAAAGCGACAATCAGTGAGCTTCTGGGCGCAGTTCGCCAGCTCCAGCAGGAACTGGTCGCGACCGCCTCGGCGAACCAGGATGCCGTGATGCCAGGTTATACCCACCTGCAAAGGGCTCAGCCGGTGACTTTTGCTCACTGGTGTCTGGCGTATACCGAGATGCTGGCCCGCGATGAAAGCCGCCTGCAGGATGCGCTGAAACGCCTGGATGTCAGCCCGCTGGGTTGTGGTGCTTTGGCCGGTACCGCCTATGAGATTGATCGTGAACAACTGGCGGGCTGGCTTGGATTTGCATCTGCAACCCGCAACAGCCTGGATTCAGTCTCTGACCGTGACCATGTGCTGGAGCTGTTGTCTGATGCTTCTATCGGAATGGTTCACCTGTCCCGCTTCGCTGAAGACCTGATTTTCTTTAATTCCGGGGAAGCCGGATTTGTTGAACTGTCTGACAAGGTCACCTCAGGATCTTCCCTGATGCCACAGAAGAAGAACCCGGATGCGCTGGAACTGATTCGCGGTAAATGTGGCCGTGTCCAGGGGGCACTCACCGGCATGATGATGACCCTTAAAGGTTTGCCTCTGGCATACAACAAGGACATGCAGGAAGATAAAGAAGGGCTGTTCGATGCACTGGATACCTGGCTGGACTGTCTGCATATGGCTGGTCTGGTACTGGATGGTATTCAGGTCAAACGTCCGCGTTGCCAGGAGGCCGCTGAACAGGGTTACGCCAACTCAACCGAACTGGCCGACTATCTGGTGGCGAAAGGAGTACCTTTCCGCGAAGCTCACCATATTGTAGGTGAGGCCGTTGTTGCGGCTATCAGTAAAGGTGTGGCACTTGAAGCGCTGTCTCTGGATGAGTTACAGGGGTTCAGCCCGGTCATCGGAGACGATGTTTATCCGGTACTGTCTTTACAATCCTGCCTGGATAAACGTAATGCGCGCGGTGGTGTGGCTCCATCTCAGGTCGCTTTGGCGATCGGTGAAGCGAAACAACGCCTTGCCTGATCCTTAAAGTAAAACAGCGGACCTGAGTCCGCTGTTTTATTCTCACTAACAGAGTGATGCTGACTCAGCCTCTCAGAAAGTACTGTTCCAGGTCATCACTGCCACCAATATGTCGTCCACCGATAAAGACTTGTGGTACGGTCGCTCTGCCGGTCACTGCTCTCAGGCTCACGGTCGTGGCGTCCTGACCCAGAATGATCTCTTCATACTGAATACCGCGTTCCTGCAGCATCTGTTTTGCCTTAGCACAGAACTGACAGCCTGGTTTAGTAAACAGCGATACGGATTCCTGTAGTTTCACGTCCGGAGCCAGATATTGCAGCATGGTATCGGCATCAGAGACTTCAAACGGGTCGCCCGGTTTGTTAGGTTCGACAAACATTTTTTCTACCACGCCGTTACGCACCAGCATGGAGTAACGCCATGAACGTGCGCCAAAGCCGAGATCTTCTTTTTCGACCAGCATATTCATACCACGGGTAAAGTCCCCATTACCGTCCGGAATAAAGGTAATATTTTCCGCATGCTGATCGGCTTTCCACGCATTCATTACAAAAGTATCGTTTACTGAGATACATAAAATATCATCCACGCCGTGCTGTGAGAACACGCTATATAACTCGTTGTAACGTGGCAGGTGGCTGGATGAACAGGTTGGCGTAAATGCGCCTGGCAGTGAAAATACGATAACTGTTTTATCTTTAAACAGGTCGGCAGTGGTCACATCCACCCACTTATCACCCTGACGGGTATGGAATGTCACTTCAGGTACTGAACGGCCTTCGTAGTTGTCTGACATAATCGCTCCTGTCCTGCGCTTTTCTGCGCGTTTAAACGGTATTTGTGATTTATTGTGGCTATTATCGCTATCTCATCTTGATAGGGCTAATCGTTGATTGCTATGCTATCTATCGCCATGAGCTATCACAGACTGAAGGAATTTAATGAACATTCGCGACCTTGAGTACCTGGTGTCACTGGCAGAACATCGCCATTTCCGACGGGCAGCTGATGCCTGTCACGTAAGTCAGCCAACCCTCAGCGGCCAAATCCGCAAACTGGAAGATGAACTGGGAGTGATGTTACTGGAACGAACCAGCCGAAAGGTATTGTTCACTCAGGCTGGCTTATTGCTGGTGGATCAGGCTCGTACCGTTCTGCGCGAAGTGAAAGTGCTGAAGGAGATGGCCAGCCAGCAAGGAGAAACCATGTCCGGGCCGCTGCATATTGGATTAATTCCAACCATCAGTCCTTATTTACTGCCGCAAATCATCCCAATGTTGCATCAGACATTCCCTAAGCTGGAGATGTATTTGCATGAAGCACAGACTCAGCAACTGCTGGCTCAGCTGGACAGCGGGCAACTCGATTGTGCAATCATGGCACTGGTAAAAGAAACCGAAGCCTTTATCGAAGTTCCGTTATTTGATGAGCCAATGAAACTGGCGGTCTATTCCGGTCACCCCTGGCATAATCGTGAACGTGTACCCATGTCTGACTTAGCGGGTGAAAAACTGCTGATGTTACAGGACGGACATTGTTTGCGGGATCAGGCTCTGGGCTTCTGTTTTTCTGCGGGAGCGGATGAAGATACCCATTTTAGAGCAACCAGCCTGGAAACGCTGCGTAATATGGTTGCAGCAGGTAGTGGGATTACGCTGATGCCTTCTCTGGCTGTACCTAACGAGCGTGAAAGAGACGGTGTTTGCTATATCACCTGCGATAAACCGGTACCACAGCGTACTATTGCACTGATTTATCGTCCTGGTTCGCCTCTGCGCAGCCGCTATGAGCAGTTGGCAGAGACGATTAGCGCACATATGTTTGCGTCAGGTCAGATCTCAAAATAAGCGATTAAGACCGTTTAACGCCGCAACCCGATAAGCTTCAGCCATTGTCGGGTAGTTAAAGGTGGTATTCACAAAGTACTCAAGGGTGTTACCACCGTTCTTCTGTTCCATAATTGCCTGGCCAATGTGAATAATTTCGGCTGCACGTTCGCCAAAGCAGTGAATACCGAGGATTTCTTTGGTTTCACGATGGAACAGTATCTTCAGGCTACCTACATTCATGCCAACAATCTGTGCCCGCGCCAGATGTTTGAACTGTGCCCGGCCCACTTCGTAGGGAACTTTCATTGCGGTGAGCTGCTGTTCTGTTTTACCAACAGAACTGATTTCCGGAATGGTATAAATACCGGTCGGAATATCTTCAACCAGATGAGCGGTTGCCTCTCCCTTGATCAGTGCCTGAGCGGCAATTCTTCCCTGATCATAAGCAGCAGAAGCCAGGCTGGGGTAACCTATCACATCGCCAACCGCATAAATATGTGGCTGTGCAGTCTGGTACATGCTGTTCACTTTGACCAGCCCGCGGCTGTCTGCTTCCAGTCCGGCGTTTTCAAGCGACAGTGAATCTGTATTACCGGTTCGTCCGTTGGCGTAGAGCAGGCAATCGGCTTTCATTTTCTTGCCCGATTTCAGATGGACAATTACGCCATCATCATTCCCTTCCACTTTTTCAAACTCTTCGTTATGACGGATAACCACGCCACTGTTCCAGAAATGATAAGAAAGTGAATCTGACATTTCCTGATCGAGGAACGCCAGCAGGCGATCACGGGTGTTGATAAGATCAACTTTTACCCCTAAACCACGGAAAATCGAGGCATATTCACAGCCAATCACCCCAGCGCCATAAATAATGACGTGTGAAGGTTCATGGTGTAAATCGAGAATAGAGTCGGAGTCGTAAATGCGCGGGTGGCTAAAGTCAACGGTATCGGGATGGTAAGGACGTGAACCGCAGGCAATCACAAACTTCTCAGCAGTGAGTCTTTCACGGCTTCCGTCGTGTAAGACTATTTCAATGGTGTTGGCATCGACGAAATGGGCATCGCCCTGGTAAATCTCGCAGTGGTTTCGTTCATAAAACCCCTGACGCATATTTGTCTGCTGTTGAATGACATTTTCTGTGTGTTTCAAAATATCTGAAAATGAAGAGCGTAGCAGGCGGGAATGATCGCTATACAGGGGGTTCTGATTAAATTCGATTATCCTGCTAACAGCATGCCGTAAAGCTTTTGACGGAATAGTTCCCCAGTGGGTACAACCGCCGCCGATATTATGATAACGCTCAATAACGGCAATATGGGCTCCCTGTTTGACCAGTCCCATAGCAGCACCTTCACCACCGGGTCCGGAGCCAATCACAATGGCATCGTAATCGTAAGACTTTTGCATACCGGTACGTCCTATTTTTAAACATTCCAACAACGTAAATATAACATTTTTACCAGGGCAGCTGAACGCTAATCGTGTTATTTCTTGTTTCTATGTCCGATACACAGGGTAACAGGCGTTCACAAAGTTTGCCCCACTGTACGCTGATATTTTTGATATAGTGCGACTATAAAGTGTAAACAGGCAGAAACGATGGGCGTCAGAGCACAGCAAAAAGAACGTACAAGGCGTACTCTTATTGAAGCAGCGTTCAGCCAGTTGAGTGCAGAACGTAGCTTTGCCAGCTTAAGCTTGCGTGAAGTTGCCCGCGAGGCAGGGATCGCACCGACCTCTTTTTACCGGCATTTTAAAGATGTTGATGAACTCGGCCTGACTATGGTCGATGAGAGCGGATTGATGCTTCGTCAGCTGATGCGCCAGGCACGACAGCGTATCGCCAAAGGCGGCAGCATTATTAAAACCTCGGTCTCAACCTTTATGGAATTCATTGGTAACAACCCGAATGCTTTTCGATTGTTGCTTCGTGAACGTTCCGGCACCTCTGCCGCTTTTCGTGCCGCTGTTGCCCGTGAGATCCAGCACTTTATCGCCGAACTTGCTGACTACCTTGAATTAGAAAATCATATGCCCCGCAGTTTTACTGAAGCGCAGGCAGAAGCGATGGTCACTATTGTATTCAGTGCCGGCGCAGAAGCGCTGGACGTGGATGCAGAGCAGCGCCGGAAACTGGAAGACCGACTGGTTCTGCAGTTAAGAATGATTTCGAAAGGTGCTTATTACTGGTATCGCCGCGAGCAGGAGAGGCTGGCGTTAGCCACAGACAAATCAGAACAGTAATCAACACAGGTAACCACATGACTGAGCAAAATTCCCGTGATAAAGGGACATTGATTCTGGCTTTTATCACCGGCCTTTCGATTAATGGCACTTTCACGGCTCTATTTAATCACTATGTCCCGTTTTCATTTTTTCCGATCATTGCGCTGGCACTGGCGGTGTGGTACCTCCATCAACGTTATCTGAACAGGAGTATGCCGGAAGGCATGCCTTCGTTGTCAGGTGGTTTTTTTCTGCTGGGTATTCTGGTGTACAGTGCAGTGATCCGCGCCCAGTATCCGCAGATAGGTTCTAACTTTATCCCTACACTGCTGATGGTGTGTCTGGTTTTCTGGATTCTGAGCCGTTTTCGTCGGAAACGTTGAAGCGCCTATCGCCCCGGGCACGGGGCGATAGTGCAGTGATAGTGCAGTTAAGCTTTCTGACGCAGCAGTACTCCACATTCCATATGATGGGTGTAGGGGAACTGATCGAACAGGGCCAGCCGTTCGATCTGATGAGTCGCTGACAGGGTATGTAAATTGTCGCACAGCGTTTCCGGGTTACACGAGATATACATGATCACCGGATAAGCGCTGACCATCTTCAGAGTCTGAGAATCCAGCCCGCTGCGGGGTGGATCGACAAAAATGGTTTCGCATTCATAACTGCTTAAATCAATGCCTTCCAGGCGGTTGAACCGACGTACACCCTGCATTGCCTGTGTAAACTCTTCGGCAGACATTCTGATTATCTGCACATTATCTGTCTGATTGGCGGCAATATTATATTGTGCCGATTCTACAGAGGGTTTCGCGATTTCAGTGGCCAGGACACGACGAAAATTGCGGGCCAGTGCTAATGAGAAGTTGCCATTACCGCAGTAGAGCTCCAGCAGATCTCCCTGAGATCCCTCGGTCGCCGCCAATGCCCATTCCAGCATTTGCACATTAATTGCCGCATTCGGTTGTGTAAAACTATTCTCGACCTGGCGATAGATCATTTCTTTACCACCGACAGTCAGTACTTCATCGACATAATCGTGATCCAGGCAAATTTTGGTTTTCGTCGCACGGCCAATAAACTGTACGTTAAACCCTTCGGCCCGAAAGCTGTCGCGCAACTGAGCCATTTCGGCCTGCCATGCATCATCTAATTTGCGGTGGTAAAGCAGAGAAATAATAATTTGCTGACTACAGGTAGAAAGATAATCTATCTGAAACAGTTTATGGCGTAACAGTCGGTTGTTACGTAAGGCCGTGATCATCCGTGGCATCATCGTATTGATAAGCTCACTGGCTGCCGGAAAACTGTCTACCCGGATTCTCTGGCGGGTCTGTTGATCAAAAATGATATGGTACAAATCATCTCCCTGATGCCAGATGCGGAATTCGGCGCGCATACGGTAATGGCTGACAGGTGAGCGAAAAACATCTGCCTGAGGTGCATTAAAGGGCACCATCATAGAGGTTAAGCGATTAACTTTTTCCGCCAGCTGGTCGTCATAGTGTTCAACGGGAAGATGTTCCGGGGTCATAATTAATCCTGGTTATTGAGTTTCAGGCGGGATTGTAGGGATTCCGCCGCTGATGTCCAGTCCCGGAGGTCCAGGTAATAGTTGTGAAGGTTCTCCGCTTCCCGTCAGGCTGTTCGGTTTTGGCTGCAGGGATCGTGATAGAATAACCTCTCCGTTAATTGATAACGATGAGACAGTGTATGGCTATAGTTGTTCAGGATGAGTTAATGCCCACTACCGCTGGTGTAACCGGAGACCGGCCGACAGTTCTGGTGTTTGATTCAGGTGTCGGTGGCCTGTCAGTCTATGATGAAATCAGGCAGTTACTGCCCGATGCTCATTATATATATGTGTTTGATAACGTAGGTTTCCCATACGGGGAGAAAACCGAACAATATATTATCGAACGACTGACGGCGATTACTGCTGCAGTAGTGCATGATTACACCGTTTCCATTGCCGTCATTGCCTGTAATACTGCCAGCACCGTCTCTTTACCTGCACTCAGGGCGGCGTTTGAGTTTCCGGTCGTGGGTGTTGTTCCTGCCATCAAGCCTGCAGCTCGTCTCACCCGAAACGGGATCGTCGGTCTGCTGGCGACCCGTGGCACGGTGAAACGTAGTTATACCCACCAGTTAGTGAAGCAGTTCGCCAAAGAGTGTCAGATAGAAATGCTGGGTTCAGCTGAGCTGGTATTGCTGGCAGAACAAAAGCTACATGGTGAATTTGTCCCGTTAAATGAAATACAGCAGATTGTTCGTCCGTGGCTGAGCTTACCTGAGCCGCCTGACACAGTGGTACTGGGTTGTACTCATTTTCCTTTGTTAAAAGAAGAATTGCAGGCTGTATTACCCGAAGGAACACGGCTGATTGATTCCGGGGCCGCGATTGCCAGAAGGACTGTTTGGTTGTTGCAACATGAATCTGCGCCTTCGTGTTCTTTTTTACCTGATGTGGCGTTTTGTACTGAACTGAACGCTGATACTGAACGTTTATTGCCCATTTTACAGCGTTACGGCTTCCCGTCGCTTAAAATACTCGCAGTTTAGTACTGAAATGCATAAAAAAACGTCATTCAGA
>NZ_DDVT01000013.1:0-44649 GCF_002345795.1 Tatumella sp. UBA2305
TTAAAAATGGGGAGATTACCGGGGGATTACCCCTACACCTCATAAACTTTACACAATTGCAAGGTACATAATATTTTAAGAGAGGGTCAATAAAAATTGACGGTTTTGAGATGTCGAATACAAAAAAGCCCCTGTATTAACAGAGGCCTGATAGAAAATTCATGACTAAATGTTCTTAGGTAAATCCTAGAACGGGATATCGTCGTCGAAATCCATTGGCGGTTCGCTGCTGGCCGGTGCGCTGCTCTGTTGCGGACGAGCTGCCGGAGCACTGCCGCCGCCGCTGAACTGGTTGCCGCCTTGAGGCTGCTGTGGCTGGCCCCAGCCATTGTTGTTGTTCTGTCCGCCTGCGGGGGCGCCACCGCCGTTGCCGCCCTGACGACCACCCAGCATCTGCATGGTGCCGCCTACGTTAACCACGACTTCGGTAGTGTAACGATCCTGGCCACCCTGATCCTGCCATTTACGGGTGCGCAGTTGACCTTCGATATATACCTGAGAACCTTTACGCAGATACTCACCAGCGACTTCGGCCAGTTTGCCGAACAGAACCACACGGTGCCATTCAGTGACTTCTTTGTTCTCACCGGTCTGCTTATCACGCCAGCTTTCCGACGTGGCCAGTGTAATGTTGGCAACCGCACCACCATTTGGCATATAACGGATTTCCGGGTCCTGCCCCAGATTCCCGACAAGAATTACTTTGTTTACGCCGCGACTGGCCATATAGGTCTCTCCTGAAGAATAATTACTCTGAGTCTAAGCGGATAATCATACCACGTCACGTGTTGTTATTGATACTTTCGAACCGGCTTCCATCCGCATAGCCCCGGGTCTGTTATCTCCGGCTGCCAGGCAATTGTGATGGCCGTCACCCCGCGCGTCTTAGCCGCTTTTAACCACAGATTAGCAGTACTTTTTGTTTTTCACTGGAAACCGAAAATGAACAAATTATTTTAACCTGACCTTTAATCCGTTAGCCTGCTTCCTGTCTCATCTTGCCCCGAAATAGCGCGGAGACCTTCACCGGATAACGCACAGCCTTGTCGTTTAAGCTTTCGGTCCTGTCAGACCGCCTTTTCTGTAAACCACTGGATATTTAATCAGTTTATTTTTTATGCCATAATGATGTGTTTGATTCTTCCCATGTCTCGTCCGAAGGCATGGACGACGCTGATAATCCGGGAAAGGTGAATGGATAAGATCGAAGTACGGGGTGCCCGCACCCATAACCTGAAAAACATCAATCTGATTATCCCCCGTGACAAGCTGGTCGTAGTCACGGGTCTGTCTGGTTCAGGTAAATCGTCACTGGCCTTCGACACGCTGTATGCGGAAGGTCAGCGTCGGTATGTTGAATCGCTGTCGGCCTACGCTCGTCAGTTTTTATCACTGATGGAAAAACCGGATGTCGATCATATCGAAGGTCTGTCTCCGGCTATTTCTATTGAACAGAAATCGACATCTCATAACCCGCGTTCGACGGTCGGTACTATTACCGAAATTCACGATTATCTGCGTTTGCTGTTTGCCCGTGTCGGTGAACCTCGCTGCCCGGACCACGGTGTCCCGTTAGCGGCACAGACCGTCAGCCAGATGGTTGATCAGGTGCTGCAACAGCCCGAGGGCAACCGCCTGATGCTGCTGGCACCCATTATTAAAGACCGCAAAGGTGAGCACAGTAAAACCCTGGAAGGACTCGCCGCCCAGGGGTACATCCGCGCACGGATCGACGGAGAAGTCTGTGATCTCTCTGATCCGCCAAAACTCGAATTACAGAAAAAACACACCATCGAAGTGGTAGTCGATCGTTTCAAAGTTCGTGATGATCTGGCCACCCGGCTGGCCGAGTCGTTTGAAACCACACTTGAGCTTTCCGGCGGTACCGCCATTGTCGCGGATATGGACGACAGTTCCGTACCTGAACTGCTGTTTTCCGCCAATTTCGCCTGCCCGATATGCGGTTACAGCATGCGCGAGCTGGAACCCCGGTTGTTTTCCTTTAACAACCCGGCCGGTGCCTGCCCGACCTGTGACGGTCTGGGCGTACAGCAGTTTTTCGATCCGCAACGGGTGATCCAGAATGAGGAAATCTCGCTGGCCGGAGGGGCAATCCGTGGCTGGGACCGGCGTAATTTCTACTACTTCCAGATGCTGCGTTCACTCAGTGAACACTATCAGTTCGATATTGAAGCCCCGTTCAATACCCTGAGTGACAATGTCCGTAAAGTGATCCTCAACGGTTCAGGCAAAGAAAATATCGAATTTAAGTATGTCAATGATCGTGGCGACACCTCAGTAAGGCGTCATCCATTCGAAGGTGTGCTGCATAATATGGAGCGACGTTACAAAGAAACGGAATCCAATGCAGTGCGCGAAGAGCTGGCAAAATATATCAGTAATCGTTCCTGTACCAGCTGTGACGGCACCCGGCTGCGTAAAGAGGCCCGCAATGTGTTTGTTGCCGAGACCACCCTGCCGCAGATTTCGGAAATGAGTATTGGCCATGCCACACAGTTTTTTGAATCACTGCAACTCACCGGACAGCGTGCCGCAATTGCCGAAAAAGTGCTGAAAGAGATCAGCGAACGGCTGAGTTTTCTGGTGAATGTCGGCCTGAACTATCTGTCGCTCTCCCGTTCGGCCGAAACACTGTCTGGCGGTGAGGCTCAGCGTATCCGTCTGGCCAGCCAGATTGGCGCCGGACTGGTGGGCGTGATGTATGTGCTGGATGAACCCTCGATTGGTCTGCATCAGCGCGATAATGAACGCCTGCTGAATACGCTGATTCATCTGCGTAATCTGGGGAATACCGTTATCGTGGTTGAGCATGACGAAGATGCTATTCGCGCGGCTGACCATGTTATAGATATCGGTCCGGGTGCCGGTGTGCATGGTGGCCAGGTAGTCGCTGAGGGGAATGTTGACAGCATCATGGCCAACGAAGACTCTCTGACGGGGCAATTCCTGAGTGGCAAACGGAAAATTGAAGTCCCGGCGGAGCGGGTCAAAGGCGACCCGGCCAAAGTCCTGAAACTGACCGGTGCCAGGGGAAATAACCTTAAAGATGTCACCCTGACCCTGCCGGTCGGCTTATTTACCTGCATAACCGGAGTTTCAGGTTCCGGTAAATCGACGCTAATCAATGACACCTTATTCCCTATTGCCCAGCGCCAGTTGAACGGTGCAACACTGACAGAACCGGCTCCTTACCGTGATATCAAAGGACTGGAGCATTTCGATAAAGTCATAGATATCGACCAGAGTCCGATCGGTCGTACCCCGCGTTCTAACCCGGCGACCTATACCGGCATCTTTACACCGGTACGTGAATTGTTTGCCGGAGTGCCTGAGGCACGCACCCGCGGCTATACGCCGGGTCGCTTCAGCTTTAACGTTCGTGGCGGGCGCTGTGAAGCCTGTCAGGGTGACGGGGTGATTAAGGTCGAAATGCACTTCCTGCCGGATATCTATGTGCCTTGTGATCAGTGCAAAGGGAAACGCTATAACCGTGAAACTCTGGAGGTGAAATATAAGGGCAAAAACATCCACGAAGTGCTGGAAATGACTATCGAAGAAGCCCGTGATTTCTTTGAAGCCGTGCCTGCGCTGTCACGTAAGTTACAGACGCTGATGGATGTCGGGTTATCCTATATCCGTCTGGGACAGTCTGCCACCACCCTGTCAGGCGGTGAGGCGCAGCGTGTGAAACTGGCCCGTGAATTATCGAAACGAGGTACCGGTCAGACACTGTATATTCTGGATGAGCCAACCACCGGTCTGCACTTTGCCGATATTCAGCAACTGCTGGCGGTACTGCATCAGCTACGCGACCAGGGAAATACCATCGTGGTGATTGAACATAACCTCGATGTGATAAAAACCGCTGACTGGATTGTCGATCTCGGTCCGGAAGGTGGCAGTGGTGGCGGTGAAATTTTGGTCGCCGGTACGCCGGAAAGCGTGGTGGAATGTGCAGAATCACATACTGCCCGATTCCTGAAACCATTACTTAAAACCAAATAAATTCATCCGGTTATATTTATCCCTGCACCACCGTGAATGTTGCCTGTTTCTCTGAGAATTGCAGAAACAGGCAACATTCTGCGACAATCAGGTATACCTATTTCGACGGTCAGGGACTATCCTGAAGTTCAGGTTCACTCTCCCGCACGATCCCCGTGTGGGGGTGTTTGTTGTCTGTCTGACAGGAGAAATAATGAATATTATCCATGCTTACGCCGCACAGAACGAAAAATCCCCCCTCGCTCCGTTCAGCTACCAGCCACGTCAGCTTCGCGAACATGATGTGCAGATTGAAGTGCTGTTTTGCGGAGTCTGCCACTCTGACCTTCACCAGGCGCGCAACGAATGGCACAACACCGTTTTTCCGGTCGTTCCGGGCCACGAAATTGTTGGCCGTATTACCGCCACCGGCAGCTCTGCCAGCAAATTTAAGACCGGTGATATCGTCGGTGTTGGCTGTATGGTCGATTCGTGCCGCAGTTGTCCAAGCTGCCAGGATGGCCTGGAGCAGTATTGCGAAAACGGCTTTGTCGCTACCTATAATGGTAAAGACCGGTTTGATGGCAAAGTCACCTTCGGTGGTTATTCCTCAGATGTCGTAGTCCATGAGGATTTCGTGTTACGGGTTCCGGAGAATCTGGATCTGGCAGGAGTCGCACCACTGCTTTGCGCCGGCATCACCACCTACTCCCCACTAAGTCACTGGAAAGTCGGCCCTGGCCAGAAAGTAGGTATCGTCGGACTGGGTGGACTTGGCCACATGGGGGTAAAAATCGCCCATGCAATGGGAGCCAAAGTGGTGCTGTTTACCACCTCTCCTTCCAAGATTGCCGATGGCAAACGTCTGGGTGCTGATGAAGTGGTGGTCTCTAAAGATCCGGATCAGATGGCAAAACACGTCAACAGTTTCGATTTCATTCTGAACACGGTTGCGGCTCAACACGATCTGACGCCGTTTATTAATCTGCTGAAACGCGACGGGAATATGACCCTGGTCGGCGTACCGGAGCATGATCACCCGGCACCGAACGTTGCCAGCCTGATTTTCAAACGCCGCAGCGTATCAGGTTCTCTGATTGGTGGTATTGCCGAAACTCAGGAAATGCTCGATTTTTGTGGTAAGCACAATATCATTTCCGATATTGAACTGATTGATATTGCCCAAATCAACGACGCTTACGAACGGATGCTGAAAAGCGACGTGAAATATCGCTTTGTTATTGATATCAATACACTGCGTAACAGCGCGGCAGCATAATTTTCTGACCGCACACAGTAACGGCGGCTCCGGTCGCCGTTACTTATTTCGCTGTAACCCTCCGCCCCATCCCTGGCCCCACTGTAGCTTACTCATGCTGATAACGAAAAAAATCGATAAAGGCCCGCAACGCAGGACGCATCTGTCGTCTTGACGGGTAATACAGGAAAAAGCCATTAAATTCCGGACACCAGGCCTCCATCACTGATTTCAGCCGCCCTGCCCGTAGATCCTCAGCCACCGACTCTTCAAACAAGAAAGCCAGCCCGATACCGTCCAGTGCCGCCTGACGAATCAGAGATTGCTGAGGCAAAATCAGATTGCCTGTGACTTCAATACTGAATGGCTGACTATTCTGAGTGAGTTCCCAGCGGTAAACACGGCCACTCTGAAAACGGCGACGAATGCAGTTATGTTTACTCAAATCCCGGGGATGGCGAGGTTCAGGGTGATCAGAAAAGTAAGCAGGGCTGGCTACAATCAGGCTACGGCGAGGCCGGTCCAACGGGATTGCAATCATATCTGCTTCCAGGTTTTCTCCCAGCCGAATCCCTGCATCGCAACCACTTTGCACAATATCCTCAAACCCATCGGCAGTACGAATATCCAGCTCAATCTGCGGAAAGCGCACCATAAACTCAGGTAAACGTGGTGCCACCAGCTGCTCTGCTGCCAGAGAAGGCATAGTCAGGCGCAATGGTCCACGCGGCTTGCCGGTCAGATCCGGTACTTCCGCCAGAGCATTACCGATATCCGATAGCGGCCCGTTGACCCGCGATAACAACAAATAGCCTTCTTCAGTGGGTCGGGTCGAACGGGTAGTACGTGCCAGCAATCTGATACCCAGGCTGCCTTCCAGGTTTGAAACTGCATGGCTGACCGCAGAAGGTGCAATCCCCAGTTGTGCCGCGGCGGCACGGAAGCTACCGGTGCCAGCCACGGTAACAAATAC
Source organism: Tatumella sp. UBA2305 (assembly GCF_002345795.1). Lineage (NCBI taxonomy): Bacteria > Pseudomonadati > Pseudomonadota > Gammaproteobacteria > Enterobacterales > Erwiniaceae > Tatumella > Tatumella sp. UBA2305. The sequence goes on from NZ_DDVT01000013.1 coordinate 6,237, forward strand.
CACCAGTTGTGAAAGCTGAATTCGATCCATTGTTCTAAATTTTAGAATGACCTGATAATGATTGTAGCGATTATCATACAGAGTAATGCGACTTATGATGAGTGAATCAACCAATAATTATCACAGAGAAACATCATGAATTACCGCACACTGGGAAACACTCAGGTCTCTGCTGTCGGGCTGGGCTGTATGGGTATGAGTCAGTCTTATGGCGCGACTGACGATAAAGCCTCTCTGCAGGCACTACAGCATGCAGTCGCGCTCGGGGTCACCTTTTTTGACACTGCTGAAGTGTATGGCCCCTATCGGAATGAAATTTTGCTGGGTAATGCGCTGAAATCCTGTCGGGATCAGGTCACGATTGCCACCAAGTTTGGCCTGACATTTAATCGCCAGCGTACTGATTTTGGCGAGATTACCGGGACTGATGGCAGCCCTGAAAATGCCAGAGCGGTCGCCGAAGCTTCGCTGAAACGCCTGCAAACCGACGTTATTGACCTCTATTATTTGCACCGGGTCGATCCTCAGGTACACATTGAAGAGAGTATCGGTGCTATGGCCGATCTGGTGACCGAAGGAAAAGTACGAATGATAGGCCTGTCAGAGGTCTCAGCGGACACTCTGCGTCGCGCCCATGCAGTCCATCCCATTGCCGCCTTACAGAGTGAATATTCCCTCTGGACTCGCGATGTAGAAACCAATGGAGTACTGGATACCTGTCGGGAACTGGGTATCACGTTCGTCCCCTTCAGCCCGCTTGGCAGAGGATTTTTGACCGGAACTATCGCTTCCGCTGCAGAATTGCAGGAAGGTGATTTCAGAAAAACATTACCACGATTTCAGGCAGAAAATGCAGAGGCTAACCAGCGCCAGCTAAAGATCATCCAACAGATTGCAGCAGAAAAAGGCTGTACTGTGGCACAGATAGCGTTAGCCTGGGTGCTGGCTCAGGGAGAAGACATTATTCCAATCCCCGGCTCTAAACAAATCCCGTACGTTGAGCAGAATGTGGCCGCGGCAGCGATACTGCTGACAGATGCCGAGAAACAGGCCCTGGAACAAAGTTTCCGGCCGGAAAATATTGCCGGAGCAAGGTACCCGGAAGCCTTTGCCAGGATGGGGCAGAAATAAGCCACAGACCGGTAAAGCTATCCTGGGTAGCCAGTCACTGGCAGGGAATTTCAACGGCTGTTCTGAAAACCTTCTCTCAGCCAGTGGCTGAATACCGTAACGGCACGGGGTACCTGTGCCGCATAGGGCCTGACCAGCCATATTTTATCCGCAAATCCGCCCACCACCTGCCACTCATCCAGCACCGGGATTAACTCTCCGTTCTCCAGAGCCGCTCTGGCACTGAAATCAGGCAGCATCGCGATTCCCAACCCGCTGATGGCTGCATCACGAATCGACTCACTGTTATTAGTGGCAAACCCGCCCTTCACCGCCACCGACCGGGTTTCTCCGGTTTGTGGATGAGATAACCGCCATTGCGGTCGTTCATTACCGCGCGGATAGTAAAGGCAGCTATGCTCAGCCAGTTGGCAAGGGTCATCCGGTACTCCCTGGCGAGCCAGGTATTCCGGCGATGCTACCAGCAGAGTCCGTGTATCGCACAACGGCAGCACCACATGGGTTTCCGGCAAACGATGACTGTGGCGCACCGCGAGATCGTATCCTTCACTGCTGAGTGAAACTAACTGATCAGACACTTCCAGCTGGATTCGGACCTCAGGGTACTGCTGCAGAAAACTACGAATATGCACCAGTAACTGTTGGCGGGCAAAGGCCACCGGGGCCGTGACCCGCACCACTCCACGCAATGGTCCGCTGGCATCCCGCAGGGCATTAAAGCTTTGTTCTATCTGGTCAAAGGGCTGCCGGATATCTTCCACCAGCTTTTGCCCCTCATGAGTCAGGCGTACGCTACGGGTGGTACGTTGTACTAACGCGACACCGGCAATCGCTTCCAGCTCTTTTATCTTCTGGCTCATGGCCGCCTTACTCACCTCCAACTGCTCTGCGGCACGGGTAAAACTGCCTTTTTCGGCGAGTACCCTCAACCAGTGTAGATGGTTCCACAAGGCATCGGCATGGCTTTGTTTCATCATTATTGTTCACTCAGAAAAACAATCAATTCGCTGTCAGCGCTTTTTCTGCACCGGTTTACACGACAGAATAACAATAATTTCATCCCTCAGGAGCAGCATAATGCCATTATTACAATTTGATATGATTGAAGGTCGCAGCGAAGACGAGATCCAGACCTTGCTGGATACCGCACACCAGGTGGTACTGGATGCATTTAAAGTACCGGAGCGGGATCGTTATCAGATTGTTCAGGAAAACAAAGCCCGCAATATGGTATTCCAGGACACCGGGCTGGGATTCAGCCGCACAGAAAAATTCGTCATGGTCAGGGTATTTACCAGCCCGCGCAGCGATGAGCAAAAACAGTATTTTATGAAGCGGCTGGCAGAAGAATTCCAGCGGGTGTGCGGGATTGAAGGCAATGACCTGATGATCTCTTTTATCAGTAATAACAAAGGTGACTGGAGCTTTGGCTACGGCGAAGCACAGTATATGACCGGGACGTTATAATCCCTGCCTCACTGGTCTGTCAGGGCCGTGGAAATACCGCTATTTTCCACGGCTAGTCATTTCTTTGCTAATTCCCTCCCGGCTATAATAGCTATCAACAATCCCGGCAGAATCTGTGGGATGATTCATCAATGCAGAAAGCAGATGGAACCGCCAGCTCATAGCCCAGACGGGTCTGTCACCTGAAAATCACCTATACCGTCATTTATCTGCCTGTTGATTTATTTTTCCTTTGGGACCCCCGCCTTTTCGCGGTCAATGCAACATAACAGAAGTGTGATACTGACAATGAGCGATGACAATAAATCAATAAAATCAGCTAAGGCCACCGCAAGTGACGTGGCTAAAGCCGCCGGAGTATCTAAATGGACGGTATCCAGAGCATTTACCGAAGGGTCATCCATCTCAGAAAAATCCAGAATTAAGGTCAGGGAAGCTGCGAAGAAGCTTGGATATAAGCCTAACCTGCTGGCACGTAGCCTGTCCAAAAAACGGACTAACATCATCGGCATTGTGATTGATGAGATGAAAAACCCGCACTGCCTGATGCTGTTAGATGAGGCAACCAGACAGTTGCAAAATCGTGGCTGTATTGCTCTGCTGATTAATCTCTCCGGGGTCAATGATACCGATGTGCTGTCACTGGCGGATCAATTACAGGTCGACGGAATTCTTTTTTTAGGGGCAGTGCTGAGTGAAAACGTCATTTCGATGGCAGAGAACCTGCATCATGTGCCGTTAGTCCAGGTTGGCCGTAACAGTGAACTGGTCAGATTTGACCGGGTTTACAACAATGGCTACGACGCAGGAAAAGAGATTGCCCGACTGATGGCCCCACAAGGTTTTACCCGTTATGGTTATATGAAAGGCCCTGAAGCCCCTTCTAACCATCTGTTTCGCATGCGAGGTTTTCGCGATGGTCTGGCGGAATATGGTGAAGAATTATCAGTGATGTTAGTCGCCGGACACTATGACAGACAAGCCGCGGCTAACGAATATGCCCGCTATATTGAAGCCACCCCCCCCGCGGAGCGCATTGATGCGCTGTTCTGCGAAAATGATATTCTGGCCTTAGGAGTGATGGATCAGCAGATGCAACTTGGATTACCCGCACTGGGGATTGCCGGGTTTGATGATATTGATGAAGCTGGCAGTGCTTCACGACAGCTCACTACCGTGAGTCAGCGGGTTGACCGGCAAATTCATGAAGCACTGAACCGCTTGCTGGATTCGACCGCCAGCCCACAGGACACCTGGAGTACCGGGGAAATAAAAGTCCGTCAGTCACACCTGAAAAAGTAAAAAGGGCCCGTTACCGGGCCCTTGAACATTTCAGACCGAAGTCAGCTGCACTCAGAGTACCGCGGCAAAGGCTTCCGCGACCTGATGGATATTGCGGCTGTTAAGCCCGGCAACACACATGCGACCACTGCTGATCAGGTAGACACCAAATTCTTCACGCAATCTGTCAACCTGCTGTGCACTCAGTCCGGTATAACTGAACATACCCCGTTGTTTCTCCAGGTAGCTGAAATCACGCCCTAGTAATGCATGGCTCAGAGCGGTCACCAGTGCCTGGCGCATATCCAGAATACGCACCCGCATCTCTTCCAGTTCGGCCAGCCAGTTGGCCCGCAACTCACTGTCATTCAGAATGGTCATGACCAGCGTAGCACCATGCGTCGGCGGGCTGGAATAGTTGCGACGGATAGCGGCCTTCAACTGACCCAGTACACAATCGGCTTCGTTGCTGCTTTCACACAGCACCGACAATCCCCCCACCCGCTCGCCATATAATGAGAAGATTTTGGAGAAGGAATTACTGACCAGAGCCGGCAGCCCGGCTTTCGCCGCAGCACGGATAGCGTAACAATCCTGCTCTGCTCCGGCACCAAAGCCCTGATAAGCGATATCCATAAACGGAATCAGCTTACCTGCTTTCAATACTTCAATCGTCTGATCCCATTGAACCGGCGTCAGGTCTGCACCGGTTGGGTTGTGGCAGCACGGATGCAATAACACGATGGTTTGTTCCGGCAGGCCTTTCAGTGTCTCGATAAACTCAGCGAATTTTACGCCATGAGTTTCAGAGTCATACCACGGATAGCGGTTCACCTTGAAACCGGCACCGGCGAAAATGGCCACATGGTTTTCCCAGGTAGGATCACTCACCCATACATCAGACCCCGGGAAATAGTTTTTCAGAAAGTCAGCACCTACTTTCAGGGCGCCAGAGCCACCCAGCGTCTGAATGCAGGCAATACGGCCACTTTCTGCCAGCGGGTTATTCTCACCAAATAACAGAGTAACGATGGCTTTGCGATATGCGGTAATACCTTCCATTGGCAGGTAGAGCGATGCCTGGCCAGAAGCACTTTGCAGGCGTTTCTCTGCCTCAGCCACGGCCTGTAACTGAGGAATGATCCCCTGTTCGTTATAATAGAGACCAATACTCAGATTAACTTTTGCCGGACGCGGATCTTCTTTGAATTTTTCCATCAGCGAAAGGATGGGATCGCCGCCATAGGCATCGACATGTTGAAACACGTTGTACTTCTCCATCATTATCTATGTTATTGAGCCGCAGCCTGTTCAGACCATATAGCGGCCAGGACGGTGGTTCATTGCAATAATCAGATTCAGTATTATGGCGCCACATACCGATGCCAGCAGCATAGGCAGTGATACCACCCACAGCGAGGCCAGTACCACACAGGTATCGACACACATTTGCAGTTTACCGGCACGCAGACCTATTCGTTTCTGCAGCCAGAGTGCCAGAATATTAATGCCACCCAGACTGGCTTTATGGCGGAATAACACAATGAACCCCATGCCCATCACAATATTACCAAACAGGGCTGCATAGAAAGGGTTAAGCTGAGAAAAATGAATAAATAATGGATGCAGGTGCGTAAACAGCGATACCAGTCCTACCGCACTGAAGGTTTTCAGGGTAAATTCCCAGCCCATCTGGCGAACCGCCAGCCAGTAAAAAGGCAGATTGATCAGGAAAAACGCCGAACCGAAGGATAACGGTGTGACATAGCTAATCAAAAAAGCAATCCCTGCAGTGCTTCCGGTTAATGCGCCTGCCTGTTTCAGCATAATGATGCCGAACGACACCAGTAAAGTGCCAAATAAAATCGCCAGTGCATCTTCCACCAGACTGTGAGGCACGGACTCTGCCGCCGAAGTTTTCATAACTGTCATAGCCAAACCCTAATTGATCAATGAGTGCAAAGTGTTGTGTAAGCAAAAAACGCGCCACACTGATAACCATGGCTGGTTATCGGTGAGTGCGGGTTATTATCTTATTGATATTACAGATGTCAGGAGCCGACGCAGGGTTAATCCCTGAAAAAGTGACCTTCATTTCGTGCATCACTGTGAATCCTGATGCACTATTTATGCACTTACTGGCAAATAATGCACGACAATAGTTAACTGTAGTTGATTATTACGTCGGGAGATCGCTGCCTTGCAGCATGATCCCACCTTCTTTTATACGGTTAAGTATCACTGATGTTTTCACATGGGCAACACTCTGATGACCCGCCACCAGCTGACTGATCAACGCACTCAGGGAGTTAAGATCTCCCACGGTCACTTTCAGCAAATAGTCGGCGTCTCCGGTGGTTTTATAGGCATCGGTAATGGCGGGATTAGCCGCAACATGCTGATGAAAATCATTCACGTAGGATGGGGTGTGGTTCATTAGCCGGACTTCGATGAGTCCGGTGATTTCCGGACCAATCGCGTCCGGCGACAGCCTGGCGTAATAGCCGAGAATTTTATCGGTTTGTTCCAGATGAATACGCCGCCTGGAACACTGGGAAGCGGATAACCCCACCAGATCACTCAGCTCCTGATTAGTCAGCCGGCCATTCGACTGCAGCAGGGTGAGAATTTTAATATCGTAATCATCAATTCTGGTCATCTGTTATTCCGTGATGCTTTCAATACATCGTCACAGATAAGCGTATTTTTTAGGGGGTTGTCCAACACTATTTTTAATCAGTCAGCCCCGTAATTTCGGTTACTCGTCATCATACTGAGGGCCGGCATAGTTATCAAAACGCGACCACTGACCATTAAAGGTGAGTCTGACTGTACCAATAGGACCATTACGCTGTTTACCAAGGATGATTTCAGCAATACCTTTCAGGTCGCTGTTTTCGTGATAGACCTCATCCCGGTAAATAAACATGATTAAATCCGCATCCTGCTCAATCGAACCGGATTCACGTAAGTCTGAGTTGACCGGCCGTTTATCAGCACGTTGTTCAAGAGAACGGTTAAGCTGTGACAGGGCCACCACCGGCACATTCAGTTCTTTTGCCAGCGCTTTCAGTGAACGGGATATTTCGGCAATTTCCAGCGTACGGTTATCAGAAAGCGAGGGTACCCGCATCAGTTGCAGGTAGTCGATCATAATCATGCTCAACCCGCCATTTTCCCGGAAGATACGTCGTGCACGTGAACGCACCTCGGTAGGAGTCAGACCGGAAGAGTCATCAATAAACATATTTTTCTTTTCCAGCAGAATGCCCATAGTGCCGGAAATACGTGACCAGTCCTCATCATCCAGTTGTCCGGTACGAATCCGGGTCTGGTCCACCCTTGATAAGGAGGCCAGCATACGCATCATCAGCTGTTCGCTGGGCATCTCGAGACTGAAAATCAGCACCGGTTTATCCTGCAACATCGCGGCGTTCTCACACAGGTTCATGGCAAAAGTCGTTTTCCCCATCGACGGACGTGCTGCCACAATGATTAAGTCCGATCCCTGTAACCCGGCGGTTTTTTTATTCAGATCCTGATAACCGGTGTCTACCCCTGTCACCCCATCGTGAGGAGTGCCGACCAGAGATTCAATACGGTTGATGGTAGCTTCCAGAACCTGTTCAATATTCTGCGGGCCATCGTCTTTATTGGATCGTTTTTCGGCAATTTTAAACACACTGGATTCGGCAAGATCCAGAAGATCCTCACTACTGCGCCCTTGAGGATCAAAGCCTGCATCTGCGATTTCGTTAGCTACCGAAATCATTTCACGTACTACCGCACGTTCACGGACAATATCCGCATAGGCACCAATGTTGGCTGCACTCGGGGTATTTTTTGCCAGTTCCGCCAGATAGGCAAACCCCCCGACCATTTCCAGTTCACCACGGGTTTCGAGTGACTCTGACAGGGTAATCAGATCAATCGGCTGTCCCAGCTCCAGCAAACGCTGCATCTCGGAAAAAATTAACCGATGCGGCCGGCTATAAAAATCTTCGGCGACCACCCGCTCGGAAACATTATCCCAGCGCGCATTATCCAGCATCAATCCCCCAAGCACCGACTGTTCGGCTTCAACAGAATGCGGGGGCATTTTTACCCCTTCCAGCTGACGGTCGCGGGTTTCATTGGATTTGTTCGTGGGTTTATTTCCTGCCATAGTGAATGTCATTACCAGTGTTAAACAAGGGGCGCCACAGTATACTTTTTTTTTCACTGGATTGTCGCCCTGTACTCCGGGCGTTCACCACGTTTTCACAGGAGCTGTTATGCTAAACCGTATTCAGTATGCCCGACATGGCGGGCCGGAAGTTCTGGAGTGGTCATCATTTTCTCTGCCGGAGCCCGGTGAGCATGAAGTTGTGGTAGAAAACAAAGCCATTGGTATTAACTATATCGATACCTATTTCCGCAGTGGATTATATCCCCCGCCCTCACTGCCGGCAGGTCTGGGCACCGAAGCTGCCGGGATTGTGACCCGTACAGGTCACTCCGTCAGCCGCGTGAAACCGGGCGACCGTGTAGTTTATGCTCAGTCGACGGCCGGGGCCTACAGTGAAAGCCATATCGTGAATGAAGATCGCCTGGTGCGGTTACCGGACAGTATTTCCTATGAGCAGGCAGCAGCCTCTTTCCTGAAAGGGCTGACAGTCCAGTATCTGCTACGCCAGACCTACCCGATCACTGCCGGTGAAACCTTTCTGTTCCATGCCGCCGCCGGTGGGGTGGGCCTGATTGCCTGCCAGTGGGCCAAAGCGCTGGGTGCCCGGTTAATTGGTACCGTGGGTTCAGCGGAAAAAGCCAAAATTGCTACCGATGCCGGGGCGTGGGCGACCATTAACTACAGGGAAGAGAATATTGCGGAGCGGGTCCGCGAGTTGACTGATAGTAAAAAAGTGCCGGTTGTTTATGACTCGGTGGGTCATGATACCTGGGAGGCGTCACTGGACAGCCTGCAACGACGCGGACTCATGGTCAGTTTCGGAAACTCTTCCGGCCCGGTCACCGGGGTAAATCTGGCAATCCTTAACCAGAAAGGCTCGCTGTTTGTCACCCGGCCATCATTGTTTGGCTATATCACTAACGCCACCGAACTGGATGCCGCCAGCCATGAGCTGTTTACCCTGCTGGCCAGCGGAGCGATCAAAGTCGATGTTCCGGAGAACCAGAAATTTGCACTCAAAGATGCGGCAGAAGCCCATCGCCAGTTAGAGAGTCGGGCGACCCGCGGCTCCAGCTTGTTGATCCCCTGAGCTATCTTCAGATATTTATTTCTGGCAATGTAAAAGGGCTTCCATCTGGAAGCCCTATTTTTATTTTTAGTTCGCGCTGGTGTAGGGTCAGAGCGATAAATTCCTGTGAACATCTGGAAATATCATCGCAGATTTTTTCAGTAAAAAGCTTGTTCTGTTTCACATTTCCGAAGATTGTTGGTGCAATGCCGGTAAAACATCCGGTGGTTACCAGCGCCGGTTCATCCTGTTGATTTTTGACATAGTTTTGTCAAACCGTCGGTTTCCTGTTTGTACGGAGCGAGAACGGCCAAACGTCTGCCAGATCCAGGCAACCGCCACCGCCAGTAATAACCAGGGAAGCAGTTTCAGGGCAATAAACAGGAAACCCGACAGTAGCATCAACAGGGTTCCCACCAGCAAAGCAACCAGAACACCGATCACCGACACACCGGTCAGCAGCAACATAACAAAAAAACCGGCAACAAATAATAATTCCATGATCCACTCCTCAGCGAATAATGTTCACTTTCAGACTGTGAGGAGTATTACAAGAATCGTGCCAGCCAGTGGAATAAATAACTCACTGAAATTTAATAAAAAAATAATTCAGAGGTTCAGTCGGGGTGGTGAAAATCACTAAAGAGTGGTGTGAAATTCAGGCTATGTTTGCCGGAACATCTCCGGTAAATCATCAACGGTCTGCCACCAGCGACAATGCCTGCTCAACCACGCGAACATCAGCGCCGGGTTTATGCGCATTTTCACTTAAATGGCGACGCCATTGTCTTGCCCCCGGAATTCCCTGGAACAGCCCCAGCATATGGCGGGTAATGTGCCCAAGGTAAGTTCCCTGGCTGAGTTCAGCTTCAATATAAGGGTACATTGAGCGAACCACTTCCGCAGCATCAGGTACCGGGGTATTCACACCAAAAATTTGCTGATCCACCTGAGCCAGCAACCCTGGATTCTGGTAGGCCTCACGACCCATCATCACACCATCCATATGCTGCAAATGCATCTTTGCTTCTTCCAGAGTTTTTATGCCGCCGTTGATTCCCATCCGCAGCTGTGGGAAATCACGTTTAAGCTGATACACCCGTGGATAATCCAGGGGGGGAACTTCACGGTTTTGTTTCGGACTCAGACCGGAAAGCCAGGCCTTACGGGCATGCAGAGTAAAAGAACCGCAGCCTCCCTGGTCAGCTACCGTACCGATAAAATCACAAAGGAACTGATAGCTATCCTGAGCGTCGATCCCGATACGGGTTTTTACCGTCACAGGAATAGTCACAACCTCACGCATCGCTTTAATACAACGGGCCACCAACTCAGCTTCGGCCATCAGACAGGCCCCGAAACGACCATTCTGCACCCTGTCAGACGGGCATCCTACATTCAGGTTAATCTCGCTATAGCCCCGCTGTTCTGCCAGACGGGCACACTCCGCCAGTGCTTGCGGGTCACTGCCACCTAACTGCAAGGCTACAGGCTGCTCTTCCTGAGAAAAAGCCAGATAATCCCCTTTTCCATGGATAATCGCGCCGGTAGTCACCATCTCAGTGTACAACAATGTCTCAGCCGTCAGCTTGCGATGGAAATAGCGGCAGTGCCTGTCAGTCCAGTCCAGCATGGGTGCTACGGAAAAGCGATCTGACTGAAAAACAGCATTCGCGTTTTCCGACGGGAGCGGGGTCTGAGCCAAAGGGGTATCGGTCTGAATATTCATGAAATCATCGTTAAATTGCTGTGGATTGCGATCAGGTGCAGGATAATAGCATAAATTAGCGTCAGGCCCGTCAACTAATACCCGACCAGTGGTTCAAAACAGAAACAAGCCGGGCGTGACCCGATTCAGAGACTCAGTAAGCAACTTTTTTCCTCTGCTCCTCGCGGGACTCCGCTGCCGACACACATCACCAACATTAAAACGCCAGTCATGCTAAGATGGTTGTTTACCGGAGACCATTTGTCGGAGAAAGCTATCATGCAAAAACAACTTCCTGCACAGATTATTGCTGAGGCGCAGAGCCTTTGCCAGAAACGTGGGGTGCGTATGACTCCCCAGCGTGCTGAAGTGTTACGCCTGATGGCTGAACAGTATGGTGCCATCAGTGCTTATGACCTGCTGGATAAATTACGGATTAGTGAGCCGCAGGCTAAGCCGCCGACAGTCTACCGTGCTTTGGATTTCCTGCTGGAACAGGGCTTTATTCACCGGGTGGCCTCAAACAACAGCTATGTTGTCTGCCCGCATTTTGAACATCCTTCTCATACTTCAGTGATGCTGATTTGCGATCATTGCGCTTCTGTCAGTGAACGGCATGCAGAAGGTGTTGAAAAACTGATTGGCACCCAGGCCAAACTGGCGTGTTTTACGCTGCGTCATACCGTCATTGAAGTGCATGGTTTATGCGAAAAATGTGCAGAAATTGCTGCCTGTGAGAGCCAGGATCATTGCCAGCATGATCATACTATTGAGACGAAAATTCGTCCCGGACGATAGGCATGTGCCGGAAGGTGTCAGGGAGTAAACCAGCTCTGATGACGCTGATGATAATTCCAGCGTCTCCACAACGTAATTCCGCGCAGTAACATAAATACACATAACGCCAGCCATACCCCGTGGTTTCCCAGCCAGGGAACCGTACACAGGGTCAGACCGAAACCTGCAGCAGCCACCGCCATACTGTTACGCATCTCTTTCCCCCGGGTAGCACCAACAAATAATCCGTCCAGCAGATAACACCCTACGCCTGCAAGGGGGAGAATGATCTGCCAGATCAGGTAATGGTCGGCCAGTTGGCGCAATGAGGGTAAGGAGGTCAGCATATCGATAATCCAGGGGCCTGCAAGGGCATAAATCAGTGAAAATGCCACCGCTACGATGCCAGCCTGCCGACAGGAAGCATGCCAGACTTCAGGTAACCGCCCTGCTTGCCGCGCACCATAGGCCTCACCGGAGACCGCCTCCACCGCATAAGCAAACCCATCGAGAGCATAGGAGGTAAACGACAGAAACATCATTAGTAAAGCATTCACCGCCACAATATCGCCCCCCAGCCTGGCCCCTGTCATAGTCAGCGAGGCGAAACAGAGTTGCAGCAACAATGAGCGCAGTAAAATATCGCGGTTCAGCCCCAGCACTCGTTTGATATCTCCCCGCCAGGCTCCCGGCAGTGAGCGCGGATCAATTCCCTGCCGGGCCAGTACACGCCATACCAGCACCATCCCGGTCAGCAATGTTACATATTCGGCTATCACAGTGGCTCCGGCTGCGCCCCGTACCCCCATGTGCAGATGCAGTACCAGCAGTAGCTCCAGAATAATATTCACCAGATTACCGGCGACCAACAGAATGACCGGTGCTCTGGCATACTGAACCCCAAGCAACCAGCCCAGAATGACCAGATTAGCAAATGTTGCCGGTGCACTCAGCCAGCGGACATCAATAAACTCACGGGCCTGATACAGGATGGCAGGGTCGCCGCCAATTACCAGGGTGGCGAGATGACTAAGCGGTTGCCGAAACAATAAAAACAACAGACCTGCCAGCAGGCTGACAATCATCGGCTGCACCAGTGCCCGAACCAGTGCCGGATTATTTTTTCCACCCCACGCCTGGGCCGTCAGCCCGGTGGTACTCATTCGCAGGAAAAGCAATAACATAAACAGAAAACTGGTAATCGTGGTTGCTACAGCTACCCCGCCCAGATAAATCGCACTGTTCAGATGGCCAATCACCGCAGTATCGACCAGTCCCAGTAACGGCACGGAGATATTAGACAGGATCATCGGCAGCGCCAGTCGCCAGAGTTGTTTATCGGTGCGGTTAAAAAAAGACATGGACTATCCTGCGGCTGTATACGGCAATGGGGAGAGGTTATTTTACAGAATGCTGATTAAGGCAGGCTGGCCTTAACCTTTCGGGCACGGGGGTCGTTGCTTCAGAACGCCCCCGTATTGCCGTGATTACAATACCGGCCAGAAGCCGGAACAGATCAGGGCAGTTTACAGCCATTCACCATTGCGGATAACACCCACGGCGAGGCCTTCTACTGTCAGGTTTTGCTCGCGGACATCGACCACAATCGGTGAAAACTCACTGTTTTCCGGCAGAAGATGTACCGTGTTCCCCTGTTTTTTCCAGCGTTTAACCGTCACTTCATCGTCAATTCTGGCGACCACGACCTGGCCGTTTCGAACATCCTGAGTCTTATGGACAGCCAGCAGATCGCCATCCATGATACCAATGTCTTTCATCGAAGTGCCGCTGACTCTCAGCAGAAAATCAGCCGCCGGCTTAAACAGGGCCGGGTCAACCTGAAAATGGCTTTCGATATGCTGCTCAGCTAACAATGGCTCGCCGGCGGCGACACGGCCAATCAGCGGTAATCCTTCTGCTGTCTCTTCTTCCATCAGCAGTCGGATCCCCCGTGAAGCGCCTGAAACAATCTCAATGACCCCCTTACGGGCCAGAGCTTTCAGATGCTCTTCGGCAGCATTTGGAGAGCGGAATCCCAGCCGGGAAGCAATTTCAGCACGAGTCGGTGGCATCCCTGTCTGGTGAATATGGTCGCGAATCAGGTCATAGACCTGCTGCTGCCTGCTGGTTAATGCTTTCATCCCGCCCCCTGGTTGTTTATACAGTCGCTGTGAGTATATACAGGTATTTGGGAAATGAAAACTAAAAACCGTCATAAAACAAACAACTGTCGGTGACTATTCCACCGTTCACCACCACTGCCATAGCACAGAAATCCAGACAAAGGCCGCCAGCAGTAAAGCGATAAATACTGCCGCTGACCCCATATCCTTCGCGCGGCCGGACAACGGATGAAGTTCCGGGCCAAAACGGTCGACCACCGCCTCAATAGCACTGTTGAGAATTTCGACGATAATCACCAGTACCACTGACCCAATCAGCAAAATACGCGAGACCGTATCCACTTTCAGACAGGCAGCAATAATCACCGCCATAATCGCGAGCACAGTTTCCTGTCGGAAGGCAGCTTCATGTTGCCATGCTGCGCGCAATCCCTGCCACGAGTAGCCTGCAGCTTTAATGACCCGTCGCCATCCTCCTGTTGCACCCGCCATCAGGGGTTACTCCTTTTCAGAATAAAATTTCCGTCAATCTCAGACATGTTTACTTGCATCCTCACAGATATTCTTTGCAGTTTCTGGTATGCTTGCGCCGCTTTGCTAACATAAGAGGCTACAGATTTGTCTATGTCAGGTTGGCGTAAACTTTATTATAAATTACTGAGTTTTCCATTATCTTTGCTGGTGAAAAGCAAGGTGATACCGGGAGATCCTGTCTCTGAACTGGGTCTGGATCCCACACGTCCTATTATCTATGTATTTCCGTACGATTCCAAAGCCGATCTCATGGCGATGCGGGAGCAGTGCCTGAAGCATGACCTGCCTGATCCATTGCTGCCCGTTGAAATAGATGGCCATTTCCTGCCACGTCATGTGTTTATCCATGACGGACCACGGTTACTGCCCTATTTCACTCCGAATCAGGAAACCGTCAAAATATTCCATGATTACCTGGATCTGCACCGCAATAATCCGGCACTGGATGTTCAGCTGGTTCCGGTATCGGTGATGTTCGGTCGTGCTCCGGGTAAAGAGACCCAGGGAGAAAATACCCCGTTACTGCGCGAGCTGAACGGGGTACAGAAATTCTTCGCTATCCTGTGGCTTGGCCGGGATAGTTTTGTGCGCTTCTCGCCAAAAGTTTCTCTGCGGCAGATGGCCGATGAACATGGGACTGATCAGTCCATTGCCCATAAGTTATCCCGGGTGGCCCACATCCATTTTGCCCGCCAACGGCTGGCCGCCGTGGGTCCGCGGCTTCCTGCTCGTCAGGATCTGTTCAATAAGCTGCTACAATCGAAAGCTATTGCCAAGGCCGTGGAGGACGAGGCTCGCAGTAAGAAGATTTCCTACGATATGGCCCAAAAGAATGCCGTGGCCATGATGGAAGAGATTGCCGCCGATTTCACCTATGAAGCTATCCGCATTACCGATCGCGTGATGGGCTGGCTCTGGAGCCGGTTATATAAAGGGATTAACGTCAGCGGCGGCGAACGTATTCGTCAGTTGGCCCAGGATGGCCATGAACTGGTCTATGTTCCCTGTCATCGCAGCCATATGGATTATCTGCTGCTCTCCTATGTACTTTATCATCAGGGGTTGGTGCCCCCGCATATTGCCGCCGGGATTAACCTGAACTTTTGGCCGGCCGGACCTGTATTCCGTCATCTGGGTGCCTTCTTTATCCGTCGGACCTTTAAAGGTAACAAACTCTACTCCACGGTATTTCGTGAATACCTCGGTGAATTGTTCAGCCGTGGTTATTCGGTAGAGTACTTTGTTGAAGGCGGTCGTTCCCGTACCGGACGGTTACTTGAGCCGAAAACGGGTACCCTGACCATGACCCTGCAGGCGATGCTGCGCGGTGGAAACCGACCCATCACGTTAGTGCCCATCTACATTGGTTACGAACACGTGATGGAAGTGGCGACTTATGCCAAAGAGTTGCGCGGGGCGACCAAAGAGAAAGAGAGCCTGTGGCAGATGTTGCGCGGATTGCGCAAGCTTCGTAACCTCGGGCAGGGCTATGTTAACTTCGGCGAACCACTGCCGCTGGTTAACTACCTGAACAATAACGTTCCGGAATGGCGCGAAGCCATCGACCCGATAGACCCCCAACGTCCGGCATGGATGACCCCGGTCGTCAATGACATTGCCCGCCAGGTGATGGTACGGATTAACAATGCTGGCGCCGCTAACGCCATGAATCTGTGTGTAACCGCGCTGCTGGCCTCACCGCAACGTTCACTGACCCGTGAACAACTGCTTGAGCAGCTGGAATGTTACACCCGGTTATTGCGGAACGTGCCTTATACCAGCGGCACCACGGTTCCTGAGATGAGTGCTCAGGCATTAATCGAGCATGCCATGAGCATGAATAAATTCACTATCGAACACGACAACATTGGTGAGATGATCATCCTGCCGAAAGAACAGGCA
Organism: Tatumella sp. UBA2305; assembly: GCF_002345795.1. NCBI lineage: Bacteria > Pseudomonadati > Pseudomonadota > Gammaproteobacteria > Enterobacterales > Erwiniaceae > Tatumella > Tatumella sp. UBA2305. The sequence continues at coordinate 22,397 of NZ_DDVT01000013.1, forward strand.
GTATTGATGACCTATTACCGGAATAATATTCTGCATCTGCTGGTGATGCCTTCTCTGATTGCCGCGATTATTCAGCAGCATACAACACTTAGCAGAGAGGCTTTACTGCATCAGGTCACGCTGATTTATCCGATGCTGAAGAGTGAGTTATTTCTGCGTTGGGAAATCGTAGAATTGCCGGAGGTCATTGACAGTCTGTGCGATGAGCTGGTCAGTCAGCAACTGATTTCCCGCCACAATGATCACTTCTCTGTCGTTCCGGAAAACGCCCGGGTACTGGGACTGCTGGCTGCCGGTGTCAGGGAGACATTGCAACGCTATGCGATTACCTTTGGCATTCTGAATGCCAAACCATCGATGAACCGGGGAACGCTGGAAAAAGAGAGCCGGACGCTGGCACAGCGACTGTCAGTACTTCACGGAATCAATGCCCCGGAGTTTTTCGATAAGGCGGTATTTACCGGGTTAGTACTTACTTTGCGAGACGAAGGCTATATCAGCGATAAAGATGATGCTGACCAGGAAAAAACCGGGATGATGCGTAAAATTCTGTTGGACCTGACCACCAGTGATGTCCGTCAGACCATCGAAAATGGCATTGCCAGCGATAGCGAATAACTGCCGGTTATTCTGCTGCCAGTAAAAAGGGCGCCCCGTGACAGGAGCGCTCTTTTTTCGCCTGTACCGGCTGGCTACATCAGATTAATAAACGGCAAAGTACTCAGAGCGATACCGCCAAAAATGACCAGCCCGACATGATTATTATTCAGAAAAGCCTGGAAGCAGGCATCTCTGTCGCGGCCTGCAGCCAGACGCTGCTGATAGACAAACAAACCAGCAGCCACTACCAGCGAAAGATAAAACCAGCCATTCAGTCCCAGTAAGCGGCCGACAATCACCAGCAGCACCAGGGTAGCTATCTGCAACAGACCAATAATCAGTTTGTCATGCCGGCCAAACAGAATTGCCGTCGATTTGACACCAATCTTCAGGTCATCATCGCGATCCACCATCGCGTACAGTGTATCATACGCCACTGTCCAGCAGACATTGGCCAGAAATACCAGCCAGCAGGCTAAAGGTAAGTACCCACTCACTGCCATCCACGCCATAGGAATAGCCCAGCCGAATGCGGCCCCCAACACTACCTGTGGCAGATGCGTATAGCGTTTCATAAACGGATACGCACTGGCCAGCAGTATTCCCCCGACAGATAACAATACGGTTTTACTGCCCATGGTCAGCACCAGCAAAAAGGCTATCAGCACCAGACTGATAAATAATATTTTTGCTTCTTTTTCCGTGACCAGTCCGGCGGGTAATGGACGTAGTTTGGTCCGTTTCACATGACCATCAACATTTCTGTCAGCATAATCATTGATGACACAACCGGCAGCACGCATCACGATAACGCCTAGTACAAACACTACCAGCACAGACAACGGTGGTAATGTCAGCCCGGCCAGCCATAGCGCCCAGAGGGTCGGCCACAATAACAACAGAGTCCCGATAGGGTTGTCGATACGCATCAGACGCTGGTACGCCTGGAATTTGGTTACTTTTATAGTGTTCTGCACAGTTCCTGTCATCCTTTAACTCCATCCTGATACAGGGGAGATGACGGTAGAAAAATCTCGGTTAACATCAGGGGCTTTCCTGAAAGACGAAGTAGTGAATATCTGCCCCATAAATCATCATTTTTTCCGGGATGAATAAAATCACGACTTAGTAACGGCGAAGAAAATAAGTAACGACCTAACGGAGACTCCCCGAGCGAGGTTAGTGCAACCTCCCGGCCTGTCAGAGTAGATTCCGGCAGAACAGTTCGCCCCATCAGCCACGGACTGTTATCGCCGCTGAGAACGACTTCACGCAGCCAGTAACGCTGTTCGTGGTCAAATCCGGAGACCTCTGCTTCATGCGGCAGTAATAACTGACTGTCGATAAATCCTTCCCGCAGCACATCAACAGTCAACGACTGGCAATATGACTCCAGCCTGACCGTCATCGAACCTTCCTCAAACAGCCAGCTTCTGGCCCGGGGGGGCAACTCCGGCGTGCCCGGTGGCAGCCATTGAAGCTGGTAAAGTTTGAGAAGTTCCTGTACAGACATTCGGGTTCCCGGAAAATCAGTTATTGTCGCTACGGCTACTGCTGACAGCGCTACAGAGTATTTCACTGCGGCACTATAGCAGACTCACAACTGCTAAGCAGGATCTTCTGTGCATAAAGCTTCGGTGAGTCTGCATAATCTGAATTCGAAGGGCTGACTATTCTCTTTTCAGTCGTTTAGAGTTCGCCAGCCACAGGGTCCCAACCAGAATCAGCAGCGCAGCGGAGTAGCATAACGTATCAAAAGGGTTTTTATGGTCAACAATAATTAAACGGATGATCGCCGTCACACCAATATAGATAAAATAGCGCAGCGGGAAATGAAATCCGGACTGAAAATACTTCACAATCAGAGCAATGAACTCAAAATACAGGAAGTAAATGACAATCCCTTCTATCAGCAAATAGGATGAAGATTCTTCTCCGGTATGAAACAACACGTTAGCCAGATGCAGCGTTTCTTTACCGAGAAAGATGACTAAAATGATTGCCAGCGCAATCAGGCCGATATTGAGTATCCACTGTAAAACTGAAGCGATAATCCCGCCCAGCGAACTCTTATCTGCATTTTCTGATGTTGACATACAGCCCCCCAAAAAAATAAACCTGCAAAAACTACCAAACTGTCGATCCGCACAATAGCGTATCCCGGTACGGCTTGCAGTATTCCTTTGACGAGGACATAAAAAAAAGCGGCACTGCTGCCGCTTTGTTTTTAAACCGTTAATTAGATGTTAACGCCATTCTTTATAACGGTTAATCAGACCATTAGTAGAACTGTCATGGCTGCTGACTTTTTCATCACCACCCAGTTCAGGCAGGATCCGGTTAGCCAGTTGTTTGCCGAGTTCAACCCCCCACTGATCAAACGTGAAGATGTTAAGAATTGAACCCTGGGTGAAGATTTTATGCTCATACAGAGCAATCAATGCACCCAGTGAGAAAGGCGTTATCTCACGCAGCAGGATTGAGTTAGTGGGGCGATTACCTTCAAACACTTTGAACGGCACAATGTGTGCGACTTCAGCGGCAGTTTTACCTGCGTCAGTAAACTCTTTCTCTACCACTTCACGTGATTTACCAAACGCCAAAGCTTCGGTCTGAGCAAAGAAGTTAGACAGTAGTTTCGGGTGATGATCGCTGAGTGCATTATGAGTGATGGCTGGGGCAATAAAATCACAAGGGATAATTTTGGTGCCCTGATGAATCAGTTGGTAGAACGCATGCTGACCGTTCGTGCCAGGTTCACCCCAGATAATCGGTCCGGTCTGATAATCGACAGCATTGCCGGTACGGTCAACATATTTACCGTTAGACTCCATATTACCTTGCTGGAAATAAGCTGCGAAACGGTGCATATACTGGTCGTAAGGCAGAATGGCTTCTGTTTCTGTACCGTAGAAGTTGTTATACCAGATACCAATCAGTGCCAGCAGCACTGGCAGGTTTTTTTCTGCCGGTGTATTGGCAAAGTGCTGGTCCATGGCGTGGGCACCACTCAGCAACTGCTCAAAATTCTCAAAACCTACCGACAGAATAATTGACAGGCCAATCGCTGACCATAATGAGTAGCGACCGCCCACCCAGTCCCAGAATTCAAACATGTTGTCGGTATCAATACCAAATTCGGATACCGCTTTCGCATTGGTCGACAGGGCCGCAAAATGGCTGGCAACGTACTTTTCATCACCGGCACTGGCCAGGAACCAGTCGCGGGCGCTGTGGGCGTTGGTCATGGTTTCCTGGGTAGTGAAGGTTTTTGAAGCCACCAGGAACAGAGTGGTTTCCGGGCTCAGATCCCGCAATGTTTCAGCAATATGAGTGCCGTCGACATTGGAAACGAAATGCATATTCAGGTGGTTTTTATAGGGACGCAGAGCTTCTGTGACCATATACGGCCCTAAGTCTGAACCACCGATGCCGATATTAACAACATCAGTAATAGGTTTGCCGGTATAGCCTTTCCATTCCCCACTGATAATACGTTCAGAGAAGCTTTTCATCTTCTCCAGCACCGCATTAACTTCCGGCATGACATCTTTGCCATCCACAAGGATCGGGGTATTACTACGGTTACGTAATGCAACATGCAACACCGCGCGATCTTCGGTACGGTTGATCTTCTCACCAGAGAACATCGAGGCAATCGATCCACTCAGATCGGTTTCTTTTGCCAGTGCCAGCAGTTTCTCCAGAGTTTCGGCATTGATACGGTTTTTAGAATAATCGATGAGAATTTGATCATCGAAAGTGGCGGAGAATTTGGAGAATCGTTGAGGTTCCTGAGCGAAGTGTTCAGCAATGCTCACATCTTTCATAGTGGAGAAATGCTGTTGTAGCGCCTTCCATGCATCAGTTTGTGTCGGATTAATATTTTTCATAACAACACTCTTATTGATTAATGAACTGTGAATCTGGCTTCAGCATAAATTCACTTCAGGATATGCTGACCGCAGTCATACATTGCCACAAAGTGAAGCTATGATTAAACAATTACCCCCGACGTGGCTGAAGTCAGCGGCCACCCTGGCGTAAAATTAGACTCAGTATGACGACTCTTGCTGTTGAAAGGAAAAAAATTTATGGCGTTATCGGCCCCGATATTATTAGTCATTATTGGCATCAGTTCGCTGGCTGCCCAGTGGCTGGCATGGTTGCTGCGTTTACCGGCCATTTTACCGTTGTTAGTTTTCGGTATTTTGCTCGGACCTGTGACTCACGTTTTACAACCGGACCTGTTATTTGGAAATTTACTGTTCCCTTTGGTATCACTATCTGTAGCAATAATCTTGTTCGAAGGTGCGCTTACCCTGCGTTTTGAAGAAATTCGCGGTCTTGGCGGAGTCGTGCGTAACCTGGTCAGCATCGGAATGTTGATTACCTTCCTGGTGATTAGCCTTGCCTGCCTGTTTTTGTTACATCTGCCAGCGGGTTTGTCAGCACTGGTGGGTGCCGTCACTGTGGTGACCGGCCCAACGGTGATTGCTCCCCTGATGCGGGTCGTGCGCCCGAAAAATGCCATCAACCAGGTCCTGCGCTGGGAAGGGATAATTATTGACCCGGTCGGGGCTATCTTCACGCTGCTGGTCTTTGAATTTATCGTATTGCACCAGAAGTCAGAGTCCTACACTCATCTGTTTATGACCCTGGGTAAAACGGTTGGGGTAGGTTTGGCCATTGGCGCAATTGCCGGCTGGGTTACCGGAATTGCGTTACGCAGAGTCTGGCTACCGGGCTATCTGCAAAACTTCGCGGTACTGGCCATTATGCTCGGGGTGTTTGGTCTGTCTAATCTGCTGGCAGATGAGTCCGGGCTGCTCACCGTGACCGTCATGGGTATCTGGCTGGCAAATATGCGAGACCTGGACCTGACTGATATCATCGAGTTTAAGGAACAACTGTCGGCACTGCTGATCTCAGGACTGTTTATTATTCTGGCCGCAAGGGTCGATATCGGAGGGCTATTCGCCATGGGCTGGCCGCTGGTCGGCGTGCTGTTAGTGATTCAGTTTGTAGCCCGTCCGTTATGTATTGCGGCATCGACTCTGGGATCCTCACTGCACTGGCGTGACAGGTTATTACTGTGCTGGATTGCCCCACGCGGTATCGTGGCCGCGGCGGTCAGTTCGCTGTTTGCCTTGACGCTGGCAAAAAATGGCTATCCCGGGGCGGAGAGGCTGGTCAGCGTCGTGTTCGCTATCATTATCGGTACGGTGGTATTACAGAGCCTGACCAGCCTGCCGATGGCCCGCTGGTTACGGGTACAGAAAAAACAGCCACGCGGCGTACTGATTGTCGGAGCAAATGCTGTCGCACGGGCGCTGGCGCTGGCGCTACAAAAGCAGGATCTTCCGGTTCAGGTGACTGATAACAGCTGGGAAAACTATCGTCAGGCACGGATGGAAGGGCTCCCCGCTTACTTTGGTTATGCCTGGTCGGAACATGCAGAAAACTACCTGGATCTGAATACCACCTCCCGGGTACTGGCGATGTCTTCTAACCGGCATCAGAATGCCCTGGCCGCGTATCATTTCAGCCATATTCTGGGGAAAAATAAGGTCACCGCCATACGCTCGGGAAGTGGCATAGCCAGCCGTGGTAAAAATGACCGTGAAAGCCCGCGCTTCCGTCGCCAGGAAACCTTGTTCAGTCCGGAATATACTTTCGGCCATCTGAGCCGCTTAATTTCCTCGGGAGCAACCATTAAAGCGACCAGGCTTGGGGAAAACTTTGGCTGGGATGATTATCTGGAGAAAAATCAGAGAGCTATCCCACTGTTCAGCCTGGATGAAGAGAAAAAATTACATCCGGTCAACAGTGGTCAGCCACCGCAGCTTCCCTGCACTCTGATTGCTTTAGTACAAAATGACACCAGGGAGGCCGATAGCCGTTGACAGCCAGCGGATTAACGGCTATTTCTAAAGAAGTTCTTACGTATTTTACGTAGACCAGAAGAGGCGCGTCACCCAGGCAGTATGTCAGAGGAACCGTATCCATTGACGACATACCATGGGGAGTGACGCCGAGGCTGCAAACATGCGGTGTGTTTGTTTGTCGACTACAGGGGCTGAATCCTCTGGGTTGTCACTGTCGTAGCGTTTATAATAAACGTTTATCAAGGTGGGGCGCTTCTGGCTGACTCGTTGTTCTGTCACACCAGTCTGCCTGTTTCCGCTCTCCCTTGTGCTAAGGCTGAATTAAAGATCCTGACACGAGGCTGTTCTGAATGTCCCAATCCGCATTAATCGTTGCTAAATTTGGCGGAACCAGCGTTGCTGATTTCGAAGCAATGAACCGTAGCGCTGATATCGTATTATCCCGTTCTGACGTTAAACTGGTGGTGCTTTCTGCATCTGCCGGCGTGACCAATTTGCTGGTTTCGCTGGCTGAAGGACAGCCAGCCGAAGGGCGTCAGCAATTACTGGAAAAGCTCGGCCATATTCAGTATGCCATTGTGGATAAACTTCGTGCAGCCACAGTGATCCGTGAAGAAATTGCGCGGATTCTGGACAATGTTTCTCTGCTGGCAGATAAAGCAGCCCTCAGCCCTTCTGCCGAACTGACAGATGAATTAGTCAGTCACGGTGAACTGTTATCCACCTTGCTGTTTACCGAAATCGTCCGTGAACGGGATGTCCCTGTTCAGTGGTTTGATGTACGCAAAGTGATGCGCACCAGTGACCGTTTTGGGCATGCCGAACCGGATGTGGCAGCAGTCGCAGAGTTGTCTCAGGCATCACTGCTTCCACTGGTTAGCCAGTCTCTGGTGATTACCCAGGGATTTATCGGTCGTGAAGAGAGCGGTCTGACCACCACTCTTGGCCGGGGCGGCAGCGACTATACTGCAGCGTTATTGGGTGAAGCCTTAAAAGCTCAGCGCATTGATATCTGGACCGATGTTCAGGGCATCTATACTACCGACCCGCGCATTGTGCCCGAAGCCAGACGAATCGACGAAATTACCTTCGAAGAAGCCGCCGAAATGGCCACGTTCGGAGCCAAAGTTCTGCATCCCGCGACCTTGTTGCCTGCGGTCAGAAACGGTATTCCTGTATTTGTCGGGTCAAGTAAGGCCCCGGATGCCGGTGGCACCATCGTTTACAATCAGACCAAACAACAACCGCTATTCCGCGCGGTCACACTGCGCCGTAACCAGACTCTGCTGACTCTGCATAGCCTGAATATGTTACATGCGCGAGGCTTTCTGGCTGAGGTGTTTGCCATCCTGGCACGGCATAATATTTCGGTAGACCTGATTACCACCTCGGAAGTCAGTGTCGCTCTGACGCTGGATACCACCGGCTCATCCACTCATCAGGGCAGCCTGCTGACCCAGGGATTGCTGACAGAGCTGTCTTCACTGTGTCGGGTAGAAGTGGAAGAAAATCTGGCGCTGGTCGCGCTGATTGGCAACCATCTGGCCCATGCCCGCGGTATTGGCAAAGCGGTGTTCGGAGTCATGGAGCAGTTTAATCTACGGATGATCTGTTACGGCGCCAGTAGCTATAATCTGTGTTTCCTGGTTCCGGGTAACGACGCCGAGTTTGCCGTTCGTACCCTGCATCAGCATATTTTCGAATAATTCCTCACCGGCAGGCCGTGGGGATACTCTGCGGCCTGCATCGTTCACTGGACCATACGCTGCCCTTTCCGGCATTCGCCTGATAATTCACTGCTTTTACCGCTATTCAAAGCACATACGCTGAAGTTTTGCCTGCCCTCTGTTGTCACCAGATCGAAATGTTATGATAAATTTTCATCTGTAAGTACCCTTGTAGCATGTTTTCTGTGGCAATCATGCGTATAACCTTTAGTTAAAATAATAAGGAATTCTGGCTATGCTCGCCAAAATCACCCGCCTGTTCCCGCTTTGGGCGATCCTGTTGTCCGTTGCAGCCTACTACTCTCCGGGCACATTTCTGCCTGTCGGTCCCTGGGTCAGTGAATTACTGATGCTTATCATGTTCGGCATGGGCGTGACGCTGAATATCGATGACTTTAAGCGGGTGCTTACCCGCCCGGCCCCCGTCATTGCCGGTACATTTCTGCACTATTTCGTGATGCCGCTGGCTGCCTGGGGTTTGGCAAAACTGTTTCATATGCCCCCTGATTTGGCCGCCGGGATGATTCTGGTCGGAAGTGTTGCCAGTGGTACTGCTTCTAACGTAATGATTTATCTGGCTAAAGGTGATGTCGCGTTATCAGTCACTATTTCATCAGTGTCTGCTCTGGTCGGTGTGTTCGCTACCCCACTGCTGACCCGGCTGTACGTTGATACCCATATCCAGGTGGATGTCGCTGGTATGCTGTGGAGTATTGTAAAAATAGTGCTGATCCCAATCGGGCTCGGACTGATTGTTCACCATAGCCTGACCTCACTGGTGAAAAAGGTCGAGCCTTATCTGCCGGCGTTTTCGATGCTGTGCATTTTGCTGATTATCAGTGCCGTGGTGGCAGGTAGTCAGTCGTTTATCGGTTCGGTGGGACTGATGGTCATTGCCGCAGTCATTATGCATAACGCTATCGGGTTACTGGGGGGATACTGGGGAGGCAAGCTGTTCGGCTTTGATGAATCGACCTGTCGTACACTGGCGCTGGAAGTCGGAATGCAAAATTCTGGTCTGGCTGCCACACTGGGGAAAATTTATTTTACCCCACTTGCAGCCCTGCCGGGGGCTCTGTTCTCAGTATGGCATAACCTGTCGGGTTCACTGCTTTCGGGCTACTGGTCAGGTAAACCGATTAAAAAGAAATAATCGTCGATAAAGAGATGCCGGTGAATCCGGCATCTCCTGTGGCATTAATCGCGATGCTCATCCTCTTGCGGTTGTTCCAGTACACTGTAAGCCACCGCACAGAACAACGAATTCAGACGTTTCATATCCCCTAACAAACCAAGATGTAATGAGCTGGTTTCAATGCTCTGTACATTTTGCTGATGAAGACGATTAACATGCGCCAGCGAATAGCGCTGATTAAGTATCCGGAAACGGTGCTTAGCACGACGCAGCCGTTTTGCGGTAGGCATATCCCGCGAAATGAACACCGACAAACTCAGATGTAAATTGTTTAGCAACTGCTCCTGAAGGGTCTCCAGTTCCTGTACGCCGTCGGCAGAGAATGGCCGGTGTGCCGCCAGCGATTTCGCTGCCACATCCGCAGACATTCTTTCAATAATATCGCCAGCCTGTTCAAGATTCAGTGCCAGATCGATAATTTCCGCCCAACGCCGTGATTCCTGCTCCGCCAGGTCTTCTTTCGGCATCTGCGCCAGATAGAGTTTGATGGCGGTATATAACACGTCGACATCATCATCCAGTCTGCGAATATTTCGGTCTTCACGTACTTCGCCGTGCAGTACTTTGGTCAGTGTTTCCAGCATCTGTTCGATCACATCCCCAATTCGCAGGGTTTCACGGGCAGCATTCACCAGTGCCAGAGCAGGCGTATCCAGAGCAGTGTAGTCCAGATGTTTGGGCTTCAGACGCTGATCAGTTTCCACATCATCACTGATCAACCGCGTACACAGTTTCGCCATTGTCCCGCTAAACGGCACCAGAGCAATACAGCGGATCACGTTGTAGAAAACATGGAACGAAATCACCAGCTCAGCGTCGCTCATGGGAACATGAGCTAACCCGCTGGCAATCAGATTCACAAACGGCAGGATAATCACGCAGCCAATCAGCTTAAACAGCAGGCTACCCAGGGCAACCCGTTTACCGGCAGCGTTTGACCGGCTGTTGTTGATCATTGCCAGCAGTCCACTGCCAAAGTTGGCGCCAATCACCAGACAGAGTGCAACTTTGAACGAAATCACATCAGTGGCCGTCAGCGTTGCAGTGATCAGCACTGCAGCCAGACTGGAATAACTGATAATCGCAAACACGGCCCCCACCAGCGCATCCAGAATAATATCGCCAGTCAGAGAGGAGAACAGCACCTGAACCCCGGCAGCCTGAGTGATAGGGTGTGAAGCCTGTACAATCAGTTGCAGCGCCAGCAGAATCAGTCCCAGGCCAATTCCGGTACGACCTATCTGGCCCAGCCTTGTCTGTTTACGGCTGAGGAAAAAAATCACCCCGACGAAAATAAACAGTGGCGATAACCAGGAGAGATCATACGTCAGAATCCGGGCCATCAATGCGGTCCCGACATCTGCGCCCAGCACCACGACCAACGCCGGGGTGAGGCTCATCAGATTCTGAGAAACAAATGAGGTGACCAGTAAGGTCGTCGCGTTACTACTTTGTACCAGTGCAGTCACACCAATACCGGCCAGAAAAGCCAATGGTTTTTTTTCAACACTGCGACTAATGACGCGCCGCAGGTCGGCACCATACACCCGCATAATCCCGGTACGGACAATATGTGTCCCCCAGACCAGCAAAGCGACGGCCGATAATAAATTAAGTAAAGTTAACACGTTAAGGTTGCTCCTTCTCCATCACACTCTCCATCCTGTTGGCAGAAAGTCCGTACTCTTCCTCCTCCGGCCAGCGATACTTGATCATATCGGCCAGCCGTACCGGACAATCGGGTGATGACACCTTAACTTCGGCATCGCAAAGTGAAACCTTCACTGTTTCCTGTTCAGGCGACCTGGCGTACTGCGGAGAGATCCAGTTGCAGCCCCAACTGCTGGCCTGCAGGATAGAGATCATTGTGACTGTGGTTGAGGATATCCACAGAAAGATCAACTCCCTGGCACTCGACGCGGTAACGTATCACATTCCCCAGCAGGCTGCTGCTGAGGATGCGGGCGGATAATCCCTGGCCAGTCTGGCAAAACCGAAGCGTTTCGGGGCGAATCGCTACATGAGAACTGAATGATTGTCCGGTCAATTGCTTAGCCTGTTCGGCTGTTAACAAATTGTAGTTGCCGATAAAGCCTGCGGCAAACAAATCTGCCGGCTGAGTATACAGATCTTCCGCCGCTCCGTTTTGCACAATCTTACCTTTATTCATCAGAACGATACGGTCTGACAGGGTCAGTGCTTCTTCCTGATCATGCGTCACGAAGATCGTCGTCAGCTTCAGTTCCTTTTGTATGAGACGAATTTGATCACGCAGATGGCGACGGATGCGGGCATCCAGCGCCGACAGAGGTTCATCCAGTAACAACAGCTTTGGCCGGGTCACCAGAGAACGGGCCAGAGCCACACGCTGGCACTGTCCACCAGAGAGCTGATGAGGATAACGCGAGGCAAACTCATTCAGTTCCACCAGCGCCAGTACTTCAGCTACCCGCTGGCGGATTTCGCCGGTGGATAGTTTCTGCATCTTCAGGCCAAATGCTACGTTCTTTTCAACGGTCATATTTGGGAACAACGCGTAGCTCTGAAACACCATGCCGACACCGCGTTGCTGGACAGGAACATTCACGATGTTGTTATTTTCCAGCAGGATCTCTCCGCTATCGACCTCTGTCAGTCCCGCCAGACAACGTAATAGTGTGGATTTACCGCAACCGCTGGGCCCCAGCAAAGTGACGAATTCCCCTTCACTGGCAGTAAAGTCGATATCGTGGAATACCGGGGTCGTGCCATAGCTTTTGTTCAGTTTTCTGACATTCAGAGTGGCCATAGTGCGCCTCATTTACGGTTAAGCAGATTGGCCAGCCAGGTAACCACCAGGATGACAATAAAGTAAGAGATCACTAATGCGCTGGTAAAATGGCCACTGCCATTGCGCATATTGTAGAGATAAACCTGTAACGTCTCATAGCGGCTGCCGACCAGCAGGTTAGCAAATACAAACTCACCAATCAGAAATGAGAACGACAGCAGTACAGCCACCAGCACGCCTTTGCGCAGGTTAGGCAGCACCACAAACAGGGCCGCTTTACTGGTTCCTGCACCTAATAAGTGAGCAGCATCAATCAGTTCTTTCAGATTCACCGACTGAATATTGTTAGAAATCGCCCGGTAGATAAACGGCAGTGCAATAGTGAAATAACAGCCGATCAGAATCCACGGTGAACCAGTCAGCATCAACGGTTCAGAGGAGTAAAGTTGCAGTAATCCGACAGAAGAGACCACCGGTGGAACAGCAAATGGCATCAGGATCAGTACATTCATAACCCCGTCGAGCTTCGGGTAATAGTAAGCAATCACAAACATTGCAGGCAGTACCAGCAGTAAAGAAAACAGTAATGCTCCGATACAGATCAGTAATGAGTGTCCCAGCGCAGCAATAAAGCGCGGGTCTTGCCATAGCTGGATAAACCAGGAGAGTGTCAGCCCCTGCGGCAACACCGTATCGCTCCATTCACGTGACAGGGCGTACAGCAAGGTTGCGACCAGTGGCAGAGCAAGGATTATCAGTAACAAGCTGCTGATAACCCGATGATAAATATTTTCGGCCCGGGACATAGTGACTCCCTTCAGGAACGTTTAGCGGTTAAGTAACTACGGCGAACCAGGTACTGCTGTACCACAGTGATTACCGTCAGCAGCACTACCAGCAACATAGCTAACGCGCTACCCATATACGGATCGAGGGAGATATCGCCGGACACCAGCGCCGCAATCCTTACCGGAACCACATTAAAGTTCCCACTGGTCAGCGCGTAGATAGTGGCATAGGCCCCTAAAGCATTTGCCAGCAGGATCACAAAGGTGCCGAGTAATGCCGGAGAAAGCACCGGTAAGGCAATTAAACGCCAGTAACTCCAGCGTCCGGCACCGAGCAAGGCGGCAGATTCCTGCCAGTCTTTTTTCAGACCTTCAAATGCCGGAAACAGCAGCAATACTCCGAGAGGAATCTGAAACCAGGTATATATCAGGATCATTCCGTCACGCGAGAACAACCGAAATCCGTTGCCCATCCCGAGGTGCCGCATTAACAGCGTCAGGCAACCGTTAAGCCCCAGTAAAATAATAAAGGCAAATGCCAGAGGGACTCCGGCAAAGTTACTGGTCATATTAGTGAACGACATCATAAAACGATGGAAACGCCCGTTACCCAACTGATGCAATGAATACCCTGCCACCAGCGAAATAATTAATCCGTAACAGCTTGACCAGAAAGAGATATCCAGCGAGAACCGCAGTGCCTGCTGATAAAAGGGTGAAGTCAGAATGTCATGGTAGTTATCCAGACCCCAGCGGCTGTTAACATCACTCCAGAAACTGTTGCCGGCGACCCACACCAGTGGGGCTACCTGAAAAGCGATATAAAACACCGCAAAAGGCAGTAACCATAACAGAGCTATCCGCTTACCTTTCATTCCCCCGCCCCCGCGGCTGTTGACAACAGCGCCCGGCACACCGGTTTATCATGCACTACCCCAAGAATCTCACAGACTGATCCGCAGAGTTCTGTCTGACGTGGCTTTAGTCCGCTCTGTTTAGAAAATGCATCTCCAAACACGAACAACGGAACACGGACTTCTTCCTGTAAGGTGCCACCATGTGAACGGTCATCGTTCATACCATGATCAGCTGTCACTATGACCTGGTAGCCTTCCTGCAACCAGCCGGGCATCCAGTGTGATAAATAGCCATCCGCCATTCGTGCACGGTTACGATACTGAGAGGAATTAAGACCGAATTTATGCCCGGCATCATCGACATTCATTGGATGAATCAGAAGAAAATCAGGATTATGTAACCGGCGCAGGCTCTCGGCATCTTCAAACAAATGAGAATCCGGATAACCATCGTCGGAATAGAAATGGCCGAACTGAATCGGCAACGCTTCGTCCCGGGTATGACGATCACGAACAGCATCGTAAGGACTGCGGTTGTATAGCTCACTCACCCAGTGGTAGGCAGCCGCCGCAGTTCGCAAACCGGCTGCCCGTGCATAATGGAAGATGCTACGCTGGTTGCTCAGGCGGTTTACCCCGTTATGAATTATCCCGCTAAGCACCGGCGGAACACCGGTCAGAATACACTCGTATAATGGCCGTGACAGTGACGGTAATTCACAGTGCATGGGATAATACTGACCATGACCCTGCGCACATTCAGCATGCAGATAACCCATAGCATGCTCAGCCACCACATCACTCAGACCATCAAGTACCACCAGGATTGTTTTCATCATTTACCTCATGACTTCTAAAGACTTACTGCTGCATATTGATCATTACGTCCTGCTGCCACAGCGCTGGTAACTGTTTGGAAGATTTATCCCAGGCAGCCTGATCTTTAATTGGACGGGCATTTTTATATTCAGCGGCTGGCAACAGTTTGGCCTGAACGTCAGCAGGTAATTTGATGTACTGAGCGCGAATCGGACGGGCATAACCCCGGGCCAGATTGATCTGTCCCGCATCAGAGAAAATATATTCACGGGCCAGTTTGGCGGCGTTCGGGTGCTTGGCATATTTGTTAATGATGGTGGTGTAACCGGAGGTCACTGAACCGTCGGACGGGATCACTACCTCGTAACGGTTTTTATCAATCTGATCGCGGTAGTTCAGACCATTAAAGTCCCAGACCACCGCCACCTGAATCTCGCCTTTTTCGATGTTGGCAATAACAGGATCGGTCAGACCCAGGCGACCTTCTTTCGCCAGTTCACCAAAGAATTTTAGCGCCGGTGTCAGGTCTTTTTCGGTGCCTCCCAGCGCATAGTTTGCCGCCAGCACGCCGTTGGCAGCCTGAGCAGCCACACCTACATCGCCAATAGTGACCACATACTTACCTTTTTTCAGATCGGCCCAGCTATGTGGAATATTCTTAACCTGCTGTTTATCGACCAGAAACGCGATGGTACCGGTGTAAGCCAGCATCCAGTTACCCTGTTGATCTTTCGCCCAGTCTGGCACCTGGTCCCAGTGCGTAGGTTTGTAAGGCTGAGCCAGTCCCCTCGCGACGGCTATCGGACCAAAGGCTGCGCCGACATCCCCGATATCAGCACTGGCGTTCTCTTTCTCAGCAGCGAACTTCGCCAGCTCCTGAGCTGACGACATATCGGTATCGGTGTGTTTAATACCGTATTTGGTGGTGATGTCATGCCATGTGTCTTTCCAGTCGGCCCAGCTGTCAGGCATCCCCACACTGTTGACCTGTCCTTCACTACGTGCTGCTTTTTCCAGCGCAGCAAGGCTTGTATCTGCCGCATGTGCTGCCGGCAGAGCTACAAAAATGGCAGCGGATAAGAGAGTTAAAATACTAGCTTTCATGTCGGGCTCCTGCGATTAGGTTAAAGGACACTGGTCTAGTCCAGCAAAATCTAAGCCAATGTATCGACATCGTATGAAAATTTTATGACAGCGTTGTGATATCTGGATTTTTACAATACTCTGCGGGCAGGATTAACTGACTATGTCGGTGTTTTCGCCTGACTTTGGTTACTACAATGAATTCAGTGAGTGCAGATTTGCACCAATATGGGGCTGACACGTGACCACCAGCAGCATAAAAACTGTCGATATGATCGCGGAATCATTACTTAATCGGTTGAATAGTGGTGAGTTTAGTCAGGGCCGACTACCTGCGGAACGACGGTTGAGTGAAGAATATTCCACCACCCGAATCACCTTACGTGAAGCACTCGCACTTCTGGAAGCCCGCGGAAAAATCTATCGGGAACTGCGCCGTGGCTGGTTTATTGCGCCCCCCCGGCTGGTTTATAACCCGTTACTACGCAGTCACTTCCATGAAATGGCTGCACTTCAAGGCCGCGAAGCTCAAACCGAAGTTATCAGTGCCAGCGAAATCGCGGCTACTCCCCTGCTGGCACAACAACTGTCAGTCGCCCAGGGAGACAATCTTTACTGCATCCGTCGTCTAAGGCGCATCGATGGCCGGGCGGTCCTGTATGTTGAACATTATCTTAATCCGGCCTTTTTTCCTGGTCTGTTGCAGGAAGACCTGACCCGATCACTGACCGAACTGTATGAAAAACTGTATAACATACGCTACGGCGGGGTACGTTTTACGGTGTTACCTGGTCCGTTACCGGCGTTTTCTGCTCCGGCACTGAATGTCGCTTCCGGCAGTCCTGGTATTTGTATTACCCGGATCAACCAGAACCAACACCGCCAGGTGATAGACTGCGATTATGAATACTGGCGTTATGATGCCCTGTGTGTTGATGTGGAGATTAACTGAACCCTCTACGATCGAGTGCGGGTAAAGCTCACCGCGATGCTCGTCTATTCCCCCTAAGTGACGGAGAACTTGCCATGATCTATCAACCTGATAATCAACGCTACGAAGGTATGACTTATGCCCGCTGTGGTGCGAGCGGCCTGCTGTTGCCGCGCGTATCTCTGGGACTTTGGCACAATTTCGGGGAAGAAACCCCCGGCAACAGTGGCAGAGAGTTAGTGTTACATGCCTTTGACAAGGGGATTACTCACTTCGACCTGGCTAACAATTATGGTCCTCCGCCGGGGGCGGCAGAAAGCTGCTTTGGACGGATTCTGAAACAGGATCTACATACCTGGCGTGATGAACTGATTATCTCCACCAAAGCCGGCTATACCATGTGGCCAGGCCCTTACGGTGACTGGGGTTCCCGCAAGTATCTGATAGCCAGCCTCAATCAAAGCCTGAAACGAATGGGGCTGGACTATGTGGATATTTTCTACCATCACCGTCCGGATACCGATACCCCTCTCAGTGAAACTGTCGGGGCTCTGGCTGACATTGTTCTTCAGGGTAAAGCTCTTTATATCGGTATTTCAAATTACCCGGATGAGCTGGCAGCACGTGCTATTGAGATGCTGGAACAGCAAGGAATCCCCTGCCTCATTCATCAGACAAGATATTCGATGTTTCAACGCCAACCTGAGCAAGGGTTACTCCGTACTTTGCAACAAAAAGGTGTCGGCTGTATCGCCTATTCACCACTGGCCGGTGGTTTACTCAGTGATCGCTATTTACAGGGAATTCCTGCAGATTCAAGGATGGCGGGTAACAGTCCGTTCCTCACCCGTGAACGCTTAAACGAGGCAAAACTGGCTATTATTCATCAGCTCAATGCTCTGGCAATTGAACGTGGTCAGAGTCTCGCCCAGATGGCACAAGCATGGCTGTTGCGGGACGACTTAGTGACATCGGTACTGATTGGCGCCAGTAAAACCCGGCAAATTGACGATGCCGTGGCTGCCCTGAACAGTCCGGAATTTACGGTACAGCATCGGAAAACTATCGACGAAATTCTGGCCCGCGACAGCGATTAAGCTGCCCGGACCTTAAAGATTATTCCAGTGTCGGTGTCATATGCTTCAGATCATATGGCGTGATCTGGTAGACATAATAGTTAAGCCAGTTGGAAAACAGCAGGTTGCCGTGACTACGCCAGCTGGCTTTTGGGGTCAGATGCGGATTATTGCCGGGAAAATAATTATAGGGTAACGGTGAGTCAATACCCGCGCCAATATCTCTTAAATATTCACCCGCCAGGGTATCGGCATTGTATTCCGGATGACCGGTGACAAATACCAGCCGTTTGTCACGGCTGGCCATCAGATAGGCTCCTGTCTGCTCAGACACTGCAAACACATCCAGATCTGTATTATTCTGGATGATATCGGTCGGAAAATCAGCATACCGTGAATGCGGGGCGAGGAACTGATCATCAAATCCACGGGTCAGCAACGCATGCGGCTGGACCACACTGTGCTCATACACTCCGGATAACTTCTGTTCACGGGTCATTTTAGGTAACCCATACAAAATATTCAGCGCAGCCTGAACCGCCCAACAGACAAACAGTGTCGATGTGACATGGTCTTTAGCCCAGTGCAATACTTCACGAATTTGCGGCCAGTAAGCGACATCATCAAAATCTACTAATCCCAGGGGAGCCCCGGTCACAATCAGACCGTCATAGTTTTCATGCTGGATATCGGAAAAATTACAATAAAAAGTATCCAGATGTTCTGCCGGGGTATTTCGTGATTCACGATTATCGATCCGTAACAGCTGGATATCTAACTGAAGTGGTGAGTTAGACAGCAGCCGCAGAAACTGATTTTCAGTTTCGATTTTTTTCGGCATCAGGTTAAGGATTAAGATTTTTAACGGCCGGATATTCTGGACCAACGCACGGGACGAGGTCATTACAAACACATTTTCATTTCGTAGAAAATTAACTGCGGGTAAATCATCCGGCACTCTGATTGGCATTACCTGACACCTCAATTAACCATATAAACGTTTAGACATCCAGATAGCCAAGATTAACGTGTAGTGCCTGAAAAGTCGATACTGATCGGCCGATGATGAAAATCTTTCAGCTTAATTCTGAAAATAATTCAATGAACGCTTGTTGCGCCGGATTCAGCTCACTCTGTTGCCTGTAAAGCAGCCAGGTACAACTGTCAGCACCATTGCCTTCCAGACTCAGTGACTGACAAAATAACGAATCAGGCAGCGGCTGATACCCGGAAATAATGGCATATCCTAACCCATGGACCACCATGGCCAGGCAGACTTCGAGTTTATCAACCTGCATAGCAATCCTGGGTGACAGCCGGTAATGCGCGTTCCACCACCGCTCGATCAACTGCGCAGTATGACCGCCATGATTAATATAGATCTGCGGTAACTGAGGGAGCAATTCCATATCGATCGGTTTCGCACTGATCAGCTGATACTGATCTTTACGGATCAGGCGCTTTTGTTCTTTCCAGCCATAATCATCTTTGGTGACCGCAATATCAATTTCATCACGCCGAAGTTTTTCATACATCTCTTTGCTCAGCCCGCTCACCACGCTGACGTGCAGATCACTGTGTTGTCGGCAAAAACCAGCCAGTATTTCCGGCAGGCAATAGGCCGCATAGTTACTGGTGACACCCAGTCGTAACTCTCCCGGTCCCGGATGACGCAGTGCCTGAAGTGTCTGCCGGAGCTGTTGTGATTCTGTCAGCATTTTCGTGGCATGTTCTGCCAGATAGCGCCCCTGTTCGCTGAATACCAGTTTGCGCCCGCTGCCTTCGAATAACTGAATCGAGAGTTTCTGTTCAATCTGCTTCAGACGATAGCTGAGTGCGGGTTGAGTCAGATAAAGCTGCCGGGCTGCCCGGGTAATATTCTGTTGATGCCAGACAGTTGCGATAATTAACCAGTCTTTCTCGTTCATCAGTCACCTCTTAACATCGACATCATTATCATAAAATAATTTTATTATAGTATCGCTGCTTAATAAAAAATCCGAATTGGGATTTTGTCTGTGACAAGGATATACCTGTACTCTAACGATTTGGTGATCAATGGGCGACAGAACCGGAGTATTCAGGATGGCAGCACTGTGAGTGATATAAAAGATAAAATAATTTTATCCGTCGACCAGTTGGCTGGTGAGATGGGTGAGCTGGCGAAAGAGATACATGCTAATCCGGAGCTAAGTTTCCAGGAACATCAGTCTGCAGCACGATTGATAGCACCACTACAGGCAGCAGGCTTTTCTGTAAAGCAGTCAGTAGCAGGACTGGATACGGCCTTTCGTGCAACACTCAATTCCGGTAAAGCCGGTCCACATATCGCCTTTCTGGCCGAATACGACGCCCTTCAGGGACTGGGACACGCCTGCGGACATAATCTGATTGGTACCGCTTCGGTGACCGCGGCGTTGGCATTTGTACAGGCTTGTCCGCAATTCAGCGGAACGGTTGAAGTTATCGGTACACCGGCAGAAGAAGAAGGTGGCGGTAAGATTATTATGGCCAATGCCGGGGTTTTTGACGGAGTGGACGCTGTAATGATGTTCCATCCGCGGGAAAAAAATATGGCTGTCCGTGGTGCTCTGGCCTGTGTCGATACCTGTTTTAAATTCTATGGCAAGGCAGCACATGCGGCATCTGCACCACATTTGGGGATCAGCGCTCTGGATGCAGTGATCCATACTTTCAACGGTATTAATGCTATGCGTCAGTTGTTCACTGATGACGTACGGGTTCATGGGATTATCACCCACGGTGGCAGCGCGACTAATATTGTTCCTGAATATGCCGAAACCTGTTTCCTGTTGCGCGCCGCCACCCGGGCAGGGCTGGAACAGGTCAAACAGAAGGTCTTCGCGGTGGCTAATGGCGCAGCAATGATGACCGGCGCCAGACTCGAAATAGAGGAAGGACTCACCTATGCCGAACGAAACAATAACCAGGCGCTGGCTGGGTTATTTGCTGACAATCTGGCATTGTTAGGACTGACCGTCGAAAATCCGCCGGAACAGGGTGGGGTTGGTTCATCGGATATCGGTAACGTCAGTCAGTTAACGGCGGCCATCCACCCCTACCTGAGGATTGGTGATGTTCGCCCACACACTCCGGAATTTGCCCTGGCGGCGGGTTCTGAACAGGGAATTACCGCCATGCTGGATGCAGCAAAAGCTCTGGCGATGACTGCCAGCGATTTGCAGCAGTCTCACCATTTACAGTCAGTACGTGATGAATTTAGTCACTGGCAGAAAAATAACGTTTAATTACCGGAGATTGCACATGAAAACCGCTCTGCTGCTGGCAGCCAGTTGTGCTTTATTACTCAGCACCAGCAGTTTTGCTGCTGAGAAGACCTTACGGGTCGCTGCAGATCTGTCTTATCCCCCGTTCCAGTTTCGTGATTCTTCAGGAAATCCTGCCGGGTTCGAAATCGACCTGACTAACGCGATCTGCGAGGCAGTTCAGGTTAAATGCACCTATGTCATCACCAGTTTTGATGCAGAGATTCCGGCGTTAATTTCTAAAAAAGTCGATTTTATCTCTCCGCTCGGGGCAACTATCAAACGAAAAAAATCAATAGCGTTCAGTGATTACCTCTACCACGCTCCTTCTAAGCTGGTTGCCCGTAAGAACAGCGGATTATTGCCGGATGTCGCCTCTTTGCAGGGTAAACATATTGGCGTCCTTCAGGGATCAATCCAGGAAATGTACGCTCGCCAGTACTGGATACCTAAAGGGATTGATGTGGTGACCTATCCGGATCAGGACTCAATTTATCAGGATCTGGAAGCGGGCCGTCTGGATGGTTCTCTGGTACCCGGAGCCGCAGTGACCTACGGCTTCCTGAATAAACCGGCCGGTAAAGACTTTGCACTGTTGGGGCCAGAGGTCACCGATGACAAACTGTTCAGCGCGGGATCGGCATATGGCATTCGTCAGGGTGACGCCCCGACACAGGCTCTGATAAACCAGGGGATAAAGAAAATTATGGCTGACGGACAATGGGAAAAAATTAAACAGCGCTATTTTGGTGATCTTGAAATGAAGGTCAACACAACGGCCCCTTAAACGCCCATCAGACACTGAATAGTGATTGTCGCGTTACCCCGGTGTTATAAAGCCATCTGCCAGGATGGCTTTTTTGATTCTTTCACGCAGGTTCAGCTATCACCGCATCTTTTACCCTAAGTCTGATCGGTATTTCAGAGTTTACTAACGCAAAAAGGCCATCCGTGAGGATGGCCTTTCGCTTGATTTGATGCCTGGCAGTTCCCTACTCTCGCATGGGGAGACCCCACACTACCATCGGCGCTACGGTGTTTCACTTCTGAGTTCGGCATGGGGTCAGGTGGGACCACCGCGCTATTGCCGCCAGGCAAATTCTTTTATACCGAAATCATGTTTTTATCTGGTGCTGATACCCAGAGTCGAACTGGGGACCTCACCCTTACCAAGGGTGCGCTCTACCAACTGAGCCATATCAGCACACAAAATTGGATGCCTGGCAGTTCCC
>NZ_DDVT01000004.1:0-4608 GCF_002345795.1 Tatumella sp. UBA2305
TGGTAGTGTGGGGTCTCCCCATGCGAGAGTAGGGAACTGCCAGGGATCCGATAAGACAAAAAGGCCATCCTGGCGGATGGCCTTTTTGCATTTGTTCTGCCAGAACAAAGATCAAAATACTATTCCACAAAATAATCGCTGCCAGTATTGTTTATACGGATGGAATAATGTTCATTAGTGTAAACCGGGTAAATCAACGTCTAATCTGAGCTTCCGGCTGTGTAACTTGTCTGAAAAGCATCTATCTGTTGCCTGAATCGGGTAAACTAACAACCTAATTATTTTGTTAAGGTCAGGATATGTTGAGCCCTACTCATTCACTCAAACCTTTCAATACACTGGGCCTTGAGATCAGTGCTGACGAAATCGTTCTTGCAGCAACAGCAGAAGAATTACTGCAGGCCTGGCAGCATAGTCAGGCTCTGGGAAAACCGTTTCTGTTATTGGGTGGTGGAAGTAACGTATTATTTCTTGATGATTTTAAAGGAATAGTCGCGGTAAATCAGATCAAAGGTATTACCGTCAAAGGGCATCACACTGGCTATGATTTACATGTGGGTGCTGGTGAAAACTGGCACGAACTGGTGCAATACTGCCTGCAACACAATATTCCAGGACTGGAAAATCTGGCCTTAATCCCGGGAGTCGCCGGCTCAGCCCCGATTCAGAATATCGGTGCTTACGGAATAGAGTTCAAAGATGTATGCCACTATGTGGATGTCCTGAACCTGCGTAGCGGAGAAACATTTAGGTTAAATACCGCAGAATGTCTGTTTGGTTACAGAGACAGTATCTTTAAACATCAATATTGTGAAGGTTATGCAGTGACTGCTGTGGGACTTCGACTCAGTAAACAATGGCGACCAGTACTCACCTACGGAGATCTCGTTCGTCTGGATGCAGAGAAAGTTACGCCATCAGAGGTATTTGATGCGGTTTGCAGTATGCGGAAAAGCAAATTGCCGGACCCTGCTATCCAGGGAAACGTGGGCAGTTTCTTTAAAAACCCTCTGATTACTGCGGAACAAGGACGACATTTGCTGGAAGATTACCCCTCGATACCTCATTATCCGCAACCGGATGGCAGAATGAAACTTGCTGCAGGCTGGCTGATAGATCAATGCCAGTTGAAGGGTTATCAAATTGGTGGTGCAGCGGTTCATCGTATGCAGGCACTGGTACTGATTAACCACAGCCATGCCCAACCGCAGGATATTGTCAGCCTGGCGGGATATGTGCGGCAAACAGTCGGTAAAAAATTTAATGTGTGGCTGGAGCCTGAAGTGAGATTCATTGATGCACTCGGGGAATGCGATGCGGTCGGAGCGATATCATGAAAGATTACACAGTACCGTTAAAAGTCGCAGCGATACTTGCAGACGGTGAGTTTCACTCAGGTGAACAACTGGGCGAGATTTGCGGCATGAGCAGAGCAGCGATAAATCAGCATATTCATACTCTGAAAAGTTGGGGACTGGACATCTATACCGTCACCGGGAAAGGGTATTGCCTTGCTGTACCGTTGCAATTGCTGGATGCAGAAGTGATCCGCCAGAATGTCACAGGCAGTGGTGAAGTGAGTGTTATACCGGTTATTGATTCGACTAATCAGTTTTTAATGGACCGGATGACTTCGCTTTATCCCGGCGATACCTGTATTGCTGAATACCAACAATCTGGTCGCGGCAGACGGGGACGACAGTGGTTTTCTCCTTTCGGTGCCAATTTATACATGTCTATGTACTGGCGGCTGGAGCAGGGCCCCGCAGCTGCAATGGGGCTGAGCCTGGTGGTAGGGATTGTCATGGCAGAAGCTCTGCAGTCTCTGGGGGCAAAAGATGTTCGGGTTAAATGGCCTAATGACCTTTACCTGAACGATAAAAAACTTGCCGGTATTCTGGTAGAACTGAACGGTAAAACGGGTGATGTTGCGCATATTGTGATCGGTGCCGGTATAAATCTGATAATGCGTCAGGTAGACGATAGCGTAGTGGGGCAGCAGTGGATCAGTTTGCAGGAGGCGGGAATTGATATTGATCGCAATGCTCTCACAGCTGAACTGATTAATACGTTGCGTTCAGCATTGCAATTGTTTGAAACCGAAGGTCTGACACCCTTTGTCAGTCGCTGGGCAACTCTGGATAATTTTATTCACCGGCCTGTGAAGCTAATTATTGGAGAACAGGAAGTCCACGGTATCGCCAGAGGAATTGACAGCCGCGGCGGACTGTTACTGGAACAGGATGGACAGATAAAACCCTGGGTGGGCGGCGAGATATCGTTACGGGCGCAGTAAGGTATAATTGATTGAAATTACGGTCAGAGCAATTCTGACCGTAACCGGTGTAAAGCGGATTATTTTCGTAAACGAACCGCATCAACAGCATGATCTTCACTTTTAGTTAGTATCAGACTGGCTCGCTCACGGGTGGGCAAAATATTCTGCTTCAGGTTCTCCCAGTTAATCTCCCGCCATAAGTTTCCGGCAATTTCAGTCGCTTCTGAAACCGGTAATTTTGCATAATGGTGGAAGTAAGAGTCGGGATCGGTAAATGCCCCTTCACGGAATTTCAGGAAACGGTTGATATACCAGCGTTCCAGTAGTTGTTCCGGGGCATCCACATAGATTGAAAAATCGACGAAGTCTGAAACGAAGACACGATGAGGATCGTGCGGATAATCCATACCACTCTGCAGAACATTCAGTCCTTCCAGAATCAGAATATCAGGCTGTGAAATTTGTTTATCGCCATCCGGTATCACGTCATAAATGAGATGAGAATAAACCGGTGCTGTCACCTGCTGCTCTCCGGATTTAAGATCGGAAACGAAACGCACTAACTTATGCATATCATAAGATTCAGGGAATCCCTTGCGTTTCATTAACCCCCGTTCTTTGAGCACAGCATTTGGATGCAGAAAACCGTCGGTGGTGATCAGTTCCACTTTCCGATGCTCGGGCCAGCGACTGAGCAGAGCCTGCAACACACGGGCCGTAGTACTTTTCCCAACAGCCACACTTCCCGCAATACTAATGATATAAGGAATTTTCTGCTCATTTTTGCCGAGGAACTGCTCGAGTACAGCCTGACGACGCAGGTTGGAACTGATGTAGAAATTCAGTAAACGGGATAAGGGTAAATAAATCTCAGCCACTTCTTCAAGTGACAGGTCTTCATTTATGCCTTTCAGCCGGGCAATATCCTGGCCGGTTAATGTCATAGGCACCGAGTCACGCAGGGTCGCCCATTGTTCACGAGTGAACTGTAGGTAGGGAGAGGTGGCCAGTGACAAATTGTTTTTATTCATAATTCAGGCATCTGACGACAGAGTGATTCGGTTCATCACCGGTACCGGTTGAATGCCATTAATTGGCAGCAGAACCGTGGTGAAATGTAATAGTCATAAAATATCAGGCTGGAGGTTAACACCAGTTGGGCATCAGTAAAAAGTAAAAGATGTCACGCCACGATTTTTTTGCGTGCCAGCCCGGGCAATCAGATATTACCAGGCATTTTTGAAGCTACGGCACACAGCGAATTTGTCAGTGAGTAGAGATTTTCATCCGGTGGGTTGTGTTATTTTTGAACAGTCGCAACGAGAAAAGCAAATTAAACGCTTATTTTCTAAAAAATGTTGTCACGGCTGCCAGTCAAAAGGAGGGCGTTCAACATAAGGAACGGTGGCCGGGCCAACATGTTCTGCAGTCTGGCGGATAAAATACCACCATTATTTGTTGCTGATTTAAACAGTTATGCCGCGAAAACCCCCATTTTGGGTGAATAGTAAGCGAAGAGAAAAAAAATTAAAATTTGTTGTTGCATCCTGACGCGGTGCCCCCTAAAATGCGCCTCAACTTGATGCCGACTTAGCTCAGTAGGTAGAGCAACTGACTTGTAATCAGTAGGTCACCAGTTCGATTCCGGTAGTCGGCACCATCAAGTTAAGGTGGGATTCCCGAGCGGCCAAAGGGAGCAGACTGTAAATCTGCCGTCACAGACTTCGAAGGTTCGAATCCTTCTCCCACCACCATCTCAATGTTGTTTATTGAGTGGGTGTGAAGCAAAGTGCTATCACAGCCTGGTGAAGCAGTAGAGTCACCCCGAGTGTAGACCGGTTGTATTGGTCGAAAGTCGGTCAGTTTATCTGGCAGACTCGAATAATAAGAGAGCCATCTTATTATTCAAAAGCTACAGAAATATCAGGTAGCAGAGTTCCAGGATGCGGGCATCGTATAATGGCTATTACCTCAGCCTTCCAAGCTGATGATGCGGGTTCGATTCCCGCTGCCCGCTCCAGATGTGCTGATATGGCTCAGTTGGTAGAGCGCACCCTTGGTAAGGGTGAGGTCCCCAGTTCGACTCTGGGTATCAGCACCACTTCTTATATCTCCTCCCTGAAATTTCTGTTATCTAATAAATTCATTTTTTATCAGGCAATCAAACACCTGGTTGATGTGATCATATCACCGACTTATCCGTGTTTTAAAAGGGTTATTATCTAATGGCTAAAGAGCAATTTCAACGTAACAAACCACACGTTAACGTCGGTACTATCGGCCACGTTGACCACGGTAAAACCACTCTGACTGCTGCAATTACTACCGTA
>NZ_DDVT01000005.1:0-153965 GCF_002345795.1 Tatumella sp. UBA2305
ACCTCCTTCGGAGGTTCTCATCCTCTTTAAACTCCGGACGTAAATAAACCCGCTAAAAGCGGGTTTCCTTGAAAATGGTCGGCGAGAGAGGATTCGAACCTCCGACCCACTGGTCCCAAACCAGTTGCGCTACCAAGCTGCGCTACTCGCCGATGGGGGCGAATATTACTGCCGCACTCAGATAGCGTCAACCGCTTTTTAGCAAATCAGCCGCTGATTGACTAAAAAGCAGCCGTCAGCCCCACCATTTATTATCAGCACATATGAGCTCAGGACTATCTGACTGATTTATCAACGGATGACTGGCGGCACCAGTTATTCTTCGGATTAATGCCACCATCCGGTGACGTGTATCCCAGGCAACCCAGCAACGAGTCATATAACTCCCGGTGACGGAGAATAATACCGTCTTTCGCCTGTTGCTGAAGTAATGTAAACCTCTGACGGTTAGCATCATCCACCAGATACTTGTCAGAAGCCCACACCAGTACAGGCACGCGGAATTGCTCAGCGGGTGCCATCTCACGGGGAGTTCCATGGAAATGAGTATTGCTACTGATTGACTCCCCATGATCTGCCACATAAAACACGATAGCCTTCTTATCCCGCAACTGATTCAATACCCCTTCGAGCATATAGTCTACATAACGTATTGAATTATCGAATGAATTAATCAATTGTTCTTTTGAACAAGAATCATCGATACCGAGGCATTCGGGCTTATATACGGCAAAACTCCGTGGATAACGTTGCGAATAGAGATAATGAGAACCTTTAGTATGCAGTATCACCAGATGATGTCCCTGCGGATGTGCCTGTAAGGACTGCTGTAATTTCGGAAGCAATAACAAATCATCTACCGGCTTACCATTATTAACCGGCTCAGAACCTATCTGCTCGCGGAAAGCCATATTATTGACGTCGGTCAGCCCATAGAACCAGATTTCACTTTGCATGGCATACAGATCGGAGCTAAACCCCAGTTTCTTCATCACCGCGAATACATTTTGTTCTTTTAAGGTTCTGCCCGGGTCATTAGCAGCCCCCCCTTCCCGGACAAACATACAACGTAATGACAGCTTGGTCGCGGTATCACAGGATTCACCTTTAAAAGCCACCAGATTTTTTTCTTTCGACAGAAGTGGTGTGGTATTCCTTTGATAGCCTAACAGTCCCATGTGATCCCAACGGGTCGTCTCACCGATAACAAAGACAACATAGGTATCATCAATACCTTTCGGCGCCTGATAGGTAAAATGGCGGGCTGGGTCAAACAGATTATCGCCGGATAACTCTTCATCCAGTTTTGACCAGCCAAACAATCCGGTAGCAGTCAACCAGTTCACCGGAAGATAAGAGTGCGCCACCATTCCGCCATAGCTGGGAAGATCAACATTGGTTTGATGTTCACGGTGCTTGTACTGTTGATCCAGCAAACGTAACGGCAGCCATACCATTGCAATACAGACCACCAGTCCCGCCAGTGCCCGAAAACATTGCCTGCGGCTGGTCACTTGTGCTAATAAATTTCCTTCCAGCCGACCGTACCATATCAACCACAGTGGCCCGGCACTGGCAAAAACCAGCCACAGATAAAAATAATATCCCACCACCTCTTTCGAAAGGTCAGTATCCGTCGTGAGTACCGAGGCAATAATCCCGTAACCGATAACCACATTAAAGACCATCATGTAATATGCCGACGCCACGGATATCACTACCACCAGTGAAGCAGAGATCCGGAAAAACAACTTACCACCCAACGATAACATCCGAAAAATAACAAAGCTGGTGAGTAGTGCAGCGACTATTTCGGCTGCCGCAGATGACCATTTCAGCCAGTGGCCGTCTGACCATAACCATAGCCCCTGAAACCTGCGATTAAAAACCGACCAGTTAAGTAATAGTCCGATATATACTGCCAATATCCAGGAGAGCTGGCTGTGAGTTAACAACTTGATTTTATTCATTATTAAATTCCGGAATATCGGACGTGAGAAATTATATTTAACTCAGAGTCCGAATCCCTCCCGGAGTTCGACATAACTTTAAATATTATGAAACATACGGAATATTCCTGAATACACTAAAAATTAAATAAACTTAATATTATCCATTCGTCTGATACTAAAAACTATTATTCTCCACTTGCTGAATCTGTGGCCGGCATTCTATAGTCAGATTATAAATAACGGCCTGGAGAGGACCTATGCATTATTCACTGGAAGAAAAAGCAAAGTTGTTTGCCCGCCAGGTTCACCATCAGGCAGATCAGAAACGCAAATACAGTAATGCTCCCTATATAGTACATCCCCAGGCAGTCGCCGAACTGATTCGTCATACAGGAGCTGATGAGGCAATGCTGGCAGCGGCCTGGCTGCATGATACTCTGGAAGATACCCCGACAACTTTTGGCCAGTTACAACAGCTATTCGGCCAGGAAGTCGCCGTTCTGGTAGCAATGCTCACCAATCCTCAGACTTCCGAAAATGACACCCGGCTACAAAAAAAACAACGCCATCTGCAGCACACAGCCAAAGCCTGCGCCAAAGCACAAACCATAAAACTGGCAGATATCATTGATAACACAAAAGATATAGTCGATAACGATCCGGAATTTGCCCCGGTATATCTGGTAGAAAAGCAGATACAGATAGAGTTACTGCGCGACGGAGATCCGGGGCTCTGGCAACAGGCCGAGACACAGATAAGCCACGCCATTGCCCGGTTATGCCAGCCCCCCTACAATATGCCCGCCAGTTGGTTTACACATCAGGCGGAAAAATATCTGTCCGGCCCGCTGACCGGTTGATAAGACAGAAAGATGATATGCCGCACTTTTTCTGCCCAATTCCCCGTTGGCGGGAGCTGTGCTTTGCACTATCCTTGTGGTCTCTCTGCCTGTAAATATTACAGGTCGTCGAATAACAGGAGTCCGTTCCTTATGGCGTCAGGCATTTTACGTGTTGCGAAGCAGTCCGGAATACTGCTGGCCACAGTGATTATGGTTTTCCAGCTTGCAGGCTGCGGTGATAAAGAAGCCGGGCAAAGCAAGGCATTCAGTGATTTTCTGCAAAATACAGTCATGCGCAGTGGTTCACAGCTACCCACGCTGAGTGAAAATCAGAAAAAAAACTTCGGCAATTTTGCCGGCGACTATGCCATCCTCTATGGTTTTTCTCAGCAGCTTAATAAGGCGATTAACGACGGTATCCGCCCGGTCACCGATGAATTATCGGCAATTAAGGTGCCTGCCGACTATCAGTCACACCGTGACACCCTGCGTCAGGCCGCAGGAGCCCTGAATGTAGTCACTCAGCAGGTACAAAATGCCCGCAATCTGGCCGACAGCAGTAAGTCATCACTGAAGTTACCTGCCGACCTGCAAAAAACCTATGACGCCGCCTATGCCAAAGTAGTCACTCAGCCGGCCAATAGTGTGCTGCCATTACTGCCACAACTGCAGGCCCTTAGCCGCTCCGTTATCGATACCGGTGATTTCCTGCAGGCACAAAACAACAGTGTGAGTTTTGCTAACAACAATGTTCAATTTGCGACCCAGGACCAGGTGAAACAGTACAACACTCTGGTCGCAGACATCGCCAGTGCTGCCCCGGTATTGGTTCAGCTAAAAACCGCCATCAGCAACGTTCAGTAATACTGCCAGCTCCCCGCTATCGCGGGGACTGTCTTTTGTCTGTCCTGAATAGTGAGTTTTTTCTGATAATAAATAATCCGAAATTACCCGGATGATTATCCGTATTTCCCGGAGTTTATTATTAATCATTCTGTACACTCACCGGTTCACCTTATATTTTATCTTAGTCTTAACAAAAAGAGCGTTTTCCGTAATTTAAACAGAGGGTTAACCATATCTGTTGGCAGATAAAAGGCTGTTAATTAATTTATAAGCGTAATAAAATCCTTCGCGGTAATCTATCAGCTTACACAATAATTTTCTTTGGTATGACGACAGCGGAATATGTGGTCACCAGAGATAGATCTATTTTTATAAAAAAAAAGGCACACTAAAAAGTGAAAAAAGAAATACCAGTGATTCTTTGTGGGATATTATGCATGGCCCCGGCTCTGGCGAGCGATCAATCACAAAGTAACGGTTTTATTGCCGACAGCCATTTCGATGTTCTGTTACGTAATGCTTATATTAACCGTCACTATAAAGCTCAGGGAGTCCGTGATCGTGACGAATGGGGCCAGGCCCTTATCGCTGGCTGGCAATCGGGTTATACCCGGGGGGTTGTGGGTTTTGGTTTTGATGCTATTGGCCAGTATGCGGTGCGTCTGGATGGTGGTCGCGGCAGAAGCGGTGCGGGCGGTATCGATTTCTTTAAACAGGGCCATGACGGCAAAGCAAAATCTGATTTGGCAAAATTTGGCGCAACAGCAAAAATGCGCATCTCTGATACCGTCATCAGCTACGGTACTCAGCGCCCCGAGCTGCCGGTAGTCTCAGCCGATAATTCACGCCTGCTGGCAGAAACCTTCACCGGAGCGATGATCACCTCCAAAGAGATTCGTGGACTGGAAGTGAATGCCGGTTATCTGACCGATGAACAGCGTAAAAGTGATGACCGACATAACAGTGGCCTGAAAAGTCTGTCGTTCGGAGGAGCCAGCTACCAGTTTAACGATCAGTTCAGTGGCTCGTTTTACGCGTCAAACGTCAAACAAACGCTTAACAAACAATATCTGGGTCTGAGTTATAAACAACCGCTGGCAGCCGAACAATCTCTGGCAGTTAATTTCAATGGTTATAATTCCCGCTTAACAAAGAAATATGCCAGCCAGCTTGATACCGGACGTAGTAACACTATCTGGAGCCTGGCGGCAAATTATACCTGGTGGGTTCATACCTTTAAACTGGCTTATCAACAGAGCGACGGTAGTACCGGTTATCAGTATGGCGGATACCGTGATCAGGGCGGCGTCGGTGACGGCGGCAACACTATCTGGCTCGACAACTCCTACTGGTCAGACTTTAATGGCAAAGGAGAGCGATCCTGGCAGGCTGCCTATGGCATCGACTTTGCAGGCCTGGGAATCCCGGGACTGGCCTACAACATCGCCTATGTTCGTGGTGACAATATTAAAACCAGCCAGACCAGCAATGGCCATGAACATGAACTGTTTAATCAGATCCAGTACACCGTACAGAGCGGTGCAGCAAAAAATCTGACACTTAAACTGCGTTACTCCATTCTGCGCGTATCAGGAGATGCTGCTGACTACAACACCAGCGGTAACGAGATCCGTGTGTTTGCAGAATACCCGTTCAGCTTCTTCTGAATCGGACTTCGCCCCTTTATGCAATTTGGCATAAAGGGGCCATTCTCCCGACGTCCATGCTAAGCTATGGCATCATATCCAGCCGACAGACGGTTCTGGTTAAGTCCTCTGGAATTTTGGTGTATCCTTGCCCGCTGATTAACAGGAGTCAACGATGAAAGAACAAGAAAAAGCTGAGATTAAACGTCTGAGCGACCTGCTGGATGCGCTTAACCACAAATCACAGGCACTGATTACAGCCGGTGATATGGAAAAACTGGGGGAAATTCAGCAGGAAATACAGACGCTGGAAACTGAAATTACCCGTCTGCGTAATGTCCGTGAGCAGAAACTGAGCACTGAGGCTCAAAAACTGGAAAAACTGCCCTTCCGTCGGGTTATCACCAGGAAAGAGCAAGCAAATCTGGGAGCACTGAAAAAAACTGCCCGCGGAATTGTTATTGTCCACCCGATGACTGCACTTGGCCGTGAAATGGGTCTGAATGAAGTCACCGGTTTTGCTAAAAAGGCCTTCTGATCTGCCACTCAACGACTACCCGCGAGGTATAGCCAGCGCGTCGTTAAACTGCTGATGCAGTTCACTGAGCAACTGATAACGACGCCGGTATTCAGCCCGTTTTTTACTGGCGACCTCTTCCAGAGGTTTACGTAGCACCTGCAAAGGTAAATCGTAATTCCCATCACTGTTTTGCCAGCCCCCCAGGCTTTCCCAGAATTCACTGTAGCTGGCAAAGAACTTATCCTGCTTGCTGTAGCGGTAACGCAGGCTGCGAAATACATGGCTCTTTTCGCTGACAGCCTGAATGCCTTCAATTTTTCCAGCCGCCGATAACCAGAAAATCACATCCATCAACAATCTTTTCGGAAACACACCAAAACTGGCGCGGGTTGCCTGACGGATAATATCGGGTGAGACTTCGCTGCCTGGCCCCTGTAAACCGCCAATAAACAGGACTTTTTTACCGTTCAGTTGGATCACTGAAAACGTCATCATCGCCACGACCTGCTGCTGGTAGTAGAGGCATAACATGACCTCACCTTCCCGATCAAACCTGGCAGGGCCACAGGTCAGACAAAATAGTTGATCATCCTGAGTTGTCCATTGCAACAACGGGGTGGCCGACGGTTGAGTCAGCCATTGGCGTAAGCGTGGATTTTCCAGCCCCGACAGTAGCTGGTAGTGGCTGACAATAGCCTCTGCGCGTTGCCGGACACCTAATCCGGCACTCAGATAAGGGCGATGTATTTTCGCCGGTAGCAATCCCTGCCGCTCAAGCAGCGACGGAAATAACTCCAGTGTGGTCAGAGAATTCAGATAACGGTAGCTGACCGCGGGATAACAGCAGCAGCGCAGCAGAAACTTAAGGCTGAAGGATTTGCTCCTCCAGGCCCTATCCGGGCGATACTTGCCGCTGATCACTGACCAAAGTAGTGAGATGTTATTTTTTTTCAGTGAGTCATTAATAAGTTCAGACATAACAATGCCAGGAGTCCGGAATCAATCCACCTGAGCCTAACTGAAGCAAATTCAACGAAAGTACAATCATGAACAGTCATCAGCCGGGACCAGGCAAAATATGAGTGACGTTTACCTTGTGTTTATTTTTCGTAAGGAGTGATGGCATTTCATTAACAGGCAGTCTGTTTACGGTAAGGCAGGAGGGGGGGGGGGGGGGGATTAACNNGGGGGGGGGGGGGGGGGGGTGATTAACACCTTTTACACAGGACAAAAGCAACCAGCGTTTAGTTAGCCGGATATAGGCAGCATAAAAAAACCGGCAGCACGCAGGCTACCGGTTCAGTGACCGACGGTAAGATTACCGTCAGAAACGCATCAGATTATTTTGCTGAAGCAAAACGCGCTGCAGCTTCATCCCAGTTAACAACGTTCCAGAATGCTTTGATGTAGTCAGGACGTTTGTTCTGGAATTTCAGGTAATAAGCATGCTCCCACACATCCAGGCCCAGGATAGGGAAACCGGAAACACCGGCGACAGCTTCACCCATCAGCGGGCTATCCTGGTTAGCAGTAGAAACGACCGCCAGTTTGTCACCTTTTTTCACCAGCCATGCCCAGCCGGAACCAAAGCGGGTTGCAGCCGCTTTTTCAAATTCTTCTTTGAATTTGTCTACGCTGCCAAAATCTTTCTCGATGGCAGCTTTCAGGTCACCCTGCAGGGTAGTCCCGGTTTTCAGACCTTTCCAGAACAGGCTGTGGTTAGCGTGGCCACCGGCATTGTTACGCAGCGCGGTTTTTTTATCCGCCGGAACCTGATCCAGCTTAGTGATCAGTTCTTCTACCGGCAGACCAGCGAATTCAGTACCTTCCAGCGCTGCATTGGCATTATTAACATAAGTCTGGTGATGTTTGGTGTGATGGATTTCCATCGTTTCCTTATCGAAATGCGGCTCCAGCGCGTCATAAGCGTAAGGCAGGGATGGTAGTGAATAACTCATGTTCAACCTCTCCATTCTAATGTAAGGACAGCACATCCGAAGGGACGTACTGTATAAGCACTGGCTTATATTATAGTTAAATAATTGATCGGGAAAAGGAGAATCAGTGCATTATTGTCACTAAGGAATTGTTTTCTGGTAAAAAAAAGCTGCTGAAATAGCACAATTTCAGCAGTTTCTCAGAACTACGCTACCTGTCAGCGGCCAAGTTCAGTCAGTGACTTGTCCAGTGCCCCCACCAGCCAGTCAATATCTGCTACCTGAAATGCCAGTGGTGGGCGCAGTTTCAGCACATTTCCGTAAGGCCCGGCGACAGACGTCAGTACATGATGCTCACGCAATTTTTCGATCAGGTTAAGTGCCAGTGTTTTATCCGGGGTCTTGCTGTGACGATCTTCCACCAGCTCGAAGCCAATAAACAGCCCGGCACCACGCACATCCCCGATACATTCGTGTCTGTCCATCAGCTTACGCAGTTCAGCCAGCAGCTGTGCCCCTACCACACGACTGTGTTCCTGTAATCCCTCTTCCTCAATCACCCTTAACACTGCCTGTGCGGCTGCCATCGCCACCGGATTACCACCGAACGTATTAAAGTAAGGAATATCATCACTGAATGCTGCCAGAACATCACTTTTCGCCAGCAGTCCGGAGACCGGAATACCGTTCCCCATCGGTTTGCCGGTGGTAATAATGTCCGGCACTACTCTATGGCGACCAAAGCCCCAGAATGCATCACCGGTACGGGCAAAGCCTGGCTGAACTTCATCGGCAATAAAGATTCCGCCGTTTTTGTGTACCACATCGACAGCCTGTTGCAGGAAACCACGCGGGTTAGGTAACACACCATCCGAAGAAAAAATCGAGTCAGCCAGAAAACCGGCGAATTTGATCCCGTGAGCTGCCATATCATCAATCTGTTTCTGAATTTCGGCCGCAAACCAGGCGCCAAGGTCGGGGGCATCGACACGATAATCATCCGGGGGAGACACCAGCCGGGTGGTTGCCGCCAATGGCTGACCACTGCCCAGCGCCGGTGATGCCCCGGAAGTGAGATCACTGGTGCCATGATAGGCTTCTTTGGTCACTATAATACCGGTACCCCCGCTAAATGAACGGGCAACACGAATAGCCAGGTCATTAGCCTCTGAACCAGTGCACATATACATCGCTTTATTAATTTCTGCCGGCGCCGTGGCCAGCAGAGCCTCGCTGTAATCGAGGATAGCTTCATGCAAATAGCGGGTATGAGTATTCAGCATCTTCATCTGCTGAGTGACCGCTTCAATCACGGCCGGATGACAGTGGCCAATACTGGCGACGTTGTTATACACATCAAGGTATTTATCCCCGGCGGCATCCCACAGATACTGGCCCTCACCGCGCACCAGGTGTACGGGTTTACGATAAAACAGGCGATAAGAGTCACCCAGCACTTTACTGCGTTTGTCGGTCAGATGGCGGGTATCCGCATCCAGTGAGGCGGCATGTTCCGCCCGAAAGCTGTTGGTATCCATGATGGTAGAACGAGTGACCATAATTACTCCTGTCGCAATAATCAGTGGGAAAGCCGGGAAGAAATCATCTCTGGGCTCATCATCGCTGATTTTCAGAAAAATGCAACTAAATACACAAAAGCAACAAAATACACATACAGGTTAGCCGGGGCTGCGCTACACTGAGACAACTGTTATCATCCGGCGCAGTTTGCATTGAGGAAATCCTATGTTGCAGGAAACGCGATTACACCGTATACGCTCATTAATCAGTACTCATCATCAGGTCAGTACTGAACGCATTATCAATGAGCTGGGCGTTTCGAGAGAAACTGCCCGCCGTGACATTATCGCGCTGGAAGAACAAGGAGTGGCACGCCGGGTACATGGCGGGATTGTCGCGATAGATGCCCCCGCAGAACCTCCACTTCCTGTACGTTATGCTGCGCGGGAAAAGGAAAAACGCAGCATTGCCCGCTGCGCGACAGAACAGTTACATTCGGGACAAACGATATTCCTCGACTCCGGCAGCACCACAACCCTGCTGGCACGCGAACTCAGAACCATGTCCGGGCTCACTATCATTACCAACAGCTTGCAGGCAGCACTGGTTCTGACGGCAACCGAGGAAAATGAACATCAGCTGCAACATGAAGTGGTTCTGTTGGGGGGAAGCATGTCAGCCGGAACTCAACAAACTCATGGCGGGATCACGGTGAACGAAATCCACCGCTACCAGGCAGATGTGGCCCTGCTGTCACCGGTCGGAGTGGATGCCCTGACAGGTGCCAGTAGTTTTTCTCTGGCGGAAGCGGCAATTGCCGGCGCGATGGCCCGCCAGGCGAAACAGCTCATCCTGCTGGCCGACCACAGTAAACTGGGGATCACCAGCCGTTACTGCTACGCCCAGCCTGCAGATATCGGATTACTGATTTCTGATAGTGCCGCAGCTCAGCATTATGCCTGGCCTGCGCTGAGTCAGACGTTCAGTCAGGTGATGTGTGCCTGATACAGGCGTTGCGGATGGCTATAAATGATTGCACGACCTGGCTTGCTGAATCCCACCAGCGTCAGGCCGCAGCGTTCTGCCACCTCAACAGCGAGCGAGGTAGCTGCTGACACAGCAAACAAAATTTCAACGCCACACATCGCCGATTTTTGCACCATCTCATAGCTGGCACGGCTGGAGGCTACGACGGCTCCCTGCTGCCAACCCTGCCGGCTGCGATGCCCAAGCAGCTTATCTAACGCGACATGTCGGCCAACATCTTCACAGCCCCCGGTTAACTGCCCTTGCTCGTCCATCCAGGCTGCCACATGAGTACAACCGGTCTGACGTCCAATGGGCTGAAAGTCAGACAGTTGTGACAGGCCGCTATCCAGCGCCTGAAGGTTGAAACGGCGGGTAAAGGGCAACGGTGGAATCGGCTTACCGATTTGTTCAAGCTGTTCCACCCCGCAAACCCCACAGCCAGTACGGCCGGCCATCGCTCTGCGATGCTCTTTCAATGCCATAAAACGTCGTGTCGAAAGCTCAATATGGACTTCAATTCCCTGGCACTGCGGCAGGACATCAATACCATAAATTTCTGACGGAGAACTGATAATTCCTTCAGAAAGAGAGAAGCCCACAGCAAAAGCTTCCAGCTGTTGCGGTGTAGCCATCATGACCACATGAGAAATACCGTTATAGACCAGTGCTACCGGCACCTCTTCTGCCAGCCAGTCCTGACGGGATGCGGAGTGAGGCCCATCCTCAACGGCCTGACGCGTCCAGACCTGACGGGTGGTTAGCCCATCGATAGGCGATGCTTCTTCGCCAGAATTCGCAGAAGAAATATTCATAGGGTGGTTCCGCAGGCCTCACTGCTGAAATAGGTATCTCGGGGTTTTAGCATATTACTCCGCACGAGTGTTAACCACATCAGGGGATGTTATCGCAGCCAGGCAAAGCTTCCCTGTGCGGGTTACCAGTGGCAGAGACAAAAAAAGCGAGCCACTGGCTCGCTTATCTGAATCGTGTTTCACCAGTAACGACTTACTGCAGCAGAGAAATATCCGCAACCTGCAGGAACAAATCACGTAATTTAGCCAGTAATGTCAGACGGTTAATACGAATCGCTGGTTCTTCAGCATTCACCATCACCTGTTCGAAGAAGTTATCTACCGCTTCACGCAACTGAGCCAGCTCAATCAGCGCTTCCTGGTAACGGCCTTCGGCGAAGTAAGGTTGCAGTTTGCTGCTCAGTGCACTCACATAGGTTGCCAGGGTAATTTCCGCATTTTCCTTCAGCAGGGATGCCTGCACGCTGTCATTCAGCGGTTCATCTGATTTTGCCAGGATATTGGAAACACGTTTGTTGGCTGCCGCCAACGCAGCTGACTGCTCAAGCGTTCGGAAGTGAGAGACTGCTTTCATCCGTGCATCGAAATCTGCCGGTCGGGTTGGCCGGCGAGCCAGTACCGCCTGCAACGTATCAACGCTGTGCCCTTCTTCCTGATACCAGCTACGGAAGCGGCCCAGCATAAAATCAATCACATCATCAACTACCGAAGGATTGGTCAGCTTATCCCCGTACAGGCGTACCGCTTCTTCAGTCAGAGTCTGCAGATCCAGCGGCAGATTTTTTCCGACAATAATTCTCAGCACCCCCAGCGCAGCACGGCGCAGAGCAAACGGGTCTTTATCGCCTTTCGGATGTTGTCCGATACCAAATATACCGGCCAGGGTATCCATTTTATCAGCAATCGCCAGCGAACAGGACACCAGACTCTGCGGCAGTTCATCACCGGAGAAGCGTGGTTGATACTGCTCGTTCAGTGCCACAGCCACATCTTCGACCTCACCATCATGACGGGCATAGTGCATTCCCATCACGCCCTGGGTGTCGGTAAACTCAAACACCATATTGGTCATCAGATCGCATTTTGACAGCAATCCGGCACGGGTAGCATGACTAACATCGGCACCGATTTTACCGGCAATCCAGCCTGACAATACCTGGATACGATCGGTTTTATCGCGCAACGTTCCCAACTGTTTCTGGAACAGAACACTTTCCAGCCGCGGCAGTTGATCTTCCAGACGCTGTTTTCGGTCGGTGTTAAAGAAGAATTCGGCATCAGCCAGACGCGGGCGCACCACTTTCTCGTTGCCGGAGATAATTTGCTGTGGTTCGGTCGATTCAATATTGGCAACGAAGATGAAATTCGGTAGCAATTTTCCGTCCTGGCTGTAAACCGGGAAGTACTTCTGGTCACCTTTCATGGTGTACACCAGCGCTTCAGAAGGCACCGCCAGGAATTTTTCTTCGAAGGTCGCCGTCATCACCACCGGCCATTCCACCAGAGAAGCCACTTCTTCCAGCAGACTGTCATTCAGATCGGCTTTGCCCCCGAGTTTTTTGGCCGCCGCTTCCGCATCAGCTTTAATCACAGCCTTACGCGCTTCGTAATCAGCGATCACTTTCCCGCGCTCCTGCAGGATCTGCGGATATTGATCAGCATTCTCAATGCTGAACTCCGCTTCCCCCATAAAACGGTGACCACGGATTGTCCGCCCTGAACTCACCCCCAGCAAGGTGGCAGGGATCAGTTCATCTCCCAGTAACAGAGTCACGGTATGCACCGGACGGACGAACTGTACATCACTGTCAGCCCAGCGCATCAGCTTCGGTACCGGAAGTTTCGCCAGCACACCGGCAATCATCTCAGGTAACAGAGAAACGGCTGATTCTCCTTTCACCGCAGCGCGGTAAACCAGCCATTCACCCTTATCAGTCACCAGCCGGTCAGCCTGATCCACGGTGATACCATTACCCCGTGCCCAGCCTTCGGCAGCCTTAGTTGGCTTACCTTCTGAATCAAACGCAGCCGCAATCGCCGGGCCACGTTTTTCTACTTCACGATCGGCCTGAGAAGCACTGAGTGAAGCAATTTTTACCGCCAGGCGGCGCGGGGAAGCAAACCACTCCGTAGCACCATGGCTCAGTCCGGCATTGTCCAGTTCGCTGGTCAGTTGGGAGGCAAAAGATTCCGCCAACTGACGTAATGATTTTGGTGGCAGCTCTTCGGTGCCAATTTCCACCAGTAAGGTTTTATCTGTCATCGCTGCCTCTTACTTGTTGTTATTGCACATCGGGAAGCCCAGGGCTTCACGGGAAGCGTAATAGGCTTCGGCCACGGCTTTGGTCAGGGTACGGATCCGCAGAATATAACGCTGACGTTCGGTGACAGAGATAGCTTTGCGGGCATCCAACAGGTTAAAGCTGTGAGCGGCCTTAAGAATGCGTTCGTAAGCCGGTAGCGGCAGCGGTTTCTCCAGTGCCAGCAGGGTCTGCGCTTCTTTTTCGTACTGCTCGAAACAGTTGAACAGGAACGGGACATCGGCATATTCAAAGTTATAGGTCGACTGTTCCACTTCGTTCTGATGGAACACATCACCATAAGTGGTGGTGCCGAACTGACCATCACTCCAGACCAGATCATAAATGCTGTCAACGCCCTGGATGTACATCGCCAGGCGTTCCAGGCCATAGGTGATCTCACCGGTCACTGGCTTACACTCCAGACCGCCTACCTGCTGGAAATAGGTAAACTGGGTCACTTCCATCCCGTTCAGCCACACTTCCCAGCCCAGCCCCCAGGCCCCCAGCGTCGGGTTTTCCCAGTTATCTTCAACAAAACGAATATCATGAATCTGCGGATCAAGACCCAGCGCCTTTAATGAGCCCAGGTAAAGTTCCTGCATATTCTCCGGCGAAGGTTTAATCATCACCTGGAACTGATAGTAATGCTGCAGACGATTTGGGTTTTCGCCATAGCGGCCATCGGTCGGACGACGTGAAGGCTGGACATAGGCAGAGGCAACGGGTTCTGGCCCCAGTGCACGCAGGCAGGTCATTGGATGTGAGGTGCCCGCACCTACCTCCATATCCAGTGGCTGTACAATGGTACAGCCCTGTTGCGCCCAGTAATCCTGCAAGGTCAGGATCAGGCCCTGAAAGGTCTTGGTATCAAACTTTTGCATGTTGAATTCGCACGCTTTTGGCCGGATGAAAAAAGTGGGTCGTAGTATACCCTTTGACCGGCCGTTGTGCAGCCGGAAATCCGCACATCGCGGCGTTGTCCGCGAAATTCATGTAA
This sequence comes from Tatumella sp. UBA2305, assembly GCF_002345795.1. Lineage (NCBI taxonomy): Bacteria > Pseudomonadati > Pseudomonadota > Gammaproteobacteria > Enterobacterales > Erwiniaceae > Tatumella > Tatumella sp. UBA2305. The sequence goes on from NZ_DDVT01000005.1 coordinate 14,406, forward strand.
TACGGTTTTATCTCACGGGATCTATAAATAGCCTCCTGTGACTAGTGTTCCACGGTGAGCACTGTTGAAACCATTGTGGTTCTCAGGAAATATCCTGGCAGGATCGGCCTGTAATAAACTCACTCACCCTCTATAGCACCCGCATGTGAAACCATTGAACGAAGGCATCAAAGCCAGAATGATGGCCATTTGTGAAGGAAAAAAACACCGCGAAAGGGAGTCATGTCGGCCACTGTCTCTATGTATTTTTCTCCGAAAAAATACTGCCCCGGAAACACTGATGAAGTGACACAATGGTGAATTATGAAGATGAAACTGGATCATTATGAGAAAGCAGAGAAAATCAAATCCCTGGTGAGTGCTCTTTAAGCAGTATCAGCTCACTGTCAGCCTTGCGCCTCCAGCAACGGACTCACCGGAACTCTCCTGCAATCTGGATCGGGTACGCCGGAACTGTCTGGCGGAGGAGAATCCTGCCGCCAGCGCAGCTTTCTCGATTCCTTCTCCTTGTTGCAGGCGTTGCCCTGCGACCGCTACACGTAACTGTTGCTGATATTCATGTACAGAGATCCCCAGATAACGACGAAACAGCCGGGTCAGATGGCGGCTGCTGATATGCACGCGCTCCGCCAGCTCACTCAGCGGCCAGGTCTGTTCAGGGTGCTGACTTAACAAATCCTGAACCTTATGAATAGCCGGATGCAGGTGATTGCGGTAACGCAGCCACGGAGATAATTGCGGATCATCGCCGGAACGCCGGAACCAGACCACCATTTCCCGGGCCACTTCAAGCGCCTTACGGGGCCCGAACATCCGGCTAATCAGGTGCAGCGAGAGATCAATCCCTGTGGTGATCCCGGCACTGGTCCAGATCCCCCGATCTTCTATAAATACCCGGTTATCCAGCACACGGGAGTGGGGAGCCAAATCCCGTAAACGGTCCAGCACCTGATGATGTGTGGTACAGGCCACGCCATCCAGTAATCCGGAGCGGGCCGCCAGCAATGCCCCTGCACAGATACACACCAGTGTCACGTCTCCGCGACGGATGGCGGCCTGTTGTGTGATCAGCCAGTTTCCGGCTTCTCTGGCTGCTGTCTGTTCCAGTTGCCAGGCTGAATTTTCCACCCCGGGGATAATCAGTAAACTCCCGGTCGGCAACTGTTCCGGCAGGGGAACAATATCGCTGATGGTCATCTGCGTGGAACTCACCACCGTTGAACAGGGGCCGGTGTACCGCAGTTCGATTTCCGGACCGGCCAGCCGCAGAGTTTCCGCCGGACCGGTCATATCCAGAGCCATCACTCCTGGCAGGGTCAGAAACCAAACCGTTATCGCCATCGTCGTTACTCCACAGGATAGATATCAGGATTATTCGCTAAGTATCTGCAGGCATTCATCTACCGAACAAATTCGCGCAAACCTGCCATTCAGAACCAGTTCAGTTCGTCGAACAATCTGTTCAGCAGAATAAGTGACACCCAGCCACTGCATGTCGAATGTCAGGGTCGCTTCGCTGACAAACAGCACCTTAAACCCTAAGTCGCTGGCCACCCGCGCAGTGGTCTCACAACATTGCTCCGTCCGGAGACCGCTAATCACCAGTTGCTCCACCTGGTGCTGTTTCAGCCATTCCAGCAGCGAAGACTCCGTTAGCGCATTATGCACTCTTTTCTGTACACTGACTGCGGCATTGTGGTTCAAAAAGGACATCCGCTTAACATAGCCGGACTCCGGCGCAAACGGCCCGCTACTGATATGAAACACATCAACTACCGGTAAATCGAGTTGCTGGCACCCGGCGATAAGACGGGTTAACTGTCGGGAAAATTCAGGAAATTCGTCGTCTGACCAGAAATCCCGGTGTAAGAAAGAGTCCTGAACATCGATGACGAGTAATGCGCTTTTCATATCCACTCCTGGCGGCTGTGAGGTTCTGCCGACAGTATCACTGCGATAGCCACAGAAAATAATGCCAAATCGGGACATCCTTACGCCTGGAGCAGACCAGTTTGTGGTTCACAGTGAAAACCCCGCCCAGCGCCACAGAATAATCACCGCAAACAGAATCAGTATGCCGCCCGCCAGTCGTTCCAGTCGCCAGAGAATCCCGGATAATCGTTGCCTGATACTCTTCAGCCCGAGTAAACCCGCCACACCTAAATCCCAAAGCAGCACGACCATCACCATCCATACCCCACAACTAATTTGTTGCAGCAGCGTGATATCCTGGCCAGTCACGCTGGTCAGTAATGCCAGGTAGAACAATGCATTTTTGGGATTCAGCGCGGAAGAAGCCAGGCCACTAAAAAACTGGCGGGAAAATGAGGGACACTGCCCGGTCACAGTTTTTGGCAGACGACTATCTGGCTGACTTCGGGATAATTGCCAGCCTGCCCACAACAGATATCCGGCACCGGCCAGTTCTGTCAGGCTATACAGCCACGGGGTATGGCTCAGCCCACTCCAGCCGGCAATCGCTAATACAATATATCCGCCGTTACCGGCCGCAATTCCACAACAGACTCCGGCACTGCCGCGCACCCGGTAACGGAGAGCATAACTACTGAGCAGAAAAAAATCGGGACCGGGGCTGAGCAATGCCACAAAGTGGGCCAATGCCAGTAACCAGAAATGGCCAGGAAACAGTTGATGTAACAGTGACATGATAACCTCTGCAAATAAATACAGCGGTCATCCTATGAGCCAGATAAGATCAGGTATTGTCAGATATTGATCGCTCTGTAACATATTGGCCTGGAGTGGCGGCCATATAACTGACAAACATCTTGTGAAAATGGCTTTGGTCAGCAAACCCGCTGAGATAGCTGACTCCGGCAATCGTATCTCCTTCACGCAGCCCGGCTTTTGCCAGCTCCAGCCGCGCCTGGGTCAGATAACTGCCAGGGGTCATACCGGTATCACGCCGGAAGGTACGAATCAGCGTCTCTTTACGTAGCGAAAACTGAGTTGCCAGTAAATCCAATCCCGGGGGCGCTTGCAGATTTGCCCGGAGCTGCTGTTGCAACCCTATACTGGTCTCTGATAATTCGGCATCAGTCTGCCAGCACAATCCGGGTAAATCGACTAAGAACTCTGTCACCTGACGGGTAAGCTGGCTGGCAGATACAGTGGCTGAGTGCTCAACAATCTGCAAATAACGCCTGAATAATTGCGGATCACGGATAACCGGCAACTCACTACACAGCAACGGTGTATTATGCGTCACACTCATCTGCTGCCGACACCAGACACTGTTCAGGTACAACATATGATAACTGCGAGGCTGGCTTTCCAACGGGTTACAGCTGTGCATTGCGCCGGGCGGTATCACAATCAAATCGCCGGGCTGCAGAACCCACCACTGTCCGTTCAGCTCGCAGCAGGTTTGCCCGTCGGTAACGGCACCGACAGATAATTGCGGATGATAATGGCTTCTGTAAGCCTGAGTGCTGCGTGCCGTGGAGCGTAATTCAAACCAGGGGGAATCTCTCCTGCGGCGAAACTGCTGACTGATGGCCTTTACCTTGCTCATAACCCTGCCTGAATCCTTGAACAGACCGTCAGTATAGGAGCGCATTCAGAAATTTTCATCGTAAAATCATCTCCTGCGGCCCCTCTGGACACGCTCACCCGCGAGAGTTCCGGTCGCCAGCTCCCGCGCAATAATGATTAAAATAAGTCATCATTTTATCCGCATTCTGCCCCATTGTATCCCCCTTGCGAACATCAATCCGGTCGGTTCAACCCACCCACCGATTAGACAAATCGGCCCACGCTTCTATACTTAAATTATTCTGAAGATTGTGACCATCGGGTCAGACTGGCCTCTGTTGTTTAAGAGGTTGTTCAGGCAGAGGCCGGACCCGGCTGATAAACTCAAACGGAGGAAATATGGTTCAGAAGACAACAATTCATGCACAGTCGCAAACACTGCCAGGCAGTGATGCAAAACTACAACCCGAAGCCTTGTTTATTCGTGAGGACTACCGGGGAAGTGGTAAGCTTGCAGGAAAAGTTGCACTGATTACCGGCGGTGACAGTGGTATCGGTCGGTCTGTAGTCCAGCATTTTGCGCGTGAAGGGGCTGATATTGCACTCACCTGCCTGCCAGACAGTGAAGATGAAGCCAGAGATGCCAAAGTGGCCCGGCAACTGGCTGAGCAGGAAGGTCGTAAATGTGTGGTTTACCCGGTGGATCTGCGCAGTGCCGAAAACTGCCGGCAGTTAATTGCCAGTGTGGTCAGTGAATTTGGTCAGCTAAATATTCTGGTGAATAACGCAGGTACTCAGTATCCGAATGAAGATATCACTACCCTGAGTGATGAGCAGTGGATAAATACGTTTGATGTGAATATCCACTCCATGTTTTTTCTGACCAAAGCCGCGATACCTCACCTCAAAGAAAACGACAGCATTATCAATACCACCTCAGTAAATGCCTATATCGGCCCTGAAATTCTGCTGGACTATACAGCCACCAAAGGTGCCATTGTCAGCTTCACCCGCGCCTTATCAAATCAGATTGTCAGTAAGGGTATCCGGATTAATGCCGTGGCCCCGGGTCCGGTCTGGACTCCGCTGCAACCCGCCACTCTCGGTCACTATAATCCCGAATGGCTGGAAAATTTTGGGCACGAAACCCCAATGGGACGAGCCGGTCAGCCTTCGGAGCTGGGTCCTGTGTATGTATTTCTTGCCAGCCAGGATTCATCGTTTATCAGTGGCCAGGTTCTGCATCCGAATGGCGGAACCATGGTCGGCGGTTAGCCGTAAATTCTCGTTTTCGTGGGATGGCATAGCGCACCCACGACCGGTGTCTGAGAGGTGCCTGCCAGAGCGTGCCCTCAGACTAATGCCCGATACCACTGATTAACAGAGGGAATGATGCTATTTACTCATCTGACTGACAGCTGGCTAAGCAAACCTTATCACCATGACTGGCTTGAAAAAGAGAGCCGCAGACTCATGTCATTTTACCGTCGTTCAAAACACCCTGACGCCGGTTTTGCCGCACTGGACATTCACGGCGAGCTGCCTGCAGACAGCCAGCCAGACACTATGCTGACCGCCAGAATGACACACTGTTTCGCTATCGCCAGCCTGCAAGGGGAACCGGGTGCCGGCGCCCTGGCCCAATGGGGCGTGGAGGCTCTGCTGGGGCCCCTGCGTGATTCAGAGTATGGTGGCTGGCTGGAAGGTAAACCTGAGCAGACTCCGGACGGACGGAAGCAGGCTTACCTGCACGTTTTTGTGACCCTCGCCGCACTCAGTGCGTCACTGGCAGGGACAAAGGGTGCCAGCCAGTTGCTGGAACAGGCAACTTCGGTCATCGACAACCACTTCTGGTCGGAGGAAGAAGGTTGCCTGCAGGAAAGTTTTAACCGTCAGTGGCAGGATCCGGAAGATTATCGGGGCGGTAACAGTAATATGCACGCGACCGAAATGTTTGTTCAGCTGGCGGATGTTACCGGTGACAGTCGCTGGCGTCAGCGTGCGCTGTCAATTGTGACTAAAATCATCCATCAACATGCCCGGGCTAACCACTATCTGCTGGCCGAGCACTTTACCGCTCAATGGCAGGAATGGCATGAGTATAATAAGGACAAACCTACCGACGATTTCAGGCCTTATGGTGTGACTCCGGGCCATGCCTGTGAATGGTCCCGATTGTTGTTACACCTTGAAGCCGCATTGCTGCGACACCAGGAAACGACTCCAGAATGGCTGTTAGAGGATGCAAAGGGTCTGTTTGAGGCCGGGATAAGTTACGGATGGCATGTCGATGGCGCCCCGGGGATGATTTATACTCATGACTGGCAGAAAAAACCGGTGACACAGAATCGTCTGCACTGGACGGTGGCTGAAAGCTGTTGTACCGCGGCCAGCCTTCTGAAACGTACCGGTGATATGACCTATGAAAAGTGGTACCGGACATTATGGGACTATATCGCCAACTATCTTATTGATACCCGACACGGCAGTTGGTGGCATGAACTGGATGCCCACAATCAGCCTTCGTCGGTGGTCTGGTCCGGCAAACCAGACCTGTACCATGCCTGGCAACTGACCCTTAACAGCCGTCTGCCACTGGCCCCCACTCTCGGCACCGCTGTCAAAGCCGGGTTAGACAGGATATAACGCACTGAGGCTGGCCCGGCGGCGGCGACAGCAGCCAGGTCAGCGTTATTTTTTCGCTTTGCGAACCCTTTCCGCCAGCCCTTTCAGGACATAGCGCAGTACCTGGTCGCCACATTCGCGGTAATTTTTATGGCCTTCTTTACGAAATAACGCACTGAGTTCGTTTTCTGACATCGCGAAATCAACCGATTTCAGGATTTGCTGTAAATCTTCAGTTTTCAGCTCAAAAGCTACCCGCAGCTTCTTCAGCATCACGTTATTTGTCACCCGCTTTTCAACTTCCGGTGCAGGAAAACGCGGGTCACGGCCACGCCGGTAGAAAATCAGTCCATTAAGAAAATGCGCCATTACTTTATCATTACACACCTGATAACCGGCATCTTCTTCCTTCAGCAGATAAGCATGCATTTCCTGCAGGCTGACTTCAGCGCCGCCGGAGATCAAAATCTCCAGCATTTTTTCATCACGCAGATCAAGCATATATCGAACACTGCGTAAAACATCATTGTGCATCATAGTGGTAAGTTCCTGCCGCGCTCAGGCCATAGGCCGCAAGCTGTTTACGTTCATCCGGCGGGCATTATACAAGTCTGCCGGGCCGGGTCGCCTGTTAGTTGAAAAAATAGCGAAATAAACCCGGGTCACCGCAGAACCTGGCGGGGAAGTAGCCCCGCCGTCAGGCTGACTCGCCGAGGGCTTTATTGACCGCGGGCATCACCTTGTCGGCCAATAGTTCGATAGAACGGGCCACTTTTTCATACGGTTGCCCACCAATATCCAGTTGAGCCATAAACCGGCGATGACCAAACAACTCATGAACCCGCAGGATCTTATCGACTATCTGTTGTACCGAACCGACATAAACCGGCCCCTGTTCACTGGCCAGTTGCAGATAATCATTATAGTCCGGGGTCCAGCCATGCCGGCCGGCCGGCAGATTATTGCCTATATAATGAGAGTAATAGGGGAAGAATCCCTTCAACGCTTCCTGACTGGTCTCTGCCACATGAAAATGACCGGACACCGCCAGTGGCAGTTGCTGACGGGTAAAACCCTGCTGTTCACCGGCGCGATAGTAGCTTTCTACAAACGGCAGATGAGCGGCCGGTTTGCTGCCAATGATTGCCAGATTCAGCCCCAACCCGTACTTCGCCGCCCGCAGGGCGCTGGCCGGGGTACCTCCCGCCGCAATCCAAACTGGCTGTGAGTTCAGATGGCGCGGTATGATTTCGGCCTGTTGCAAAGAAGAACGAAAATTTCCCTGCCAGTCCAGAGGACGCTCGCCTTCTGCCACAATCTTTAACAACAGAGCCAGTTTTTCCTCATACAGTGCCTCATAATCGTCCAGTGAATAGCCAAACAATGGGAAAGACTCGACAAAAGCGCCTCGCCCGACCAGCAATTCCGTACGGCCATGACTGAGCTGGTCCACGGTGGAATAAGCCTCATATTCGCGCACCGGATCGGAGGAACTGAGTACTGTGACTGCAGTGGTCAGACGAATATTACGGGTGACAGCGGCCAGATGAGACAGTAACACCATCGGTGCCGATACGGCATAGTCAAACCGGTGGTGTTCACCAATACCAAACACCTGTAATCCTGCCTGATCGGCCAGCCGGGCAGCGGCAACAATCTCCTGCAGACGCTGATGAGCGGCAGTACTACCCCGCTGATTTCCGGCCAGATCACCGAAAGTGTAGACACCAAATTCCATCATAGTCACCCTGTCGCAGATACGTGGCAATAATCGTCAGGATACGTAGAGTACCTGGCAGTCAAGGGGGGAGTGTAGCGGAGACAAGGGTATGGATTAAGCCATCTGCAGGGAATTCATTATTTCCAAAGGGGAAACAATATCCCGGCAGGCGTCGTAGCTGCGAATGACAAATGTTCCGCAGAGAAATCAGAATCAGTGGCCGGTAACCGCACGGTTAATGGTATCCAGTACCTGGTGCATCGCCTGCACATCCACCTGCCCCGGGGCCGAAGGTACACCGATCATGCTAAAATTTAGGCGTAAATGTATTTCAATAAAATTAAATACCCGATATTTTAGAAAAAATTCGTCCAGGCCGCAGATATTGGTATAGCCAAAACCAGGGCTGGCAACATATTCGCCACCGGAAAATGTTTAATTCCGCAAATTCTAAATCCGGTCGCAAACATTAACACGCCACCCACCGCCGAAAAGTCTGCCTGCATATTGGCTGTAGTTAATGGCAGAATATATATCGCACCATATGCCAGCAGTAACTGAATAATCAGCTGTGGAACTGCCACAATGGCTACCGCAAAACCTAAAGAAGTGGCAAAAATCGCCGAGGTGAACAAATCCAGTAATGATTTCGCAATTAACACACTGGAATCCCCGGTCATTCCTTCATGCATTGATCCAAATATCCCGGTCCCGCTGGCACAAAACAGCACAATGATAGCCACATAACTTTGCAGAAACGCTTCCTGAGACTGTTGATCGCTGCCTTTGGGAGCAAATAATATCTCGACTAACCCTTTGGCTTTTGCCCCCAGCTTACCAATACCTTTTTCCAGATAAACCAGTTCACCCGGTAATGAGCCCAGGATGACAGATAACACCATCACCGGCATATGTGACAGCTTAACCACCAGTACCACGCCCATACACATCGAGGCGGCACCAAAAATCTGCGGCATACTGGTCCTAATGCGTTCCGGTAACCGGGTACTTAATACCGCACCCACAATACCACCGACTAAAACCGCAGAACCGTTAATACGCAGAACCGTTAATAAAGGGTCCTATTATCATTTATTATTACTCCCGCTTATTGCTGCTATCGACTCTCCCCAGCGCGGTAAATCGGCACAGTCCACACCCAGTAATCCCAGAGAACGGGCAGCACTATGAGCAATGATTTCTTCAACGCTTTGAGGACGAGCATAAAGTGCAGGCACCGGTGGAAAAATGATTCCTCCCATCTCTGTGACCTGCTGCATATTGCGTAAATGCCCTAAATGCAATGGCGTTTCTCTCGCCATCAAAACCAGTCTCCGGCGCTCTTTAAGAATCACGTCTGCGGCTCTGGTGAGTAAATTTTCGGTCATGCCTGTCGCAATGGCGGCCAGGGTATGCATCGAACAGGGGGCCACAATCATGCCATCGGTCCGGAATGAACCGCTGGCAATCGCTGAGCCCACAGCGCGGAAGGGGTAGACCACATCAGCCAGTGCCAGCACATCCTCTTCACTGAGAGTCGTTTCCTGCTCGCGGTTAAGGTGCGCTGAAAGGGAAATCACCACATGGCTTTCCACTCCGGCTTGTCTCAGATAATGCAGTATCTGTACTCCGTACGAGAAACCGGAAGCACCACTGATACCGACGATCACCCTTCTTTTTGCTGTTGTCTGTTGAGCAGACCCTGACATTTTCTTCTCCTCAGTCCATGATTATTTAGCGCTGAAACCCGGGATAAAACGATTCACATCCACTTCAAGGAATGCACTGCGCTGGAACCGGTCCTTCATATCAAAAGGTACGGTACAGTCGAAGATTGTTTTACAGGCAATACCATGACCACGGACAGAGTGACTAAATTCCGGATCGTTAGACGGATCTAACGGATGGCAGCGTACGCCAGGAATAAAAATGGTACTGACATCGCCCTGGTAGCGGGTGGTCATCGCCCACATCACGTCATTCATATCGTAGATATCGACGTCATCATCCACCAGAATCACATGTTTCAGTTCGATAAAGGCAGAGAATGCCAGTAAGGCAGCCTGCCGCTGTCTGCCTTCGTCGGAAGGGATGTTTTTTCTCACTTTCAGAACCGCCAGGAATTTACCGGTACCTGGTGATGGACAGTGAACTTCCTGAACAAATCCGGGTAATGCCCGCTCAACTAACTGCAAAATACTGGCTTCGGTCGGGATACCGGCCAGGTTGGTGTGTTCATCGCTTGGGCCGATACAGGTTTGCAGAATCGGATGTTTGCGGTGAGTAATGGCTTTGACTTTAATCACGGGTAATGCCGCATTCGCCGGTCCGGTGTAACCCGGAAATTCAGGCATCGCTTTGCCGGTATTTGAATTCTGGTCTTCACGCACGGTCACACCAGGCAGGATTTCCCCTTCGATGACCACTTCAGCATTCGCAATCCCGAAGGCACCTTTAACAGAAACCGCTTCGGTCAGCTCTACCGCCTGTTGACGCAGTGCTCCGGCAATCGACAATTCGTCAAAGCCCAGTGGAGTCGTAGGTGGCTCAAAGCAGGCACCGATTTCAATAGCCGGGTCAACACCGATACTGATGGTGATGGGTAACGCTTTACCGGCAGCTTCGGCTTTTTTACGGAACACATCCAGGTGGCGGCCGGGAGCAAAGTACATGGAGATTTCATCTTTGCTTTGCACGCACAAGCGGTGAATGGTGACATCGTGCTCACCGGTCTCAGGGTCAGCGGCATAGCACATACCCAGAGTGAAATACGGACCGGCATCTTCCGGAGTATTGGTCGGTGCTGGCAGAATTTTCAGGATATCGAAGTCAGGATCGGTAGCCCGATGAACCACTTCCTGGCATTTTGCCTGTGCATTTGGGATGACCACAGGAGCAATTGGAGTCGCCACTGCATCCTTCAGCATAAATGCCAGTTTTTCTGGTTCAGTACCGAACAGGCGGGCTACGCGTTTACGTGATGACAACAGGCCAATCAGCACCCGCATATCATCGTAACCTTTAATTTTGTTGAAGATCATCGCCGGGCCAACACGGGTAGGACGCTGGACGGTACCATGTGCACCGACATAACGATAAACCCCGGATAATTCGGCAATAGGATCGACCGGTTCATCGGTATAAATCAGTTCGTCGTCATACTGACTTAAGACTTCAATCGCACTTCGTAAGTCCGTTACTTTTTTCTGGTTATCTGTCATGGTAAAACCTCTCAGACTGATGTCATCGGTAAGAAATCAACGGCAAAAAATCTCAGGTATGTCATTATCATCCCTCAGGATTTTGATCAGTACCTACTGACCTGCGTCGATTTATTTCCCGTCCAGTCTCTGAATTTTGGTGATTATTGTCTAATCACAATAACCGTATTTTTAATAAGTAATCGTTATCAGAAACACCCCGGAGAGCGGCATGGAATACCGGCATTTACATGCATTTGTGGTCCTGTCTGAAGAACTTCATTTTGGCCGGGCGGCAGGGCGACTTAACATCGCTCAGCCCGCCCTGAGTCAGCATATTAAAGCGCTGGAACAGGAAACCGGACTGCATCTGTTTAAACGCGACCGGCGAAATGTGGAACTTACCTATGAAGGTCAGCAATTACTGCCGCAAGCCAGTCTGGCGCTGAGTCACTTCTCTCTATTCCGCGATCATGTCCGTATTCTGAAACAGGGGCTCAAAGGAAATTTAACTCTCGGTTATGTCGGCAGTTCGATTCTCGATCCGGCACTATCAATGTTAATTAACAGTTACCGGCAGCATCAGCCGACGATGGGTATCACAATTGAAGAACATAGCGTTGACGGTCAGATATCACGTCTGCTGAATGATCAACTTGATGCGGCATTAATTCGCTCACCGGTGCCCAGGATTCCGGAACTTGATTACCTGGATGTGGTGACCCGATCAATGATTGCTGTGTTACCGGCGGGCCATTCACGGCTGAAACAACCCTGCCTCACACTGGATGAACTGGCGGATGAAACTTTTCTGATTCAACAGGACCCTCCGGGGATTGGTCTGGGCTGGACCGTGATTGAAGCCTGTCGTCGTGCCGGAATCACCCCACGACAGGTCATGCAGACCCGCGATGTGTCGGTGGCCTGCGGGTTGGTATCCATGGGAATGGGTGTGGCTATTGTACCGGAAACACAGCGCTCGATTCTGATTCCGGGGATAGGCTACTGTGAACTGAAAGATAAGCAGGCCACCACTACCCTGACGATGGCCTGGCAGCGCCGTCGCTATCATCATGCACTGAAGGACTTCATTATGTTTGTGAAAGAGGTCTCCGGGAAAAACCATTACTGATCAACAGGCTTTTCGCACTTTCCTCCGGGAAAATCCAGCCAACAGGATTTTGCATTTTGTGATTATTGCCGGTATAACCATCGTCGCACCCGATTTGGATGTCTGTACGTATAGAAGGTTATATGCAGGTGGATACCACAAACGCGCCACTGAAGCGCACTATGAAATCCCGTCATCTGGTGATGTTGTCACTGGGTGGGGTCATCGGCACCGGATTATTCTTTAATACCGGTTACATTATCTCTTCCACCGGGGCGGCCGGGACATTGCTGGCCTATCTGATCGGCGCACTGGTTGTCTGGCTGGTGATGCAATGCCTGGGAGAACTGTCTGTTGCTATGCCGGAAACCGGCGCATTCCATGTCTATGCCAGCCGTTACCTTGGCCCTGCCACCGGCTACACCGTGGCCTGGCTCTACTGGCTGACCTGGACGGTGGCACTGGGCTCAAGCTTTACTGCCGCCGGTTTCTGTATGCAATTCTGGTTTCCACAGGTCCCGGTCTGGATCTGGTGTCTGGTGTTCTGTGTACTGATTTTCGGGCTGAATATTGTCTCCACCCGCTTCTTCGCCGAAGGTGAATTCTGGTTTTCACTGATTAAAGTCTTCACTATCGTCCTGTTTCTGGTGCTGGGTGCCGCAGCAATGACAGGGGTTCTGCCAATGCACGACGGCAGTCCTGCCCCCGGCCTGCATAATATTACCTCACAGGGCTGGTTCCCCCATGGCGGACTGCCGATTCTGATGACCATGGTGGCGGTTAATTTCGCTTTTTCCGGCACAGAGCTGATTGGGATTGCCGCCGGTGAAACCGAAAATCCGCATAAAGTTATTCCGATCGCTATCCGTACAACCGTGGTCCGGTTGATTATTTTCTTTGTGGGTACCGTGTTCATTCTGGCGGCACTGATCCCGATGCAACAGGCAGGTGTCGAGAAAAGCCCGTTTGTACTGGTGTTTGAAAAAGTCGGTATCCCTTATGCGGCCGGTTTTTTTAACCTGGTGATTCTGACAGCCATTTTGTCGGCCGCCAACTCAGGATTGTACGCTTCAGGCAGAATGCTCTGGTCACTGGCAAATCAGAATACACTGCCCAAATGCTTCACGCGGCTGACAGCGCGGGGGGTTCCGCTGACCGCCCTGTCCGTCAGTATGCTGGGGGGAATTCTGGCCCTGGCCTCCAGCGTGATTGCCCCGGACACGGTGTTTGTCGCCCTGTCCGCAATTTCAGGTTTTGCGGTCGTCGCCGTCTGGCTGAGTATCTGTGCATCGCATTTTGTGTTTCGTCGCCGCCATTTACAGCAGGGGAAATCTGCAACCGAATTGCTCTACCGCGCCCCCTGCTATCCGCTGGTGCCGGTACTGGGCTTTATTTTATGCCTGATCGCCTGTGCCGGGCTGGCTTTCGACCCGGATCAGCGCATCGCCTTATGGTGTGGTATTCCGTTTGTCGCGGTATGCTATCTGGCTTACTTTATTACCCGCCGACTGAAAAATCGCGGGACACCATCAGCGCAGGAGAAACAGTATGCCGCAAAATAATCCGTTACCCTTATCCGGTAAACATCAGTCGTTTCTGCTGCTGGACGGTGCGATGGCGACCGAGCTGGAAAACCGTGGTTGCGACCTGACCGATAGCCTGTGGTCTGCAAAACTGCTGAGCGAAAATCCTGAGCTGATAAGCCAGGTCCATTACGACTATTTTAGGGCCGGGGCACAGTGCACCATCACCGCCAGCTATCAGGCCAGCCTGCCAGGATTCGCCGCCCGCGGCATCTCCGCGGCTGATGCTCAGGCACTGATCCGCCTCAGCGTCACCCTGGCCGCGGATGCCCGCCACCGTTATTTATCGGAATCTCCGGAGGCCGGCCCGTTACTGATTGCGGGTTCGGTCGGACCATATGGGGCTTTCCTGGCTGACGGTTCTGAATATCGCGGGGATTATCACTGCACAGCGCTGCAATATCAGGAATTTCACCGCCCCAGGTTCGCTGCGTTGCTGGAAGCGGGTGCTGACCTGCTGGCCTGTGAAACTCTGCCCTCTTTTGAAGAAATTCAGGCCCTGGCTGAACTGCTGACTGAATTTCCCCGGGCCCGGGCCTGGTTCTCGTTTACCCTGCGCGATGCACAGCACCTGAGTGACGGCACACCGCTCAGCGAGGTGATTGCGTTTATCGAATGTTATCCGCAGATAGTCGCCGTCGGGATTAACTGTATCGCCCTGGCCGATACCACCGCCGCCCTGAGATATCTGCAGACACTGACACCTCTGCCACTGGTCGTTTACCCTAACTCTGGTGAGCAATACGATGCGGTGAGTAAACACTGGCACTCTGCAGGAGAAGGTTGCGCCAGTCTGGCGGAGTATTTACCTGACTGGCTGGCAGCAGGAGCCAGGCTGATAGGAGGTTGTTGCCGGACGACCCCGGCAGATATCGCTGCCCTGAAGCAATTACAACATCAGGACAGATAAGGGTATCCGCCCCGGTGTCCGGCTTCTGGCCTGACACCGGGGCTCCGGTTACCGCTGATGGCGTTTAAGAAAACGCTGACGTACCGGTTTCAGCACCAGCAATGCCAGAACTGCGGTCACAACGTCCAGCGTAATTGCGCTGCTGAATACCGGCATCCAGCTTTGGGTATGCTGATACAGCATCGCCGCCAGTGGCCCGCCTATCACCGAACCGACGCCCTGAGAGATGTACAGACAGCCATAGTTGGTGGTGGCATGCTGTGATCCGAAAGTATCTGTCAGGGTTGCCGGGAATAATGAAAAGATTTCGCCCCAGCCAAGAAAAACTACCCCGGATAACAGGACAAATAATACCGCATCGTGTCGGCACATCAGCCATAGCGTCATCGCCACAGCCTCCAGCGCAAAGGCAATAAACATGGTCTGTTCACGGCCGAGTTTATCCGAAATAAAACCAAACAGAGGCCGTGTCAGACCGTTGGTAAAACGGTCAATGGTCAGGGCCAGTGGCAATGCGGCCATACCGGCAATCACGATATGGCTGACACCAAAATCACGGGCAAAGGTCGCCATTTGCGAGGTGACCATCAGTCCGGAGGTTGACATAAAGGTCATCATAAAAAACATCAGCCAGAACAGCGGCTGGCGCAACATCTCACCGGCGGTAAACTGCTTCTGCCGTACAGAACCCCCACTCACCACTTCACTGGCGACTGAGACCGGAGCCTGCTTCAGGCCCTGACTGGCCAGTACCCCAATCACAGCAAACAGCAGCCCAAATGCGGTCAGAGTCATGTTCAGGCCATGCTTCTCCAAAGTCAGCGACACAGGGAAAGTAGTGACAATCGCCCCCATGCCGTAACCCGCCGCGACCATCCCGGCGGCAAAACCCCGTTTTTCCGGAAACCAGCGCACGACCAGCCCGACCACGCCGACGTAGACAATACCGGTACCCAGTCCACCGATACCACCATACACCAGATACAACATGGCAATACTGTGTACCTGAGCCGTTAATACCCAACTGAAACCAGACAACAGGGTGCCGATAGCAATCAGTTTTTTGGCGCCAAAATAGTCCACCAGCTTGCCCTGAAACGGAGAGAAAAAGGTTTGCAGGATAATCAGCAACGAAAAAGTGACCTGCAGTTCCGGCAACCCGACTGAAAACTGTTCCATCATGGGTTTAGTTAACAGGGTCCAGACATATTGCGGGCTGGAAATTGATGCCATGCAGATCAGACCAAATGCCAGTTGTTTCCATTTTTCACTGGCCGACACGCCGTCTCTCCCGGCGATTTCAGACGTATAAAGGCTCATACTCATCCCCCTGGGGTATTTTAATTTTTAATCGTCAGGAGAAAGCAATTTATGTGCCAGCCGTCACAGCAGGTAAACCCGCTTACCGGGCGGGCTTTATCGCTAAGCGCGATAAATCCTGACTGTTCGGGTGCAGAGGAAGGCAAAGTCTGGTGCAAAGGAGGCTAAGCTTTAGTGCAGCAGGTAAGCCGCAAAACCGTCGGGGACTAGTGAAATGGCCGGAACAGGCTGACATCGCCTGCCCGTTCCGGCCACAGGGATCAGATACCGCCGCTGACCAGCCCGTCAATATGGACCTGAGGGACACCCTGAGAGCACAATTCGATGCGCCCGCGGACTCCATAGACTTCAGCCAGGCTCTGCGGGGTGATCACTTCGGAAGGTGCGCCACTGGCCACAATACGTCCGGCTTTCATCATCACCACGTGATCACTGTGGCGCAGAGCGATATTAATATCGTGCAATACCACCACCGTGACCATATCACGGACCCGGGTTTCACGGGACACCAGGCTCATCACGTGATACTGATAGTTTAAATCCAGCGCGCTGAGAGGTTCATCGAGTAATAGTAATGAAGGGTTACGCACCAGCGACTGAGCCAGTCCGACCATTTGCTTTTGTCCGCCCGATAATTCATCCATATACCTCAGCGCCAGCGACCCAATACCCACCTCTTCCAGTAGCTGCATGATCCGCTCAGGCGTAAAAGCAGCACCGTGCTGGCCGGTCGCCCGGGCCGCCACCAGAATAGACTCCAGTACCTGCAAGTGGACTCCGGAAGGCAGGCTTTGCGGCAGATAAACCACTTTGTCGCCACGGTCTGCCAACGTCATCTGATTAAGATTCTGGTCATCCAGCCAGATCTCACCCTGTGCCCGGTTCAGCCCGGCCAGGGCACGTAATAACGTGGATTTGCCGCAACCATTCGGCCCCAGCAGTACCGTCACTTTCCCCCGGGGGATCTGTTCCAGGGTCATATTGTTAATCACCGGACGACGGCGGTAACCGGTGGTTAGCTGCCGTATATTCAGGGAATCGGTCATAAATTCCCCCGGTGACGCAGAATAATCACGATAAAGAACGGTACTCCGACCAGCGAAGTGATAATACCAATAGGAATGATGACCCCTGGTTCGATATTTTTCGAAACCACAGAAGCCAATGACAGCACCAGAGCACCAATCAGACCACTGGCCGGCAGATAGAACCGGTGATCTTCACCGACCAGCTGCCTTGCGATATGGGGGGCCACCAGCCCGATAAAACCAATCGGTCCGACAAAGGCCACCGCCAGTGCGGATGCCAGGCTGATACGTAACAATGAAGTCATCCTCAGCCGTGCCACATCAATCCCGAAGCTGGCTGCGCGGTCTTCCCCCAGGCGTAATGCGGTCAGTTGCCATGAGCTTCGCATTGCCCACGGCAGCAAAATAACAATGGCAGCCGCCATAATCCCCAGTTTCGGCCAGGAAGCACGACCCAAACTGCCCATCGTCCAGAAGACCAGTGACTGTAATGTATCTTCACTGGCAATAAACTGCATCATGGCGACCAGGGCATTAAAGGTAAACACCAGCGCAATCCCAAATAACACTACCGTAGTACGGGTTGCAGCCGTCCGCCGGCTGACCAGATTCAGAATAAAGGCGGTCAGCATGGCAAAGATAAAAGCATTGCCGGTCACCAGCCACTGACCCGGTATCCAGGGAATACCAATACCCAGTACCAGCGCCAACGCAGCGCCGAATGACGCCGCCGAAGAAACCCCAAGCGTAAACGGGCTGGCTAACGGATTATTCAGGATGGTTTGCATTTCACTACCAGATAATCCAAGAGCAAATCCAATAACCACAGCCATCAGGGTGAAAGGCAGGCGAATGTCCCAGACAATCACCCGTGTCGCATCATCAACCGCTGAGGGTTCAACCAGCGCAGTCAGTAAGGTGGTCAGGTTTAGCCGGGCAGGACCGATAGTAAAATCGAGGATGACACTACAACAAATTGCGATAATCAGCGCCAGAAGCAGTAACACGCGCTTACGGATAATTTTTCGATATTCAGCCCCAACGCCTTCATTCTGGCTGGCAACCGACTCTGTAACAGTACTCATTAATGATACTTCCGCGTTCTGAAAACTGAGGGCATTGTTTGTCAAAGGCACTGGCAGGTGATCTTCTTCTGCGGAAATGTGAAAACAGAACACTCAGAAGATAATGCTTATCCGTCGACAAAATAGAATAATAATCATTACGAATGATACCCTGAAAATATCCGAATTCAACGTTAAACAATTTACACCGTCTAAACAGCGGTAAGAATTTATAAGTCATCCACTGCTTTAACTGTAAATCCGCCAGCCGGCAATATTCTCTTCCGGATATTTACCAGTCGTAACAGATACCATTGTTTCCGGCTACTTTTCTGAAGATTGATTGTATATGATTTCAATTCTCATTATTGTTTAGAAGCAGTTTTACTTTACTGTGAGAAATTCGAGTCCATGGCCTATAAACTATTCAGGAATCCTCATGAAGCACGCTAAACAACGTATTCAGGGAGTGGTGCGCTATATTGCAGCCGCTTTGTGTTTATCCCCTCTGGCGGCCCTGGCGACCACTTATCCGCTCACGGTGAAAGATATGGATAATCAGACCGTTGTGATTAACCATGAACCTCAGCGAATTATCCTGCAGGACGGGCGTGATATTATGGCTCTGGCCCTGCTGGACCGCGATAATCCGTTTGCCCGGGTGGTCACCTGGAACAACCTGATAAAAAAACAAGACAGTCAGGAGTGGGCGTTGCTGCGTAAAACCTGGCCACAGGCAGCGGCTATTCCTGATATGGGGCAGTCGGACCAGGGAAATGTAGATCCTGAAACGGTGATTGCCAGCCACCCTGACCTGCTGATTGCCCAGTTGCGTGCGAAACCCGTGCTGGAACAGACCGGGGTCCTGAAACGTTTTCGCGAACTGCATATCCCTGTACTGTTTCTCGATTACGAACTGCATCCGATTCAGGATACAGTGCCAAGTATTACCCTGTTAGGTAAAGTCCTGAACAAAGAACAGAATGCCAAAGAGTTCACCGATTTCTATCTTTCGCGCCTGAAACAGATTAACGATGTCGTTGACCATCAACAGAAAAAACCGCTGGTGTTTATCGAGCCGATTGCCGGTAACTCCGACAACTGTTGCTTTACTCATGCCGGTAATGGCTGGGGGGGACTGGTGGCGGCAGCCGGTGGGATAAATATCGGTACAGAATTGCTGAAGGGTTCCAGCGGATTTATTAACCCGGAAAAAATTATTGCTATGCGCCCTGACTGGTATCTGATGACCGGCTCAAAACGTGGGGCCCCCGGCAATCCGGTACTGCCGTTTGGCTACAACACCAAAGTTTCAGATATCAAAGCCAGTTTTGATAAGTTGCTGCAACGCACTGCGGTAGCCAATATCCCTGCCGTATCGGAAGGTCATGTCGGTGGCTTGTATCACCACTTCTACAACCATCCGTGGAATATCATTGGCGTTGAAACTCTGGCCCACTGGTTCTACCCAAAACAGTTGCCAAACCTTGATGCGACCGCCGATTATCACTACATCGTGACCCATTTCACTAAGCTGCCCGATGAACCAGATAATCTGAGTTACCGTCCGGCAAAATAAGTCATCCACAGCAGGTGGGGCCCGCCGGGAACTGCCTGCTGTCAGTGACCGGCCCCCTCTCACACCGCGGGTTATTCAGAACAACGAAATGCCCGTAGAAAAGTATCGACTGCCTGCTCTACCCAGCGTTCAACCTGTCCGTCTGTCGGAATCGCCTCCGGATGCGTCAGATATTCATTATAGGATTCGCCCCGCAACAGGCTGACAAACTGGCGGGCAGCCAGATGAGTCCCTGTGCGCTGCAATGCAATATCCCCGGCCTGAACCGCATTCTGCAAATGTTCTTCGACCATTTTAACGATAGTCGCCGGTCCGCTTTGCCAGAAGATATGTCCCAGTGCCGGAAAACGCTGACATTCCCCCATCACAACCCGGTACAGCGCCAGTCCTTTCGGCGAAAAGATAATCCCCAGATAGGCAAGACCCAGTTTTTTCAGGGTACCTTCCAGATCACCACTGGCCGGCAAAATATTGCGTACCGCCTGAGTCATTTTGGCACACTGATGCTCAATAACCGCACTGAACAGTGCTTCTTTACTGGTACGAAACGCATAGACGGTGGCCTTCGATACCCCCGCCCGTTGCTGAATCATATCGGTGGTGGCGGCACTAAAACCATGTTCAAGAAACACGTCTGAAGCAGCCAGTAACACTGTCAGTTGTTTCTCTGTCAGCGGTTTCGCTGTCACGCCTTGATCCTGCATATTCTCTCCCTGACCGGTACTCACCGGTACATCTTTAACATCTCTGTACAAACCGCATTATAACATTATCTTATAGCACCACATAACTTGACAACTTTAGGAATATGCCATTAACTGTACCGGTTAGTACAGCTAATTATCCCCCCTGGTTATCAAAGGTCAGTCTATTTTATGAGTAGTCTTCGTTTTTGCCGTTTTCCGGCACCACTCTCTCTGGCTGTTTGTCTGCTATTGTCTGGTTGTCTGTCGCCTGCCGGAAAAGTGCCGGATGAGAGCACGGTCGGAGCACAAAGCCGTCAGTACTGGAAAGCTTTGGCTTCACAGCTGCCGGCAATGACGACTGCCGATGTTCCCGACCAATGGTGGTCGGTATTTAATGACCCGTTGCTGAACAGACTGGAGCAGAATGCCGGGCAAAATAATCCGGACATACAACTGGCCGCCACCCATGTGGAACAAAGTGCCGCAATGGCGGGTATGGCGGCTTCGGCACTTTACCCGCAGGTCTCGGTGAATGGCAGTGAAACCCGTTCAGCACTGAGTGCCGACTCCCCCTACGCCAGATTAGGTGCACCGGACAGCAGTTATGAGCTGTGGCAATACGGGATGCAGGCCAGCTGGGAAGTCGATTTATGGGGCCATCTGCGCCAACTGCGTAATGCCGCCGCCGAAAATGTGATGGCCAGCCAGTATGGCAAAGATATGGTTCAGGTCTCTGTCAGCAGTGATGTTGCCCGCCAGTATATTTTGCTGCGTGAACTCGATGCACGGCAAAACGTTCTTCAGGAAAACCAGAAGATTGCCGAAGATATGCTGAAAATTGCTGAAAGCCGTCAACGCAACGGTGTGGCGACAATGAATGAACAGGCATCAGCCAGTGCCGATGACCAGCAAATTGACGCAGAACTGATTGCTCTGCAACAGCAAAAAAATCTGTTAATGAATGCGCTGGCCCTGCTCGCGGGTCAGCCACCGCATCAGCTGGATAATCAGCTCAGTAGCGCCCCACTGCCTGCAATGCCGGCCAATATTCCTGCCGGTATACCTTCTGAGCTGGCACAACGCCGACCAGATATACTGCAGGCTGAAGCACAACTGCGGGCAGCAATTGCCGATACCCAGGCCGCCAAAGCCGATTTCTATCCTCGCATTGGTCTGAATGCCGAAGCAGGATTCCAGTCATACAGCTTCTCCGGGCTGGGCGAACCCCATAACCGCTTCTATGGACTGGGCCCGACACTCTATCTGCCCATTTTCCAGGGGGGACGTCTGAAGAGTCAGCTGGCTCTGAGCAAAGCCAGCCAGAAAGAGGCGGCGCTCAACTACCATAAAACGGTATTACAGGCCTGGCATGAAGTGATTAACGCCCTGGATGAATGGAATAGTCAGCAATTGCAATATCCGCGCCTGGTAGCTGCCGAGCAACAGCATCGGATCGCTTTACAGGTGGCTGAACGTTCCTGGCAACAGGGTGCCGGCGAATTTAGTGATGTGCTGATTGCCCGTCGTGGTCTGCTGCAAAGCCAGCTGGCCGTCACTCATTGTGCCGCTGCAGGAGAACTGGCACTGGTTGCCTTATATCGCTCACTCGGCGGTGGCTGGCAGGCTGGTCTGAGCCAGCAGAGGCATCCGTCATGAGTCAGCCCGCCACCACCCCTGCCCCTGGCAGTACGCCAGGGGCAGCGCCTGGCGCGCCACCCGCGTTTGGCCTGCGACTGGCCTGCGGGCTACTGGGAGTACTGCTGGCCGCAATGCTGGCGGGCCTCAGTGACCGGCTGCCCGGGCTGGCACTGGCCGATATCAGTGGCGCCCTGGGTTTCAGCCACGACGGCGCATCATGGCTGAATACCGCCTATGCGGCCGGAGAGCTTTCGGTGATGCCGTTTGCGACCTGGTGCGCGATTACCTTCTCGCTGCGCCGTTTTCATCTGTGGATGCTGGGCACGACCCTGGCACTGGCTGCAGTACTGCCGTTTTTACACGCCCTGCCGGTGATGATTATTGTCCGTGCCATTCAGGGGTTCACTGCCGGGGCGCTGATTCCGCTACTGATGATGTCAGCACTGCGCTTTTTACCCTTGTCAATCCGCCTGCACGGACTGGCGTTATATGCCATGACCGCCACCTTTGCACCCAATATCGCCTTATGGCTGGCCTCACTGGCGGTAGATAAGCTATCTGACTGGCACTGGATTTACTGGATAATGCTCCCGCCAGGTCTCCTGGCCTTTATTCTGGTCGCCTGGGGGATTCCGGTGATGCCACCGGCGCTGGCGCGTATTAAGCAGGGAAACTGGTTTGGTATGGCGTTCGGAATTCCGGGCCTCAGTCTGCTGGCGATTGGCCTGGATCAGGGGGTACGCCTTGACTGGTTCAACTCACCGGTCATCTGTGCGGCTTTTCTTTGCGCCGCAGTATTCTGCAGCATTTTTATCATCAGTGAATGGTTTCACCCCACCCCCTTCATCCGCCTGCAGCTACTGGAACGCCGTAATTTGTGGCTCGGCTTTATACTGTTTATCTGCCTGCTGGTGATCATGAGTACGGCAGTAGTTCTGCCGGCCACCATCCTCGAAGATATTCAGGGATTCCGTCTGCCTCAGGTCGCGGTGATGGGTCTGATGGTCGGTGTGCCACAGTTAGTGATTGGTCCACTGGTCGCCTTGCTGCTGTATCAACCGTGGGTCGATGCGCGTAAAACCTTTGCCCTCGGGTTATTATGTATAGCTCTCTCCTGCTGGCTGAACACCCGAATCACCGACCAGTGGATGACTGCTCAGTTTACCACTTCAGTGCTGTTGCAGATGATTGGTCAGCCGCTGGCCATCATATCCCTGCTGTTTCTGGCCACCAGTGTCGTACAGCCGATGGAAGGTCCGTATGTCTCGGGGATAATCAACACACTGCGTGCCGCCGGCACCGTGTTTGGCGCAGCGCTGATTGAACAAATCAGTTACCTGCGCGGCAGTTTTCACAGTGAAATGCTGTTAAACAACCTCGGCAGTCGCTGGCCGGAAGTCTCCTCTTCAGTGAGTACCGGACAGGTGGCTGAATGGGTCAGTCAGCAGTCCGCATTGCTGTCCACCGCTGACATTTATTACATCTTTACCTTTGTCACCCTGCTGTTAATTCCGGGGGTGCTATGCCTGAAATATATTCCGGCCCCGCGTTTGCCGGCCAGTACACCGCCTGCGCCAGCTTCTCCGTCAACGACAGCCAGTAATGGATAATACAACCCGCTATGAGTAAATCATCACGTTTTAAAATCACCGCCATCGTAGTTGCCGTACTGGTGGTTATTGTCGCCCTCTGGCTAATGAACCGGCCGGAATCTGACGCGTCATCGCAAACCACCGATGATGCCTACATCCAGGCAGATCTCACCTCGATTGCCCCACGGATTTCCGGGGTCATCAGTCAGGTGCTGGTCAGAGACAACCAGTCGGTGAGTGCCGGGCAGCTGTTATTTACACTGGACTCTCGTGACTATCAGATTGCGCTGCAACGGGCCGATGCCGGAATACGCAGTGCTCAGGCTACACTGGATTCACTAAAAGCACAGATCGAACGCCAGGGAAGTGAACAGCAACAGGCACAGGCAACTATCGATGCCAGCCAGGCCGATTTACAGTTAGCCGCAGAGAACCGTCAGCGCTTTAGTAACCTGGCCCGTGACGGCTCAGGCACCCGTCAGGCTCAACAAGCCGCTGAGGCTACCTGGAAAACTGCCCGTGCCACCTTAATGAAAAACAACGCCGCGTTACAGGCCATTAAAGATCAGACTCAGGTGTTGCGTGCCGATCAGGAAAAAGCTGCTGCTGACTTACAGCAGGCGAACGTCGCTCATGCCGATGCTCTGCTGAACCTCTCTTATTGCCAGGTGAAAGCACCAGAGGACGGGATTGTCGCACAGCGTGTGGTGCGTACCGGCGGTTACGCGCATACCGGCGAACAGCAGCTAACGCTGGTACCGTTAAATCGCCTGTATATCAATGCTAACTACCGCGAAACCCAGCTGGCGAATGTTCGTCCCGGACAGTCGGTCACGTTCCATGTAGACGCACTGCCGGGAGTCACCTTTACCGGTAAGGTCGAGAGTTTGTCACCGGCCAGTAACGTGAGTTTTTCTCCGCTCCCGGCACATAATGCTTCAGGGAATTTTACCAAAATAGTGCAACGTATCACGGTACGTATCGTTCCTGATGCCGGACAGAAAAACCTTGATCGTCTGAA
Source organism: Tatumella sp. UBA2305 (assembly GCF_002345795.1). Taxonomy (NCBI): domain Bacteria; kingdom Pseudomonadati; phylum Pseudomonadota; class Gammaproteobacteria; order Enterobacterales; family Erwiniaceae; genus Tatumella; species Tatumella sp. UBA2305. The sequence continues at coordinate 38,978 of NZ_DDVT01000005.1, forward strand.
AGTGGGTATGTCAGCAGAACCGACTATCCATACCGATAACCCTTAATCTTTGACTCAGGAGCCGGTGATGCAAGCAGGTTACCAGATTACCTTTTTCACCCAGCAGGAACGGGTACATAAACAGCAGCCAGTGGCCCAATGGCTAATGGCAACCGCCCGCCAGATGGGGCTTCGCGGTGCGACACTGACCGGCGGCATTGAAGGGTTTGGTCATGACGGACTCGATCACTGTATCACCCTGTTTGATGTCTCTGCTCAACCCGTCCAGGTGATCCTGGTCGTGACTGAACCTCAGGCTGATCAGCTGTTTGCCCTGCTGGCGGCCGAGGAAATTGAGGTGTTCTATACCAAAACAGCAGTCTCATTCGGCGTCAGTGGTGACAGCAGCCGCTGATTCCTTTGCGGTCAGGGGCGACCCGTACGATACTGCTGTGCGACGGTATCATGCCCGGCAGTTAATCTGCACACGACCATTCCCCGCCTGGGAGTGGCCGCCGGATTAACCACGATGTTCTGCAATCAGCAAAGCTTCAGTATCTGGCTCCAGTGCCCTGAAAATATGGGGTAAATCGCCCGGGTAACACAGATAGTCGCCCGGATTTAGCTCAACCGGGCTGTCTGCCAGCCCCACCAGCGCCCGTCCACGGACTAAAATAATATGCTCGACTGAACCGGGCAGATGAGGCTCAGACAGACGATCACTGCCTGGCTGAACATGCAACGAATAAACATCCCGCCGCGCCCCCGGCGGGCAGTTAGCCAGCAAAATCGCCTGATAGTTTGCCTGGCCTGAATTTACGGCCAAACCTTCTCCCTTGCGTAACAGACGCACTGTGCTCTGTTCCTCTTCCAGTAATCTGGCAAACGGCATATCCAAAGCCATACACAGCGACCAGAGGGTTTCCAGGCTCGGGTTTCCGCTACCGGACTCCAGCTGTGACAGGGTGGACTTGGCAATACCGGCACGACGTGCCACTTCAGCCAGAGAAAGCCCTGAACGTTGCCGTTCCCGGGAGAGACTACGGGCGATAACCGAGATAGGCGGATTCATAATTCCCCGAACGTTCGTCATAACGAACGAAATGTTCTTCTTGTAAAACACCGCACAGGTGTTCATTATATCGTACCAGCGTTCATTTTAACGGACTTACTATGGATAAACCACACTATTCCGCTCTCCCTCCGGATGTTATCAAAGCTATCTTACTGGTCTCTTTGGCGGATGGCATTGTCGCTCTCTCTTATGGCTCACTGGCCGGTAGCCTGGGTTTTCCACTCTGGGTCCCGTTAGCGTTGTCTCTGTTGGTGATGGCCGGAGCTTCAGAATTTATCTTTATCGGCATGGTCGCCGGTGGGGGAAGCCCACTGGCCGCCGCTGCCGCCGGGTTACTGGTTAATGCCCGGCACATCCCGTTTGGGATGGCCGTGCGCGATCTGGTAGGCCGTGGCCGACGTAGTATTGTCGGCAGCCATATTATGAATGATGAAAGTGTCATGTTTGGGCTGTCACAACCCGACAGGGTGCAGCAGCGGGCCGCATTCTGGCTGTGTGGTCTGGGTATTGCCATCTGCTGGCCCGGGGGCGTATTAGCCGGATTACTGATTGGTCGCCATCTGCCAGACCCTGGGGTGATTGGGCTCGATGCCGTTTTCCCGGCGATTATGCTTGCCCTGGTGATTCCGGCTCTGAAGAAAAGAAATACCCGTCACCGTGCCGGGGCGGGAGCGTTACTGGCACTACTGACAGTGCCGTGGTTGCCGGTCGGCTTACCGGTACTCCTGTCACTGGCCGGAGTCACACTCAGGGGGAAAAAACATGACCAGTAATCCACTGTTAATCACCGGTATTGCTCTGCTGGCAGCAGGCACCTTTCTGATGCGTTTTGTCAGCAGCCGACTGGGTCACCGGATAGCACTGCCGGATGAATGGCAGCAACGTCTGTCCGACGCCGCCACCACCTTGTTACTGGCCGTGGCGTTAATTGCGACCTTTTACCAGGGCGACCACTTTGCCGGTTTTGCTCGGCTGTGCGGGGTTGGCGTTGCCGTGTTACTGACATTGCGTAAACTACCGCTGATTGTAGTCATTGTCGCCTCCGCAGCAATCACGGCCGTCTTACGGTACTGCGGAGTACATTAACCTCTCACGGAACAGCCGTCATGCCGCCACTGCCAGCCGCAGCAGTGGCATGACGGCAGCGACTGTTAGTGACGTAGTCTGGATTTCAGCCCTTCCAGCATCACGGCGGCGATAATAATGACGCCTTTCACCACTTGCTGATTATAGCCGGAAATATTCATCAGGTTCATAAGGTTAGAAATAATACTCAGGATCATCACCCCAATGATGGTGTTCAGAACATTCCCCCGCCCACCCGCCAGACTGGCACCACCGACGACTACCGCGGCGATAACATCCAGTTCAAAACCGACCGATAATACCGGAGATCCTACCCCGGTGCGGGTCGAGGCCATGAGTCCCGCCAGTCCACAGGCAAAACCACTGACCGCATAAACAGCAAACTTATACCAACCCACCCGGATACCCGCAAAACGGGTTGCCGTTTCATTTGAGCCAATGGAGATCACCAGCCGGCCAAACACCGTGTATTTGTAAACCAGATAAGCCACGACAGCGAACAGCAGCAGAATATAAACCGGCAGCGGGATCCCGAACAGGTAACCGGTACCGAAATCCACCAGTGCCATATCGTCGATAAACACTGGCTGCCCCTTGGCGATGATCAGGGCTAACCCGCGGGCAATGGTCATCATCGCCAGGGTGGCAATAAAAGGCGCGATATTAAACAGCGTCACCAGCGTACCCGCTCCGGCCCCGATAATAGCCGCGGCAAACAGACTGGCGAACACTGCCGGCCAGAGACCAATCTCTGGGATCAGAATCGCAACCAGTACGGAAATAAATGCCATCACTGACCCGACCGACAGATCAATACCTCCGGTCAGGATAACAAATAGCATGCCTAACGCAGCCAGCCCGAGAGGTACACTCTGGCGTAATACGTTGGTAATATTATCGCCACTGTAGAATTTATCAGACAGGAAACCGGCAACCACCAGCATCAGAATAAAGACGATCAGTGTTGAGTTATTCAGTAAAAAAGTGACCACTTTACCGGATGAGGTTGCTGCCGGTTGCGATGTTTTAACCTGTTCCATAATGTTCCTCATTCAGCCAGTGCACGTTTAGGAATGGCATGCTTCATAATATTTTCTTCAGTAATGTGTTCACCCTGAAGTTCACAGGTAATACTGCCTTCACTCATGACATAGACCCGGTGAGAAAGATTGATCACTTCGATCATCTCGGAGGAGATCAATAAGATCGCAAAACCACGACGCGCCAGTTCATGGATCACATTATAAATTTCCACTTTGGCCCCGACGTCGACACCGCGGGTAGGTTCATCGAGGATCAGAAAATCGCATTCCGTATTCAGCCACTTTGCAATCACCACTTTTTGCTGATTACCACCGCTCAGACTGGAGACCGGATGTTCGGTCGAACCCATACGGATTTTTAATTTCTTCTGATAATCACTGGCCAGAGCCCGGTCGCGGGAATGGCTGATCAGTCCCCAGCCAACACAGGCCCTTTTAATGCGCGATAGCGAAATATTTTCACGAATACTTTGTGGCAGTATCGCCCCCTGATGCTTTCTGTCTTCCGGCACCAGGCCAATACCATGCCGGACTGCATCCGCCGGATGGCGGGAAGTAATTTTGCGGCCATTCTTGAAAACAGTCCCGCTGCTTATTGGGTCAATACCGAACAGACAGCGTGCGATTTCACTGCGCCCGGCCCCCACCAGGCCCGCCAGACCGACAATTTCGCCCTTACGCACCTGCAAATCGATATTGTTTAGCAAACTGCGGGTATTCAGATTTTCTACCCGCAGAATTTCTTCCTGCTGAGGAATATTTTTTTCCGGATAGAGATTTTCAAATTTTCTGCCCACCATCGCCGAAATAATGTCATCTTCGGTACAGGTATGCGGATCAAGTTCCCCGACTGATTCGCCATCTTTAATCACGCTGATAGCATCGGCAATTCTGAATATTTCTTCCAGACAGTGAGATATATAAAGGATCGTCACCCCCTGTCCCTTCAGTAATTTAAGCTGGCTGAACAGAATATCGATCTCACGTTCGGATAAAACAGCCGTCGGCTCGTCCAGAATTAAAATCTTCACATCACGGGCCAGCGATTTCGCAATTTCAACCATCTGCTGGTAGGCGACACTGAGATCACCTACTTTCTGTCCCGGCGCAATATCAAATCCCAGACGGCTTAATACCCGACCGGCCTGCTTATTTAACTCACTCCAGTGAACAATACCTTTTCCGCGGCCTAAACTGTCGAGATAAATATTTTCCGCCACGGTTAAATCAGGTGCCAGTGCCAGCTCCTGGTAAATAATGCCGATACCATTTTCACGGCTCTGTGCCGGTGAGGTAAAATGCAGTTCTTCGCCGTTAATTTTTAATATTCCGTCATCCTTTATATAAATACCCGACAGAATTTTCATTAATGTTGATTTACCGGCACCATTTTCACCGACAATCGCGTGTATATCACCATGCTTCACCTTTAATGAAACATCTTTCAGAGCATGAATTCCGCCAAAGCGTTTTTTGACATGCTCAATTACAATCGCGTAGTTTTCCATTGGCAGGCCCTCTGCAACCAGCCTCTCCCCTGATGACAAGGGAGAGGCTGTTATCAGAAAATCGAATCTTTTTTATAATATTTATCCACATTATCCTTGGTGATCAGAATAGACGGGATATAGACATAGTCAGGGAAGTCTTTCTGCCCGGCCTGATATTTCTTAATAACATCCAGTGCCGTATTGGTCAGTAAATCAGGGTTATTCGAGGCAGTCGCCTGTAAATCTCCGCGTTTAATAGCTTCCAGACCTTTTTTATAACCATCGTGGGAGAATACGCTGACATTTTGCAGTTTATTCGCCGCACGCAGAGAAAGGATCGCTCCTAAGGCCATATCGTCCATTTCACTGTACACACAGTTAATTTTATCGCCCTGAGCAACAATCATATCCTCCATGGCTTTCAGACCCCCTTGCTGGTCCCAGTTCCCCCAGCCCTGGCTAAGGATCGTCAGTTGAGTATGGTTATATTTACGCAACTGGGCTTCGAGGACACCACGCATAAAGTTATCCCGGCGCGCTTCTCCCACCAGATTTCCCTGATTACCACTGATTAAAACGCAGTTAAGCGGTTTGTCACCGAATTTGTCGACCGCATATTCACCAATCAAAATATTGTTTTTTACGTTGTTTGCCTGCACACGGGTAATCACCGGCGCATCCAGGGAAATATCACTGTCCAGTACCACGACGGGGACATTTTTCTGTTTGGCCATTTGTGTAATCCGCAAACCGGCTTCAGGATCCTGCGGGTTCAGAATTAAATAGTTGATCCCCTGAGAAAGCATATCTTCCACATCAGAGATTTGCTTATTCAGGTCACCACGTGCATCCGTAGTAATTAATTCATAACCGTGCTCTTTGGCATGAATTTTCATATATTCGGTCAGGCCGTTAAAAAAGGCACCATTCAGCGTTCGGTTAGCAAAACCGACTTTAATAGTATCCGCCGCATAAACGGCTGACGAAACAGAAGCCATAACCAGTGCCATACTACAAACCAGCGTTTTTATTTTCATCATGCTTTCCTATACGTAGGGACAGAGCAGCCAGAGTTTCCTTAAACAGAGGACGCTACCGGCATCGGTTACACCCTTCCCCCGGGATGCCCGGGGGAAGGGTTAAGCTAATATTTTTCGGACCTCCAGTTGCTGCTGATACATCAGCCGGAACGCTTTCAGACGTTTTTGCAGGTACTCCCAGTGGTCTGCCTGTGGTTGGAAACGTTGTTTTTCCGCCGGTTTGACGCACACCTGTGCTTCATCACCGCCATCGGCAAGCCAGGCTAGCCTGGCTGCGCCTAATGCACCGCCGGCTTCGCTGCCTTCATGGGTAATCATCGGCAGATTAAGGACATCCGCGATTAACTGAGACCATTCAGCACTGCGGGCCCCGCCTCCTACCAGAGAACATTCACTGAGTTCGGTCCCCGCTTCATTCAGCACCCGCAGACCATCGGCCAGGCCGAAGGTAATACCTTCAATCACCGCATAACCGAGATGAGCGCGGGTAACGTCATGTGTCAGATAATGAAAAGAACCGCTCGCCTGAGGATCATTATGCGGAGTGCGTTCGCCAGACAGGTACGGCAGGAAGATCGGCGCATTGCGTCGTTGATCCAGCGTCAGACTGCCAACTTCTGCCATCAGAGTCGCTTCATCACAGCCAAGGATCTGACAGACCCAGCGCAGTGCACTGGCCGCACTTAACATCACACTCATCTGGTGCCAGCGTTGGGGTAAAGCATGACAGAAAGCATGTACTGCCGATTGAGGGTTTGGCCGGTAGCACTCATTAACGGTAAACAATACTCCGGAGGTTCCCAGCGAAATAAAAGCATCTCCCGGCCTGACGGCGCCGATCCCCACCGCACTGGCCGCATTGTCACCGCCACCACCCGCCACCACCAGCCCGGCGGGCAACTGCCATTCGGCGGCGATCTCCGGGGTCAGACGCCCGCCTGCCGCAGAGCCTTCCACTAACGCCGGCATCATTTCCCGGCTCAGATCGCAAGCCTGTAACAGTTCATCTGACCAGTCACGTTTCGCCACATCCAGCCATAACGTGCCGGCAGAATCAGACATATCGCTGATGAATTCACCGGTCATCCGCCAGCGCAGATAATCTTTCGGCAGCAAAACATGCGCGATCCGTGCAAAAATATCCGGTTCATGACGGGCAACCCAGAGCAATTTTGGCGCGGTAAACCCGGGCATCGCCAGGTTACCGGCGATACGATGCAGAGAAGGTGCTTTTGCCGTCAGTTGCTGGCATTGCTCCGCACTTCGCGTGTCGTTCCATAAAATACAGGGGCGTAAAACTTCGCCCTGTTTATCCAGTAACACTGCACCGTGCATCTGACCGGATAAACCAATGGCTTTAATCGACGCCCAATGTTCCGCAGCTTTTTCGCGTAACTGACCCATCGCACGCTGTAATGCCTGCCACCAACTTTGCGGGTCCTGTTCTGACCAGTGAGGATGCGGCCGTTGAAGGGTTAATTCCGCACCGGCAAAGGCCACAATTTTCCCCTGCTCATCAATGACCAGGGTTTTTATTTCGGATGTTCCGACATCAATCCCAAGATACACAGTGCCTCCGGTCAGTGCGCTGCAGATGCCAGCAACGGTTTCAGTTGTGCAACCGTGTCACGCAGCAGTTGAGTAAAACCGGACTGTCTGGCCGCCAGTTCACCAAATAACGCCTCATTCGACGCGAAAAGACCCAGCGGATCTTCTGAATCAAACATCCGGTGCAATTCGTCGGCGTCCATGACCCCGTCCTGATATTCATAGGGCAGCTCACCACGATGCCAGCGCTGCATAAACAGGAAGAACAGTGCCGGCAGGACAGCCGTCGCACGCGGTATATCCCCTCTGGCATAACATTCCATCAGGGTCGGGGTAATAAAACCGGGGATTTTGGACAGGCCATCCGCCGCTACACGCTGGTTAGTATCCTGAATATAGGGATTACTAAACCGTGACAGGACAACATCGCGGTAAACCTGCAGGTCGAGCGGGCTCGGTGACAGGCAGGGAATAACATCTTCGGTGACATAATTCCATGCCAACTGTTTGATGGCCTCAGTGTTAGTACTTTCATGAATATAGGACTGGCCAGTCAGTGTTCCTGCCCAGGCAATACAGCTATGACTGGCATTCAGGATACGGATTTTAGCTTCTTCGAATGCCTGCACGGATTCCACCAGTTCGACATCCACATTCTCCAGTGCAGGTCGGCCGGCTATAAAATTATCTTCAATCACCCACTGGATAAACGCCTCCCCCATCACCGGTACGGCATCATGGATGCCAGTGGCTTCCAGGACCCGCGGCGCAATATCCGGAGTCGGACGCGGTGTAATACGGTCAACCATGGTATTCGGTGAGGTGGTCTGTTTTTCTACCCAGTCATGTAACTGTTGCTGGCCGGACAGTGTCAGGAACATCAGAAACCCCTGACGGAAACGTTCACCGTTATGCCGCAGATTATCGCAGCTCAGCAGCGTAACCGGTTCTCCTCCTGCCTGTAGCCGGCCGTTCAGGATACGTGTCAGGGCGCCATAGATAGTGCAGGCTCCACCGGCTAAATCGGCCTTTATATCTGCCTGCTGCGGGTCCAGCCGGTGTTCCGTATCCAGATAATAACCACCTTCTGTCACCGTAAACGCAATCACTTTGGTGACCGGCGAGGCACCCTGGGCAATCAGTGCACTCAGTTGCGGGTTGTGAGGTAAAATTTTACGGATCGAGGTAATGGTTTCATAGTCGCGTACCCCTTCCGGAGTGACGGTTTCCAGGGTGTATTGACCGCCCTGTTGTTCCAGTGCGGCTAACAGCGCATCGGCATCATTACGGATATTCCCCAGCGCAATTGACCAGCGTTCATCATGTTGTTGCAGTAAACGATGCAGATACCAGGCCTGATGTGCACGATGAAAAGAACCGGCACCAAGATGCATCCAGACATTCGGTGTAGTAGTGGTTTCAGACATAATCAGCACCTCCTCAGAGGAATTCATATTTTGGGCAAATGTTTATGTTGTGAATAATTATTTAAAATTAATATATGTGAACAATTGCCCTAAATATGAGCAATAAATCACATTTTTATTATTTTAAATCAGCCTGACGGGATTATCAGGCGCTATAGTAGTCATGAACACCCCGGATACGATGGATGAATAATGGCGAAATCAAATAAAAAACAGGAACTTGCAGCAAGGGCAGCATGGATGTACTACGTAGGCGGACAAACCCAGCATCAGATTGCTGAGGTCCTCGGTGTCTCACGTCAGGTTGCACAACGACTGGTCGCCGCCGCCAGTGAACTCGGGCTGGTAAGGGTTAATATCAATCACAATATTGCAGAATGTGCTTCACTGGCCGCACAACTGGCAGAAAACTTTCAGTTGGTCCGCTGTCAGGTTGTTCCTTCTGCGGGACTGGATTCCGCCACTTTAAACCGGATGATCGCCGTGGCCGCAGCCGAAGAACTGGAACGGGTGATTAACCGTGAGCCGCCGCAGATTATCGCGTTAGGCTCCGGCCGCGCGCTTCGTGCTGCGATCAAACAACTGCCAGATTTACACTATCCTCAGCACAGTTGTCTGTCGCTGATTGGCGCGATCGCCTCAGATGGCTCCTGTACCCAATATGATGTTCCGCTCAGTATTGCGGAGAAGATCCATAGCAAATACTTTATCCTGCCAGCCCCTCTGTTTGCCGACAGTCCGGAAGATCGGGATATCTGGTGTAACCAGCGGATTTACAAGCTGATCTCCGGTAAAGCCAGCCAGGCCGATGTGACTTTCCTGGGTATCGGACAAATCAACTTTCAGTGTCCGCTACATGCCGACGGCTTTATCGATAGCAGTGACGTACAGCGACTGGTGTCGGCCGGGGCCGTCGCTGAAATGTTAGGTAATTTTATCGATCAGAACGGTCAGCTGGTGGGGGATCTGCTGGATCAGCGCCGTACCAGCATTCCGCTGACACCCTGCCCGCAAAATGAACGGATTGCCTTTGCCGGGGGCTCCGAAAAATTCCAGGCAATACAGGCAGTACTGCGGGGACGCTGGATTAACGGACTGGTGACCGACGAAGATACCGCACGAAGGCTGCTGTTTAACCATCCGGCAGAAAGCTAATCGCCACAGAGCTTAAGAGAAAGAATAACGGTACCGGGCCGTTCATTTTCGGTGAGGCCACGCGGAGGAATGGCAACAGCGCCTGTCAGACGCTGCCTCTACGTTGTGGCTGGCCGTAGCATTATATGCCGGCTTCCGGAATTCCGGGAGGGGGGGTGTTCTGCCGGTCAGCCTTGTTGTAACGAGAAAAAATCCACACTGTCATCCAACACCAGCATATGGCCGGGATAGTGACTGCACATCCACTCTGGCTTCAGCGGAGGCAGTACAATCTGCGGAGTCACCCCACAGGCCCAGAAGACCGGCACATAGCCCTCTTCCAGCCCCGGGTAGACGCCAAAATCTGGCGCAGTAATATCGCTAATTCCAATGGTTTCCGGAGATCCGTAATGCACCGGCATACCATGACCTGAGGCGTAACGCGCGGTCACTCCGGTGGCCACCGCAATTTTAGAATGATGTACAGGTCGCATGCTGACTGCCATAGGCCCACTGATTTTCCCTGCACTGACACAGGGAATATTGGTGATATAGACCGGAGGGGCCTGATGGCTGACCGGTATTCCCGCCCGGCGAAGCGGGCCATCAAAGGTATGGCTGCACCCCAGCAGGAAAGCGACGGCATCTTCCCGCCAGTGTTGCTTTAAATCATAGGGTTCATCGGCCAGTTCACCGTGGTGCCAAACCCGATAGCGCGGCAGCATACTGCGCACGTCGAAACGGGTGTTTCCGGCAGTGAGCAGATACTCTCCGGGTTCACCTACCGCCAGCAACGGGCAGACTTTAGGATTACGGACACAGAACAGCAACAGATCCCATGCCTGCGCCGCAGGTACAATCACCAGATTAGCCTGCTGGAAATCATCCAGCATTCCGGCGGTTGGTTGCCGCCACTCTCCGGCGGCGGCCAGTTCACGCAGCTGTTGCGGAGTCGTCACCTTCACTTTGACAGCTCCTGTTTATGGGTATCACGCATCCGCAGCAGTACCCACAGACCCGGTACTGCTGCACAGGCCATAAAGATGCCAGGCATAAATAACCAGCCGGTTTTCTCGATCAATGCAGTTACCAGGTAAGGGGTGATCCCGCCACCAAGAATCGCGCCAATGTTGATACTCAGCGCCATTCCGCTATAACGAACCCGGGTCGGGAACTGTTCCGCATAAGTCGGGTAGCCAACTGACTGTACAATCGGCATCGGCAGGCTGGCGATAAACATCGCAATACAAGCCAGCCAGTAGTTATGGTGTCCCATGACTGACATCATCGGCAGTACCAACACCACATAGCCCAGGAAACCAATTTTCAGAACTTTACTGCGGCCCAGTTTATCGGACAATCCGCCCCAGAAAGGCATCATTGCCGCCATGGCCAGACTAATAAACGCCATTAACCAGAACACCTGCTGCTTGTCATATCCAAGCCAGGTCGTCAGATAGATGTTCATAAACACAATGCCAATCCAGTAGCCGGCATTCTGTCCGAAGGTCAGTACAATCACGCGCAGTAACGCAAAACGGTGTTCGCGGATCATGGTGATAAACGGTGTATGTTCCGGTTTTTTGCCCTGACTGAACTCTTTAAAGGCCGGAGTCTCCTCTACCTGATGGCGCATTACCGCCGACAGAATGACCAGTGGAATGGTCAGCAGGAAAGGTATCCGCCAGCCCCAGTGCTGTAACTGTGCGGCATCCACCGTATGTAACATACATCCACAGACAAACGCGGCCAGAGCACCGCCGAGCGCAACGCCAACCGGCGTAAAGGAGCCATAGAAACCGCGTTTACCCTGCGGGGCTGACTCTGCCACGAAGGCCGCGGCCCCTACAATTTCTGCTCCGGCAAAGAATCCCTGTGCCAGTCTTAATACCACCAGCATGACTGGCGCGGCAATGCCGATGGATGCAGTATCCGGTAATACCCCAATGGCAGCCGTAGAACCCCCCATGCCAAGCACGGTGAGCAGTAATATTTTTCTGCGCCCAAGACGGTCGCCCATCCGGCCCAGTAAAATCCCGCCCAGTGGGCGAATCAGAAACGCGCTGCCGAAGACAGCCAGAACGGATAATAATGCTGCCGCAGGGCTGGAGCCGGGGAAAAATAATGGCCCAATAACCGATGCCATAAAACCATAAATACCGAACTCATAATATTCAATTGCAGTTCCGGTCATGGCTGCGACCGCTGCACGCCGGGCCAGTAAATGACGGGCGGCATTTTTCTGGTGTACAGACACCGGCACAAATTCCGCTTCAGTTTCATAGGACATGGTGATTTTGCCTCACAGGTGAATTATTAACAGAACTGCCACAACATCCGGCGTTCTTTTTTATTGTGTGGATATAACAAGCAACCCGGAGACCAATTCCGCCATTGATAGAAATTATTCGTCAGTCGTTACCCGGTATTAAAATAAATGCGGATAAAGGGTTATGAATAATATTCATTCTCATTAAAAGACTAAAAAAGACAATATTTCACCTGCCGGATAGCGACGGCAATTTAAAAGGAAAACGGATAAGGAGGAAATATATCCCGGACATTTTCACCAAAATGATCCGGGCTCACCAAAAAGGTGCGTCAGAGGATAATCAGCAGGAGGGGATTTTTTCCAGCCACTGCTGGCGTTGCCAGGAAAGCTGTTGTGCAGTATGTAATGATATTTGTTGAAAGCTGTATTGTGCACCGGGTAATGATTGTGCCAGATAAGGCAGATCAATCGCCGCAATGTGCGCAATTTTCGGGTAGCCGCCGGTGGTCTGGCTGTCAGCCATCAATATAATCGGCAATCCGTCAGCAGGTAATTGCACTGTACCGCAACTGACGGCTTCAGAATAGATATTCGCCGGTTGCAACAGAGACAGCTTCTCTCCCTGTAAGCGATACCCCATCCGGTTTGAGTTTTGACTCACGGTAAACTCACCGTTAATAAATTGTTTCTTTGCTTCTTCGGTTAATAAATTCCAGTGTTTGCCCGGAATAAAACGTAATGTTTGCTGAGGCTGCGGGAAAATATCCGGCATCCCAAAAGGTGCCCGTAACCGGCTGATATTATGGAGTGGCCAGCGAAAGTTCAGTCTGTCACCCTTTTGCAGATTACGCCCCGAATACCCCCCAAATGTTGCAGCGAGGCAGGTACTCTGGCTGCCCATCACTTCCGGCTGAGCAAATCCCCCCTTGACCGCCAGATAACAACGCGCCCCTTTACGCCGCGCACCAAAACTCAGTATTGAGCCGGCCGGCACACTCAGTGGGCGCAGCATTTCCACCGGCTCACCATCCAGTGTCGGAGAGAGATCCGCTCCGGTCAGTACAATCACGGCACGCCGCAGAAAGCGCAGTTTCGGTCCCTGCAATGTCATCTCCAGAGTCGCGGGATCATCACTGTTGCCTGCCAGCCGGTTGGCCAGCTGGTGAGAAAACAGGTCCATCACTCCACAGACCGGAACCCCGAATTGTTGCCAGCGATAACGGCCACTGTCGTACAACGCGCTGGCCAGCCCGGGATGTAAGATTTCAATGGCCACGCAGTGCCTCCTGTTGCAGCTTATCAAACTGTTTACGACTGATGGCCGAGAATCGCACGCTGTCTCCGGCCTGTAACAGGCAGGGGGTGGGATGGTGAGCGCGGAACATCAGTAACGGGGTACGACCAATCAGATTCCAGCCGCCAGGACTCTGCTGCGGATAAATCACGCTTTGCCGGTTGGCAATCCCGATAGCGCCCTGAGGCACACTCAGTCGGGGAGTCGAGCGGCGTGGCATGGCAAAACAAGGATCCAGCATTCCGAGATAGGGGTGACCCGGCAGGAAACCAATCATCATCACATCCACGGCAACAGACTGATGGCGTTCAATCACCTGTTTCGGCGTTAAACCACAGTGGTCAGCGATTTGCGGCAGGTCAGGAGCAAATTCAGGGTGATAACAGACAGGGATCACCACTTCCCGTGGCGTATGTCTGCTGGCAGGTCGCCAGCTGTTGAGCAAGATTTCCAGCCGGTTATACATCTGGCTGTAGGGTGACAGTTGATTGTCCTGTGCCCAGAGTAAGCCGGGCTGATAATAGATTCCCAGAGTGGCGACCCCGGGCACAATATCGGTGACACCGGGCAACGCCTGTGAGGTCAGCCACGCTGCCAACTGACTGGTCAGCCGCCACGGGGTTTCCGGAACATCCAGGGTAACTATCAGGCAGTCTTCACCCGACGGGTCACAGCGCCAGCGTAGCGCAGAATACGACATTATTGACTCCACAAAGATGCCGGGAAACTCTCCCGGCAGACACCCACTGACCGTTTATTATTATTTTGCGAACAGTTGAGACATATCTTTAAAGGCTTTGAATTCCAGAGCATTACCGCAAGGATCCAGCAGGAACATGGTTGCCTGCTCACCCACCTGTCCTTTAAAACGGACATAAGGTTCAATCACAAATTTGGTGTTGAAATCGCGCAGACGGGCCGCCAGGCTTTCCCACTCATCCCAGTTCAGGACAATCCCAAAATGAGGTACCGGTACATCATGACCGTCCACCGGGTTGGTGTGAGCAGACTCCTGGGTCGCAGTACGCGGATGTTCATGAATCACCAGTTGGTGACCATAAAAATCGAAATCGACCCACTGGGTACTGGAACGACCTTCAGACAGACCAAACACTTCACCGTAGAAATGACGGGCTGCAGGTAAATCATAAACCGGGATTGCCAGGTGAAAAGGACTTAGTGCCATAATTATATCTCCGACTGCTCAGTATTAGCTCAAGGGTGAGATGCCATTTTTATTGATATATTTTTTGATGAAAAGCGAATATTATTAGTTTAAATCAACAATTATTTTGATGAGTGGTAATCCTGATGCTAAGAGAACTCAAAACCTTCGTTGCGGTCACTCAGTACGGGACCTTTGCCGCTGCCGGACAACGCATTGGGCTGACACAATCCGCAGTCAGTGCTCAAATGCGAATTCTGGAAAATGCCCTGGGTGTTCAGTTATTTGACCGCTCCGGACGCAGTGTCATGCTGAGTGCAGCCGGTAACCGGATTCTGCCGATGGCCGAAGAGATCCTCGGTATTTTTGCCCGCATGTCCCAGCCAAATAATGTCAGTGAATATCGTGGAGTGGTTAAAATTGGTGCCATTTCTACCATTCAGTCCGGGCTTTTACCCGAGGTTCTGGTAGATATTCAACAGGTTGCTCCACATCTTGAAACCCGACTGGTGCCTGGCGTTTCGTTCAATCTGTTGTCGATGGTAGAAACCGGTGACGTGGATCTGGCGATTACCATCAAGCCCTCATTCAGTCTCGCTAAAGAACTCTGGTGCGAAACACTGTTACGCGAACCCTATGTGCTGATTGTTCCAGAAGGGGTAGACGGAGACGATGCCAGAACACTGCTGCGCGAACAACCTTTCGTTCGATATGACCGCACCTCATTCGGTGGCCGTCTGGTCAGTCAGTTTCTTCGCGAGCAACGACTGGAACCACGACAAATCCTTGAACTGGATGAAATTGAGGCCATTGTCAGGATGGTCGAAAATCGTCTGGGCGTTGCGCTGGTACCCCTATCCGGCCAGTGGCTGAGCCGCAATGCCAGAGTACGGATTGTTCCGCTGCAGTCCAGAACCTTCTATCGTGAACTGATCATTGTTATGCGCCACGCCAATCGTCGTTCGTCACTGCATATGATGCTCACCCAATGCCTGTTGTCAGGTGCTAAAAGGCTGGAAAGCCACTGGCCGGCAGCCGATGCTGAGTGAAATTCCGTGAGTGCAACTCAGGGCTGGGTATCGGTGAAATAATTACGCAGCAACTGCCACATATGCTGAGCAGCAGGGGTAAACCGACGGTCCGAGTTACGCAGCAGGTGGCACTGTGATTCATGGGCAATCGGATGGTCTATCGGAATCGCCACCAGCTTACCGGCAGAAATCATCTGACCCGCGGCCCTGGCCGACATACAGGAAATCCCTAACCCCGCCACACTGAGTTCCATCGCCGTCGAAAACAAATTACAACGGTAGGCCGGGGTAAAAACTAACCCGCAACTGCGAAACATTGCGTTCATGTAACGTTGCAGACCAAACTGTTCGGTCAGCGCTATCAGACGCTGATCCGCCAGGGTTTCGATGGTTATCGTTTGCTCGCCGCTCAGGGGATGGTCTGGTGACATCACTGCACATACCGGCCCCCAGCCAAAACTGTGCCGTTTCACTTCAGGGCTGCCGATCGGCCCGAAAGCCATGGCCATATCGGTTTCACTATGAATGACCGCATTCAGCATCTCCTGCATGCTGGCTACCGTAATTTCAACAAACACCTGCGGATAAGATTTAGAAAAATGGGTCACAATTTCATGAATAAAAGTTGTCACCAGCCCGCCGCCAATCCGGATGGATACACTGCCCCCTTGCATATGGCGCAGATCTTTCAGATGCCCTTCCAGTTTCAGCCTGCGCTGACGGCTTTCAAAAAAATCCTCAGCCAGCAAACGTCCTGCTTCGGTCAGTACCACATTACGCCCACGACGCTCCAGAAGCGGCAACTGTAAATCACGCTCCAGTTGCGCAATCTGCCGGCTTATCACTGACGGATTAATTCCCAGAATATCGGCAGCACGGCGAATACCTCCCTGGATACCGACTTCATACAGGTAGCTCATTGGCTTTTCATGAAACATTTGCGGGGGATCCAGGGTAAGTGTTGACCTGTAAGCAACAATAACACCGTTTATCTGATATTTATATTCTTAAAACGCTTTTAGATAATCGGACTGAATAACGGCAGGTGACAGGCAGTAAATTTTGTTTTTATCACTGCACCATAATAGCGCCACTGCACCAATATAATGCCACTTATTTACTGATAACCTCATTGATATAACTCATTCTGAGCTGTCGGTTATAAATTTATACCAATATAAACAATCGCCCGGAAAGATATTAGTTATCAGCAAGCTTCATCTTTTTTTTGCAGGCACAATCCCTGCTAATAATCTATTTTGTGGACAGACAAAATAAAGCCCGGAATCTTCCAGCACCAGGGAAATAACCGACTGAAATATGACAGAGAATAATTATGAGCGATAACAACATGACCAAACCAAGCCCGGCGGAGGATGAAACCGCCCTGAAAGTCACTCCCGGGGCATGGATCGCCCTGATAGCCGTGTTACTGGTTTTTTCCGGCCTGTTTTTTAAGGTCAAAGGAATGGAGTGGCTGGGAGCCTTTGATTTTACGACGTTGGGAGGGGCTTTTGGCACCATGAAATCCGCAGGCGGCACCTTTGTCGGCAGTGGGGGATTCGGCGCCAAAGCCGGCTTCCTGTTTGCCTTGTCACTGGTTCCCACCGTCATGCTGTCCCTGGGATTACTGGAAATTTTCACCCACTACGGGGCGATCCGCGCTGCTCATAAGCTACTGACACCGCTACTGAAACCACTGCTAGGGCTGCCAGGCTTTACCGGGCTTGCGCTCATCACCGACCTGCAAAGCACCGATGCAGGGGCCGCTCTGAGCAAGGAACTGTACGACAGCAAGCGGATTACCCGTAAGCACGTGATTATTATGGGTGCCTGGCAATATTCCGGCGCAGGACTGATTAATAACTATTTTGCGATTGGTTCAGCGTTGTTTGCCTCATTAACGACTCCGCTTATCGTGCCACTACTGCTGATGTTCGTTCTTAAATTTGTTGGCGCAGGGCTGGTCAGACTGGCCTTAAACACGGTTTATAAAAAGGATTTCATCAATGAGTAATCAGCTAAATACCCGCGCAAACCCGTTCGACATTTTTGTGATTGGTGCCCGTAAAGGGTTCAATATTGATATCAATAATCTGATGCCAAACGTGGTCATGGCCTACGTAATTGCCGAAATGCTGAATTTGCTTGGAGTGATGCAGTTTATTGGCCATGTTTTCGCGCCGGTGATGGGAATTTTTGGTCTGCCCGGTGAAGCGGTCACAGTATTACTGACGGCCTGGCTCTCCTCTTCTGCCGGAACCGGAGTCGCCGTCAGCCTGCTGACAAAAGGTACCCTCGATCCTGCACAAATCACCATTTTAATTCCGGCTATCTTCCTGATGGGCGCTCAGTTGCAGTACATGGGCCGACTGCTGGGTGTGGCAGATGTACCGAAAAAATACTGGCCGTTGCTAATGCTGACCAGCATCGTCAATGCCGTAATTTCTATGCTGATTATGCGTTTTATTGCCTGAAACTATCCACGCGTTCCCGGCGGCGTTCACTGGCCGTCGGGCAGAAAAGATCAAGGAGAGAAGTATGTCACGCACTCTAGAGCACTTTAACGTGCTGCACGAAATTCCCGAGTTAGGTTTTAAAGAGTTTAAAACTTCAGCTTACATCGCTTCGGCGCTGGAAGCCGCCGGATTCAAGGTGACCCGCAATTTTAACGGCACTACGGGTATCATTGCCGAACTGGACAGCGGTAAGCCAGGCCCGGTATTAGCCTTACGCGCCGATATGGATGCGCTGGGACACATTATTGACGGGCAGCATGTCGCCCGCCACACCTGCGGCCACGACGGTCACTCTTCGGTGGTCCTGACTGCCGCAGAAGAAACGCTGCGTGAAGGCCTGGTGAAGAAAGGTCGCCTGAAGATATTGTTCCAGCCTGCCGAAGAGTTGGGAACCGGAGCCATCGCACTGGTCGAAGGCGGAGCGCTGGATGATGTGGATATGTTGCTCGGTTTCCACCTGCGGCCTCTGGAAGAGTGTTCTATGGGTCAGGCTGTCGCAGCGATGTACTATTCTGCCTCCGCCACCGTAGAAGCGGTATTTACCGGCAAAGCTGCCCATGCTGCACGTCCACACCTTGGGGTCAATGCTCTGGATGCCGCAGTCCAGGCAGTCCAGGCGGTAAATACCATTCACCTCTCCCCTTCGCTGACCTTCAGTGCCAAAGCCACGCGCTTTCTGTGTGATGCCGGGGTGACCAACTCCATCCCTTCCGAAGCTACAGTCTGCTGGGACTTACGTTCTGCCGAAAATGTCCCGATGGCGGAGCTGAAACAGAAAGTCACCGCTGCCCTGCAGGGAAGCGCTGCCGCCCTGGGCGCCACGGTCGACATCAAAATTCTCAAGGAGATGCCGGCTGCAATTATTGATGATGAAGCCACGCAAATCATCAGCCAGGCTATCCGCGAAAATCTGGGGGAAGAAGCTCTTCTCCCGGCGCGGGCAACCCCTGGCAGCGAAGATTTTTTCCATTATCTGCGTCTTTGCCCACAGGTGAAAGGCGGGTTCTGGGGACTAGGCTGTAACCTCACCCCGGGCCTGCACCACCCGGAAATGCACTTCGATCGTGATGCTCTGGCGATTGGGGTAAAAATCTTTAAATCCTGCGTACAGCAGGTGCTCGGCGAGTAATGGTCACGGCCTCCCTGAAACCGGAGGCCGTCATTTCTTCTGAACATATTGTTGCACAACACCTCGCATATCCACATTCCGTAACCTTAATTCCGGGTACTCTCTGCCACGGGCTGTTTATGATAAGACATTGCTTGTCATCAACGTTTATCAGGGAGAACTCATGCTGTTGGCCAAACGTTCCCGTCAATTTTTCACACCGTTGACCCTTGGGGGTATTACTTTACTGGCGACTCTTAGTTGTTCTGCGGTGCAGGCCGCCAACCGGCAGTGTTCACTCACTCTGTCTTCCTCAAGCCAGCCGGTGACCGGGGGGCTACAGCACGCTATTGATCAATGCAGTTTACAGGGTGGCGGGACGGTAACATTACCCTCAGGAGTCTGGGTAAGTGGACCACTGCAACTGAAAAGTCATGTGACATTACATCTGGCTGCCGGCAGTGTGTTGAAGTCAACGGCTAACCCGTCTGATTTTACCCCGGCATTTATCAGCCAGCCTCTGCGGCCTCATGAAGCATTCATCATCGCCAGCCATGTCAGCGATATCGGTCTTACCGGACCGGGAACTATTGACGGACAAGGTCAGCACGGCTGGTGGCCACTGGCCAGCGAAGCGCGGAATCATCTGAAACAGGGAGATAGTCAGTGGTTTAGCCAGCACTGGCCGGGTATTCCTGCCGCTAACGGTATGCCGCGTCCCTGGCTGATTGAATTTGATCATGTTCAGCGAGCCAGAATTAACCAACTGCGGGTGATTAACTCGCCGATGTGGAACGTGGTACTGCGCAACAGCCAGAATATTGCCATGACTAACAGTTCGGTGACTAATCCGCCGGACTCACCGAATACCGACGGGGTAGACATCGTGTCTTCGCAGAATATTACCCTACGCCATCTGACACTTTCGACCGGGGATGATGATATTTCGATAAAATCCGGACTGGCGGGCTCCGGAAAGGCAGCTGCCAGCGGTGATATCATTATCGAAGATATTAATGTACTTCGTGGCCACGGTATTTCCGTAGGCAGTGAAACGGCAAATGGTATTGGTCGTATTACCCTAAATGACCTGACATTTACCGGCACCGACAATGGCCTGCGTATTAAATCCGGACGCGACCGGGGCAGCCGTATTGGTCCGTTAATCGCAGATCATCTGAAGATGAGCCATGTCCGTGTTCCATTGGTGATCACGGACAGCTATGGCGGCAATGGTGGATATTCCGCTGACAGTGTTAGTGCCATCAGCCCTGAACCCGTCAGCCGCTATACACCCTTTATCCACGATATTTCAGTCAGCCATCTTACCGCGACCGGGGCGGACAGTGCCGGGATAATCAGTGGATTACCGGAAGCGCCGCTGCAAAATATTCATCTGAAGAATATCAGAATCTCCGCCCGCCACGGGCTACAGAGTCGTTACGTTGCAGGTATGCGCAGTCACGTTGATGTCACAACGTTGCCGCATGTGCTGCCATGGCTACAGGGACCGGACAGTCACTGGACAGCCAGCTAATCACAGAGTAGGTTAAACGCCGCCCGGGAGCTCTCTTCCGGGCGGGACTCTGTGCCTTGCGGGCTTTCCGGGAGAAAAGGGTGATGCAATATTCCGATCAATTTTTACCGCAATACCAGTTTCGTGAACAACATCAACGCCAAATCCCTGCCAGCCCGCAGCGTGTCATTATTGCCGCTGAACACTACCGTCCCGAACAAGACCCGTTCTTCCGGAAAATGATTCAACTGCGGGAATGGCCACAACGGCTACTGGAATGCACAGGGCGCCGCCCGACATCAGGGCAACCTCCCTTCAGCCTGGACAATTTCACCCTGCTGGAGCGTTCCGATAATTTTCAACTGGCTTATGGCTTGATGGGCAGGTTTTGGGAAGCAGGCTACGGGTTAATCCCTGTCGCAGATGTCGACTTTTTCACTGATACCCACCAGCCAGGTGCTGCCCGGCTGTTACTCACTTTTCAGGCCCTGCCAATCGAGGCCCGGGTCAGCGTACTGATCACTGAAACCCGGGTATTTTGTCCGGACTCAGCCAGTCTGAAGGCATTTACACCCTACTGGTATCTGATTCGTCCGGTCAGCGGGATGATCCGCCGTCGTATGCTGTCGGCCATTGCCCGCAATGTTACCGGCGGGTGATGCCGTTTTCCGGGGGCAGATGCCATTTTACTGCTGAAGGTCACAGGTAAGGTATTCCAACCTCCCGGCAAAGCCCTGAGCCGCAAAATTATCCTCTGATCCGCGCCAGCCATTGTACTCCATGGCCTGCACAGACAATCATTGCTCCCTCTGCAGCGCAGTGATACCATCAATCAGCCATATAGATGGCTAAAATCTGCTTAAAATACCAGCTCAACATTGAATCACGCGTAATAAGGAATGGGTATGTGGCAACAACGACTGGCGGACTTAGTCACCGCCTGCCATTGGATTGGCAGCAAAGGCTGGGCGCCCGCGACCGGTGGCAATATGTCTGTCCGTCAGGACAGCCAATGGTGCTGGCTGAGTGAATCCGGTCGCGATAAAGGCGCTCTGACCACAGATGATTTCCTGCAGGTTGATATCACTACCCTGCAGGCACCCTCGGGGCGCAAACCTTCCGCAGAAACCGGCCTGCATACCCTGATTTACCGTTTGTTTCCAGAGGCCAATGTGGTTCTGCATGTCCATACCTCTAATGCCACGGTGTTGTCGCGCATCGAAACCGGCCCACAACTCAACCTGTCCGGTTATGAAATGCAGAAAACCCTGAGCGGCCAGACCAGCCACCTGGATACCGTACCGATTGCCGTGTTCGACAATGATCAGGATATTACCGCACTGGCTGAGCGAATCGAACAATGGTCAGCCACCCATCCGCTGAAATACGGCTTCCTGCTGCGCGGCCACGGCCTGACCTGCTGGGGTAAAGATGTCAGTGAAGCCCGCCGCCATCTGGAAGGACTGGAATTTCTGTTTGAATGTGAGCTAAAACGCCGATTGTACCAGCGCGATTAATCTCCCGAATGAAAGGCCATCAGGATGGCTCATTCAGAAGAGTTTCCCGCACCATTCACTTATTGATATGTTTCCCTGCATTCGGGGAACACAAATTTTCACCGATATGACAGGCAGTGACTGATGAAAACAGCAAACAACCTGACCAGTACCCACTGGGGGAGTTACCACGTAGAAACGGCGGGTGATAAAATCGCGTCCATGACACCAGTGGCCTGGGATAAAAACCCGTCCCGGATTGGTCAGTCAATGCCAGAGGCCATTACCGGCAATACCCGCATCCGCCGCCCGGCGGTACGGCTGGGCTACCTGAAAAACGGGCCTGCTTCCCGTGAAGGACGGGGCAAGGAGCCGTTTGTGGAAGTCAGCTGGGAGCAGGCGCTCGATCTGGTCGCCCGTGAAATGCAATCGGTAAAGCAACGCCACGGAAACCAGGCCATTTATGGTGGCTCATACGGCTGGGGCAGTGCCGGTCGTTTTCATCACGTTCAAAGCCAGTTGCACCGGTTTTTGAAAGGATTCGGCGGTTATACCGCCAGTACCAATACCTACAGCAGTGCCGCCGGTGAGCGCATCCTGCCCCATATTCTCGGGCCACTCAGTCCGCTGCATACCCGACATACCCACTTTTCGGTACTGGCAGAACATTGCGAAGTATTTGTGGCAATTGGTGGCCTGCCGCTGAGAAACTCGCAGGTTAATGTCGGCGGAGCCAGTGACCATATGCTGAAACACTGGCTGGAAACCCTGCAGGCAAACGGGGTTAAATTTATCAATGTCAGTCCGGTCAAAAATGACCTGAGTGCCGTCAGCAATGCGCAGTGGCTACCGGTCAAACCCGGCACCGACACCGCACTGCTGCTGGCCCTGTGTCAGACCTTAATCAGCGAAAATCTGCATGATACGGCGTTCATTGCCAGCCATACCGTCGGCTTCGAACCGTTACGTCAGTATCTGGCGGGTGAAACCGACGGGGTGGTTAAAAGTGCGGCGTGGGCTGCCTCCATCACCGGGTTGGCGGCAGAGCAGATTACCGGGCTTGCCCGGACTCTCGCCGGTCACCGCAGCATGGTGAATATTTCCTGGTCATTGCAGCGTTCGCGCCAGGGTGAACAGGCTTACTGGGCCACGGTAGCGTTAACTGCGCTGCTGGGTCAGATAGGTACGCCGGGCGGTGGACTGGCGTTTGGCTATGCCTGTACCAACCTTGCCGGTGCTGACCGGGTCGCATTTTCCGGGCCACGCCTGCCCGCTGGGGAAAATAAGGTTAACACCATAATCCCGGTCGCCAGACTGTCAGATATGCTGTTAAACCCCGGTGGGGAGTATCAGTTTGATGGTCAGGACTGTCGCTACCCGGATATCCGGATGGTCTACTGGGCCGGAGGGAATGCCTTCCACCATCACCAGGATCTGAACCGGCTGGTCGATGCGTGGCGGCAGCCTGAAACGGTAGTGGTCCACGAACAGTACTGGACCGCTCAGGCGAAATTCTCCGATATCGTGCTACCTGCCACGACAGCACTGGAACGCAATGATATCGGCAGTGGCAGTCACGATGGTTTTATGGTCGCCATGCGTCAGCATATTCCGCCGGTCGGCGATGCGCGTGATGATTATGCGATTTTCTGTGGCCTGGCAGAGCGCCTTAACTTTGCCGATACCTTTACCGAAGGGCGTAACCCGGAACAATGGCTGAAACATCTTTATGAAGAATCCCGCCCACGGGCCGAACAGGATGGTATCAGTCTGCCGAAGTTTGATGATTTCTGGGAACTGGGTAAGCTGGAGTTCGATCGCCCTGCCAGTCCGCAGATATTCTTATCGGCGTTTCGCGCTGACCCTCAGCAAAATCCGCTCTCTACGCCATCCGGCAAAATTGAGCTGTTTTCTGAAACCGTGGCCGGGTTTGGTTACCGTGAGTGTCCGGGCTATCCGTTCTGGGATACTCAGGAATATGATTATCAACAGCAGCAGGCAGCAGAATGGCCACTGCATTTACTTTCCAGCCAGCCCAGAACCCGGCTGCACAGCCAGTATGATCATGGCAGCGTCAGCCGTCAGACCAAGATTCAGGGCCGCGAACCCTTATGGATGCACCCTGAAGATGCTGCAGCGCGCAATATCAGTGAAGGATCAGTCGTCAGGGTCTTTAACCAGCGTGGGGCAATTCTGGCAGGAGTCCATCTGAGCGACCAGATCCGCCAGGGGGTCGTGCAGATCTCGACCGGTGCCTGGTATGATCCGCAAGATCCGTCGGTGCCGGGATCACTGGATAAACACGGCAATCCGAATGTACTGACCGAAGATCGTGGCAGTTCACGGCTTGGTCAGGGATGCAGCGCTCAAAGCTGTAAAGTTGAGATTGAGCGCTGGCTGCAACCCGTTCCGGAAATTACTGCTTTTTCACCCCCGGAGTTTGTTGAAATAAATTAACCATTTCAACTCTGATGACCCGTGAACCGGTGACAGAACAGCAACTGCCGGTCAATGAGGTTATCGCATACTTAAGCCGGTTAATGTGAGTACCTTAAGAGAAAACCCCGGGTTCTGCTGGCATAAATTGTTGCCCGGCGGCACACTGACAGAGTCAGATGCACAGCACCGGGCTGACCTCCTCAGCATACTTTGTAGATCGCTGGCTGGCGTCTGTCTCTAGCGCACTACTACGGCTGAATGAATGACCCCGGCGGTCGGCTGGCAGAAAGCTGACCACCCCGGCGATTTTTTATCACTACGGAGTTTTACACTGTGTCTGAACCGCTTTTATACCCGGATGAACCTGCCGCCTTTACTGTGACCAATCCTGAAGGCACCTCACCCTTTCTCATCCTGTGCGACCATGCAGGAAAACAGATCCCACGCCGGCTCGGAAACCTTGGCCTGAAAGAGTCTGATATTCACCGGCATATTGGCTGGGATATTGGCGCACTCGCGGTCTCAACACTTCTCAGCCAGTCACTGGACGCGACATTAGTTTCTCAGACCTATTCACGACTGGTGATCGACTGCAACCGGACCCCGGGGGTGGAAAGCTCCATCCCGCTGTTATCTGAAGATACGCTGATCCCTGGCAATGAAGGGATCTCCGCGCAACAAAAAGAAGCCCGTTGCCGGGAGATCTTCACCCCCTATCACGATCAGATCCGGCAGATCCTGGAACAACGGCGCCAGCGCGGTCAAACTACCTGTATTCTGGCCATGCACAGCTTTACCCCGGTCTATCTTGGCGTTGCTCGCCCGTGGCATATCGGCGTTTTATACAACCGTCTGAAAGCCTATCCACATGCCTTACTGAAAAGTCTGCATCAACGTAATCAATGGGTAATTGGTGATAACGAACCGTATTCGGTCTCGGATGCCACTGATTACGCGCTGCCACAACATGCCGAAAAGAACGGGATTCCTGCGGTTGAAATTGAATTACGTCAGGATTTAATTGCCGAAAGTGAAGGGCAACAACGCTGGGCAAAAGATCTCGATCTTCTGTTCCGTGAAGCCTGGAGCAACTATCCTGGCGAAGCAAACTAACCCTTCAGAGTGAATCTGCATTTTTCGTCCCCGTCGACCCGGGGGCTATCTGACCTGTGAATATTCATCGGTCTGTTCGGTTTTCCCGACATTCATTGCCACCACCATGCCAGCCATGGCGGCCCAGGTCAGCCACTGAAATGCCTGTTGCCATTCGCTGGCGTTCTGCCCTTTGCCCGGGAATACGCCGAGAGCCGCTAAAGTGATCGCCCCGCTCAGATACTGGCTGGTGACAATCACCGCGCTGGCGCGCCCCTGTGAATCCGTGGCGACCCCGCTAAGACCCAGACTGAATATCGCCGGATAGACCATGCCATGACCGAGACCGCTTAGGATCACCCCGACTACAAACCACAGCGATTGCTGACTCAACGCCTCGCTTCCCTGCAGGTAAAACCCTGCAGCGCAGATTAAAAACCCCATGCATAGCAGTTGCGGCGCACGGTATCGGCCCGATAAACCACGATAAACACGGTTACCGGCGATAATTAACACCGCCAGGGGGACAAATAGCATCCCCGTCTGCAGGGCACTGAAATGGTAATATTGCTGCCAGAGCAAAGTCAGCAGGTAAAACTGACTACCGGCACTGGCCATATAACAGGCACTGGCCAGCCAGCTGGCCTGAAACGAAGCCTGCCGTCTTAACGCCGGGCAAATCAGTGGTCGTGACGACCATTTTTCGTGCAAAAAAAACACCCCTGTCAGCACGGCTGCCAGCCGGTTTAGCAGATAATCAGGCCCACCGTCCTGACTGAGCCGTAGTAAAGCCAGAACCAGACAACCTGCCGCCGCACTACCGACTAAGGCTCCTGGCGTGAAAAGCACCCGGGTTTCAGGACGCGGTAGCACTGGAAAATGTCGCCATACCAGCCACAGGATCAGCGTACCTGCCGGGATATTCATTAAAAATATCAGTGGCCAGTAGAGCTGACTGAATATCCCGCCCAGTATCACTCCGGCCACTAATCCCAGGGCGCCGGTAGCACTCCAGACTGTCAACGCCTGCCGGTACTCTTTGCCGGCAAAACGTCCAGCCATCAGTGCCAGAATTGACGGTTGCATAAAGGCAGCGGCTACGCCCTGTAACGCCCTTGCCACCAGTAACCATTCCGGCCGATACGCCAGCGCCCCGGCAAAGGAAGCCAGCATAAACAGACCCATCGCCATGCTGAACGTTAAC
The DNA here is from genome assembly GCF_002345795.1 of Tatumella sp. UBA2305. NCBI lineage: Bacteria > Pseudomonadati > Pseudomonadota > Gammaproteobacteria > Enterobacterales > Erwiniaceae > Tatumella > Tatumella sp. UBA2305. Next base: position 65,936 of record NZ_DDVT01000005.1, read on the forward strand.
CTTGCTCCCGCCCGATCGCATACGGCTCCACCCGCCAGTAAAAATGCCGCAAAACAGAGCCCATATACCGCCATAATGCCTGTGGCTTCCGCGCTACTGAGTTGCAGTTGACGGGTAATCACCGGCAATGCCACAAACATCACCGCATAATCCAGCGCAATCATTGCCTGTGCCAGGCCGGGGATAACCCTGGCGAAAGTGGACGGCCTGCCAGACCATGGGCTTATACCAGGATGCATCACTCTCTCCGTCATAAAAATGAATATAATTCATGATTAAATGTTCCGGAGAACAGATTAATGCTTTGCTATACTGGATGACAAAATCATATATTTCATTTAAAGATGAGTTTAATTCAGCTATGAAGCCCACCAGACTGCCACCGTTACTTTCTCTGCGTGCTTTTGATGCGGTAGCCAGACTCTCAAGTTTCAAGCTGGCCGGTCACGATATTGGCGTGACACCTACGGCGATCAGCCACCAGATCCGCACCCTGGAAGAGTCGCTGCAATGCCGGTTGTTTGAGCGCTCCGCAAGAGGAGTCTCCCTGACTCATGACGGAGCCATATTGTTCCGTGCGACCTCTGCTGCCTTTTCCACACTACGGCAGGCGGTTGAAGAAATTACTTCGCCGCGCCCCCGGGGAGCAGTGACCCTGAGTACCACCTCAAATTTTATGACTCACTGGCTGATCCCCCGGTTACCCTCTCTAAAAATCTCCTGCCCTGATCTCGAACTCCACCTGCACACCAGCACCGCTGTGGTGGATATCCGTGGTTCACTGGCCGACTGCGCAATACGCTACAGCCAGCACGTGAACCCGTCCCTGGCCAATACGTTGCTGTGCCGGGACCATTTTATTCTGGTGGCCAGCCCTTCGCTGGCCATCACCGGGAATGATGACCTGCGACATCAGACTCTGTTTCATATAGATAACCGGCAAATACCTCAGCCTTCACCTGACTGGAAACACTGGCAACAGGTATTTGGCCCGGCAGAACTCGATATCCAGGCAGGAATACATTTCAATGATGAAAGTCACGCCTTACAGGCAGCAATTGCCGGCCAGGGCGTACTCATTGCCAGTGAATTACTGGCCAGAGATGCGCTGAATAAGAAGATATTGCAGGCCCCCTTAGCGCAAAGTCTGCCCGGGGGAGAATATTATTTTGTGACCAGCCCGGAGAAACAACAGTGGCCGGAAATACAGCAATTATCCCGCTGGCTGGCAGAAGAATTTTCAACAGCCCGGTCTGCAAATCCCCAGAAATAATTTTGGCATAGCGCTATGTTATTCCACGTAAAAACGGACTTGTCAGCGTGAAAATATTTGTGATAATTTTATCTGCGCGGGGGAAATATATCTCCCGCAAACCTCGTCCATTACCCCAGGCAATTAGCCTGCCCAATTGGTAAATATCAAAATATAATTCTGTTTCCGGGAATACATTCAGCTATTTCAGCCCAAAACTTGAAACCCGTCACAGTTTTATACTAAGGTAAATATATATCGATTTATGTCGATATTTTTTGGCCTTATTCTTTTGGCTTCTTATAGCTTTCTTTCCCTTCTCAATTTTCTGTTATCTCCATGGCAACGAAAGCTATAAGACGCCCTCATTGACCACGTTATTGAGGACTGTATGACGAGCACCAGCAACAGCACCGAAAAACAGAAAAAACATTTCTGGAATAAAAAACAAAAAGAACTGACCGTCGATGATATTACCATCGTCGATAACGATATGCTGAAACGCGCCGTGGGCGCTGCAGCACTGGGTAATGCCATGGAATGGTTCGATTTTGGTGTCTTCAGCTATTTGGCGGTGACTATTGGTAAAGTGTTCTTTGCTGATGCCAGTGCCACTGCTCAGCTGATTGCGACCTTTGGTACTTTCGCGGCCGCCTTCCTGGTCCGCCCGCTGGGTGGGCTGGTATTTGGTCCGTTAGGTGACCGTTATGGTCGCCAGCGCATCCTGGCGATTACCATGATTATGATGGCTATCGGTACCTTCTGTATCGGGCTAATTCCTTCTTATAATAGCATTGGTATTATGGCACCTTTGCTGCTGCTGGCAGCCCGGTTGTTACAGGGCTTTTCGACCGGCGGAGAGTATGGCGGAGCGGCGACATTTATTGCCGAATACTCTACCGATAATCGTCGCGGATTTATGGGCAGCTTTCTGGAGTTTGGTACCCTGGGGGGTTATCTGCTGGGCGCCGGGTTGGTCACGCTGTTGACTTCGGTCATGCCGGCACAAACGATGCTGGACTGGGGCTGGAGAATCCCGTTCTTTATTGCCGCCCCCCTGGGTCTGTTTGGGTTATATGTCCGTCTGAAACTGGAAGAAACTCCGGCGTTCCAGCAACATATGGAAAAACAGGAAGCTCTGGAACACAGTAAACCCCGGCTGAATTTATGGCAGATGCTGAATAAATACCGTGCACAGATGCTGAAATGTATCGGCCTGGTCTTACTGTTCAATGTCTCCAACTATATGCTGACCTCATACATGCCAAGCTATCTGACCGGTATCCTCGGTCTGAGCGAACTGAGCAGCCTGTTGCTGGTAATGGTGGTAATGTTTGTGATGATGCCACTGACCCTGTTCTGGGGACACTGGACTGACCGTGTCGGACGTCGTCCCGTGATTGCGGGCGGTGCTATCGGTCTGCTGGTGCTGTCGATCCCCTGCCTGATGCTGATTGGCTCGGGAAGTATGTGGGGCGTGTTTGCCGGACTGATTATTCTGGGTGTGGTACATACCTGTTTCAGTGGAACCATGCCTGCCACGCTGCCAGCACTGTTTACCACAGACATCCGTTACAGCGCACTGGCGATTGGCTTTAATGTGTCGGTATCACTGTTTGGTGGGACCACTCCGTTACTGACCGCCTGGCTGGTAGATAAAACACATAATGTCATGGTGCCGGCCTATTATCTGATGGCTGCGGGTGTGATTGGCCTTATTACCGTATTTACCCTGCGTGAGACTGCACGTAAACCATTACGTGGTTCCACCCCTGCGGTAGCCACTAAAGCGGAAGCCATGCTGCTTATCAAAAAGCTGCAGCGCCGTAATAAGAAAAACGCAGAACCCCGGACACCTGCGCAATAATTCTCGCCAGGTTTCACACCGCTCAGTCCGGTGTGAAACCTGTTTACCACCCTTGCCCACCCTTTCCCTGTCAATACTCACCACCCTCCGGACTATTTTGAGTTAACCATGCCACCGTCAAAACAGGCTTCCGGCATCGCCGCTGCTAAGTTGCTTAAATTATCGTTCTCAGACCGAATCTCCGCCGCTTCAGAAGGGGGATCACTCCTTTCCGCAACCCGAATAAATCCTTGCCCCATAGCACAGTAAATCACGGTCATCTCTCCGGGCAGATGGTGCTCCGAAGAACTGGCCGACAGGAACAGAGACCGTAATTTTTTCAGTCTGAGCAGCCAGGGATGTTCCGAAGATTCTTTGTGCATTGTTGCTGCTGTTTTCATAAACACCTCACAAAGTCTGGAAGATAAAAACCCGGAAGTTGCCTCCGTGCCCGGATCTGGCTCTACGCTGCGGTTACCTTTCGGCTCCCGCCCGGTGTTCCTGCCAGTGGATATAAGAATTAATGCCACACCATGCCAGTGGCTTTGGAGGTAGCCGTTTAGGTGCAGCCTGATGCTGATATTTTCCCAGCAACTCTGAACGGGTACCGGTCGCCATTTCCGCCACCATCATGCCAGCCAGGGTACTTTTCACGGTCCCCAGACCATTTTCACAGCAGGCGGAGAACAGGTTATGGTCAACTTCACCGAATGCCGGAACACTGTTACGACTCAGGCACAGTCGCCCTGCCCAGCTAAATTCAAACGGTAACTGTTTGAGTTCAGGAAAGCGCACATCCATGGATAAGCGTTGTTCTGCGGCCACCGCCTGCAGACGCTTAGATGAAATAGTTTTACCAGGGTCATACGTAAAGCGCGTCCGGATAACTATCCGTGAATCCCCGTTCTGGCAGGTGAGTTTACGCAGAGTCGCTCCCATCGGATCAGCCGGCAGCAATGCCCAGCTCTCTGCACCACTGGAGGAGTGAAAACGGGAGTTATCCCGGTAAGCGCGGGTCATAGAAGCATAAGTGAAGATATGCATTAATCGTCCGCGGTAAAAACCAAAATCCTCAACATGGCCGTTGACACCCAGTATCACTTTTGGGGCTGAAACACTGCCATGCGGTGTTTTAGCACGCCAACAATTGCCCTGTTGTGTCAGCTCTGTAACCGGAGAATGTTCATATAGCGTAATATTATTCTGCAGCCCTGCCGCCAGATCACGAATGTACTGTGCCGGCTGAATAATGACCGCTCCCGGGGTATACAAGCCATCATGAAAGTAATCAGATCCTGTGATTTCCTTGATTTGCTGGCGGTCATACCGGGTAAACTTTTCGCCAATTTTGCTGAGCGATTCCGCGTAGTGCCGGTTATGTCGCAGACCATTTTCGGTGGCTGAGGCATTAATTTTTCCGCAAGGATTAAACGTGAGTGCGGACATGCCGTACTCTTCAGCGGCGCTCCTTGCAAAACTAATGGCATGACGATTAAGACGGATCTCCATTAGTGTTTCATCTGCACCACTACCGGCATACTCCCCGGTAGATAAGCTGTGTGGTACGTCTATCATAAATCCCGAGTTGCGCCCGGCCGGTCCGGTAGCGACTTCACAGGCATCCACCACCACAATCTTATCGCCAGGGCAAAGTTGCGACAGGCGACGTGCGGCAGAAAGCCCGGCAAAACCTGCACCAATAATCAGCCAGTCAGCGGTAATATTTTCCGTTAACGATACTTTGGGCTGATGGCGCTGTGAAATCGCCTCCCAGCCTGATCTGCCGGTATCTACCGGCAGTTGGCTAACCATTCTGGTTCGGCTCTTCATGACAGTAACCCGTCACCGGCAGAAACATCCATCCATACCGTTTTCAGTTCGGTGTACTGATCCAGGGCATGTACGGATTTATCCCGTCCACCAAACCCTGACTGCTTATAACCACCGAAAGGAGTTGTGGCATCACCTTCACCGAAGCAATTGACGGTCACGGTGCCGGCACGTATCGCGCGGGAAACAGCAACAGCACGCTGCAGATTATCCGTAAATACCGAGGCGGCCAGTCCGTAATGAGTGTTGTTGGCCAGAGCCACGGCTTCCGCGGCCGTTTTGAAGGTGGTGACACACAATACCGGACCGAAAATTTCTTCCTGAAATAACTGACTTTCCGCAGGCACATTATCGATAATCGTGGGCTGAACATAAATTCCCTGTTCTGTGTCTCCGCCGCAGAGAAAGGTCAGCCCTTCATCCCGCGCCTGTTTGAGATACGCACTCACCCTGGCAAAGTGTTCCGGACTTATCATCGTACCTAGCCGGTTTTTCGGATCCAATGGGTTGCCCATCGGCCATTCATCCAGTTTGGCAATCATTCGTGCCAGTAATGCCTCTTTTACAGATTCATGGACAATCAACCGGGAAGTTGCCGAACAGTTTTCGCCCATATTCCACAAGGCACCATTTAATATATGACCCGCGACACTCTCCAGATCACTCACATCATCAAACACCACGGCCGGATTTTTTCCGCCGCATTCGAGCACAATCCGCTTCAGGTTTGAATCGGCGGAATAACGTAGAAACCGTTTTCCGGTAGTGGTCGAGCCGGTAAAGCTCACCATATCGATATCCGGATGCAGACCAATGGGCTCACCAGCATCCTTACCCGTCCCGGTCACAATATTCAGCACCCCGGCAGGGAGTCCGGCTTCATGAGCTAGTTCCGCCACCCGTAAAGTCGTTAATGAGGTCTGCTCCGCAGGCTTGACGATAACGGAACAGCCTGCGGCGAGTGCCGGCGCCAGCTTCCAGCCGAGCATCAGTAACGGGAAATTCCACGGTAATACACAGCCGGCAACACCGACAGGTTCGCGTACAATCTGAGTCATTGCCGAAGGGCCTGACGGCGCAGTCTGGTCATAAAACTTATCGATAGCTTCGGCATACCAGCGGAAAATATGGATGGTTTCAGGAATATCCACCGCCATACATTCTGAAATAGGCTTTCCACTGTCCAGGCTTTCCAGTACCGCCAGCTCCCCACTGCTCTCTTCCATCAGTGAGGCCAGAGTCAGCAACACTGATTTTCGTTCTGCAGGTGATTTCAGTCGCCAGCTTCCCCGCTCAAACGCATCGCGGGCTGATACGACCGCGAGATCAACATCAGCGGCACCGCAGGCAGCAATGTGCGCCAGTACCTCACCGGTCGCCGGGTTTACGGTCGGCAGTGTCTCCCCGGAAACGGCATTAACAAACTGACCATTAATAAAGGCCTTATCCGGGAAAGAGACTGTTGAGGCTATCAGGGTATAATCTGAAACCGATGGCTGACTCATAGACCCTCCGCTACACGGGTGATTGCTGCAACATCACGTTTGACTGTGGCGATGATATCGCGGAGTTGCTGCTGCTGTTCCTCATCAAGAGGTAGCAGAGGTGAACGTGCCGGACCGACATTAAAGCCCGCCAGCTCACAACCATATTTGATTGACTGAACAAATTTGCCCTGGTCCAGGAAATTCATGAGTGGCATCAACGCTGACATGATTTTCCGGCCTTTATCAAAGTCTTTCTGTTTAACACAGGCCTCATAAAGGGCGATATGTTCATGCGGGATAAAGTTAGAGCCGGCACATACCCAGCTACGGGCACCCCAGGCGAAAAACTCCAGCGCCATATCATCCCAGCCGCAGGATAACGCGATATCAGGGAAGTGATTCGCCAGCAGATGCAGGTTGTTTACATCACCGGAGCTCTCTTTGATAGCCACAACATTCGATGACTGGCTGACCTGAGAAAAATAGAGCTGATCCATCGAGACACCCATACGCCCCGGATAGTTGTAAAGCATGATCGGCAGTCCGGCGGCCTTATCGACCGTCAATGCATGATGAGCATTTTCAAGTGAATCCGGTAACGCATAAGGAGGGGATGTCACCAAAATAGCATCGGCTTTAATTTCTCTGGCATGCTGTGCATATTCGACCGCATCCTCAGTTCGGGTGGCTCCTGTACCAATAATCAGCGCTGTCCGCTGGCCAATGATATCCCGCGCCGCTTGCGCAAGAAACCGACGTTCTTCTGCAGACTGCGAATAGTATTCACCGGTTGAACCACCAATGATAATGCCATGTACTCCGGCCTCTATTAATGATTCCAGCACTTCGGCAAATCTTTTCTTATCGATGCTGCCGTCTGCCGCATAAGTGGTAACTGCCGGCGTATAGATGCCTTCAAATTTAAACACAGACCCTCCGGGTATTATTGGCGGTATACTTCTGAAAAAATCGACAACCGGTATATTGTGGGACCTGACTCCTGTTAAGATAACAAATGATGCCGTTTTACATATCCTTCCGGCAGAACTCGCCACCCTAAAATACCTATATTGCCCATCAACAAAACTGGTGATGAATTTATTGTCATACGTCCTGTCTTAGTCGGGGAACACCGACAAACCGATCAGCTATGCAAACCATAAAAATTTAAAATCACCAGTACTTAATAGTCATTAATTTGTCATTATCACCTGACAACATGATAATTACACCGAAGATTATTAGGGGTCAATCGGCCGCCAGGAACGACTTACAATGAAAAGACAGCAAAGTATAATTTTTTGTCATTATCAGGATATAAAGTCATTATTTATCATTTAGTTAAGAATAGTATTTTTTATTCATATCTTTATCTTATTTGTGAATCTACTAACGAACCCCAACCTTTTCCGGGCTGAATAAATAGCGTACACGTCAAAAAAACACCATTTATTCTCTATATAAATTTTATGCTTTCAATGAAATTAATTACATCTTCCGGTAATAAAACCCTCCGTAAATAAATAAAAAATATATACATAGAATTTTCATATCACTGAAACTATTAAATCGTGATAACAATAATCAGGTGAATAAAAAAACATCGCCATTTGGCTCAGAAAAATCCCACGAATTATTCCAGAGAGACACTATCCTGAGTATTCTCTGTTATTTACCGAAAAACAAGATTGAGGAGTAACGAAAGCGTAACGTTTAAATTTAAACACTGCCGCACTATCGCACTGTGTTTCCCTTTTTCCATGACAGCAGAGGTCTGAAGTTATATGTCCAGCCACCTTTCAATAGAAGATGTTCCTCTTAACCGGTTTCATAAATTACTCACCATCCGTTCAGGCGGCGGATCATTTGTTGATGGCTATGTACTGAGTATAATCGGCATTGCGATGACTCAAATCTCACCGGCACTGAAACTCAGCTCCTTCTGGGAAGGAATGATTGCCGCGTCGGCTCTTATCGGGATTTTCTTTGGCGGGTTTCTGGGAGGTGCGCTCACCGACCGGTTGGGAAGGAAGAAGCTGTATTTCGTCGGACCTATCCTGTTTACCCTTTGTTCCGTTCTGCAATATTGGGTCAACAGTAGCGTGACATTGTTTGCCTTAAGATTTTTGATTGGTATGGCGGTTGGGATAGAGTATCCGGTGGCCACCTCTTTTCTGGTCGAGTTCTTACCCAAAAATTATCGTGGGCCGCGCCTGGCTGTACTGACTATTCTGTGGTTTGCGGGGGCGGCAGTGGCCTACATGGTGGGTGAAGTCATCCTGCATATGGCCGGTTCAGATGCATGGCGACTGATCCTCGCCAGTACCGCCGTATTCGGGGCGTTTCTGTTTATTATTCGCCTGGGTATGCCCGAATCCCCGCGCTGGCTGATTAGCAAGGGACGTAATGCCGAAGCTAAACAGATTATCCAACGTATTTATGGTCCGGAATTTGGGCTTAAAAATGTTCCTGAACAAGTCACAACCACCACGTTATCTTTCCGCAATTTGCTGCACTCCGGTTACGGTAAACGTATGGTGTTTGTCACGCTATTCTGGACCTGTTCCGTGATCCCTGTATTTGCGGTATATGCCTTCGCCCCCCGGGTGATGCAGGCGCTACACCTTGATGGTCGCTGGGCGTCTTATGGCTCGGTGATGATCACTTTGCTGTTTGTCGTGGGCTGTGTGATTGCCACCCGACTCATCAATGGGATAGGACGTCGTAAGCTGCTGTTGAACAGCTTTTTATGGTCGGGTCTGGCGCTGCTGCTACTCGGCTGGTTACATAACAGCAGTTCACTTATCATTCTGACCATGTTCGGTGCCTACGCATTATTTATCGGTGGTGCTCAGGTTTTGCAACTGGTCTACCCTAACGAGATTTTCCCCACTCAGATACGTGCCGCCGCAGTCGGTGTCGGTACCTCCATGTCACGGGTGGGTGCTGCGGTCGGGACCTGGCTGGTGCCTGTGTCGCTGCAAAATCTGGGGATTACTGACACAATGTATATTGCCTCGGCGATTACCTTTATCGGGTTGCTGGCCACCTGGTGGCTGGCACCGGAAACCCGGGCCATGAGCCTGAATGATGCCGCCGCCCTGCCGGAGGATCCCCGGTTATCTGAAATTAACGGGCTGAGAAACCAGACTTATCCCCGCTGACAACCTTGCGGATAATGCCAGCCATTATCCGCCATGATCCCTTCAGGGTTTGATCAAACGTTCAGCCTCCCGCCGGCGTTTCCGGAAAGATGCCGGCGTTTCTCCATACTGCTTCCGAAACCATAAAATCAGATGAGAAGCATCAGCAAATCCACAAATATCAGCGATGTTATCAATGCTTTTTGAAGATGATGCCATCATCTTTCTTGCATGCTCCAGCCGCATGTTTCGCCAACTGACAGTCACTGTATCACCGGTACTTCTGATAAAAGCCTGGTTTAGCTGGCGGGAATTGACCTGCAGGTGTTCGGTAATTTCCTGAACGGTAATAAAGGAATTAAGGTGTTGACGCATGTAGAGAATGGCCCGCTGTACCATTTCATCCTCATACACTTCCTGTTCCCTTTCCACCGGTAATTTTCTGCCGGAACTTTTAGTTGTGGCAGTTTCCTGAACCAGCAGATATTTCAGGACTTTTTGTGTCCGGGCTATGCCGCAATGACGCCGGATAAGATCGGCAGCAAGGTCGATAGAGGTTCCTCCCGGACTGGAGATGATACCGCCATCATTAATATAGGTCTGATCGATGACCGGAATGGACTGCGGGAAGCGCTGCCTGAATTCATCACGGGTAGTAAAATGGATAGCACAGCGTTTACCGTTAAGCAGCCCTGCATTGCCCGCAATAAATGAGCCACTGCACAGAGTGATCAGCGGGATTTTACGCTGATGCAAAGTCCGGACTTCGTCCAGCAGCCAGCCAGGGGGATCGCGGGTTTCTTCCAGCAATCCCCCCGCCAGCACCACGTAATCCCAGTCCTGAGAGAAATCCAGATCGATGGTGGGTGTGACCTTCATACCGCAACTGGCGACAACCGGTTGATTATCACAGGTCATCCATTCCCACTGGCAAAATATCTGCCGGCTTGAAAAAGACTCATCGGCGGCAAAACGTAGAGACTCCACCAGTCCGGAAACCGAGACCAGAGTGAAGTGGTTCATTAACAGAAAAGCAATTCGCAGATCAGGCCGCCCGGCCTGCCCTGCAGTATTTGGTGAATCCCCTGCTGGCGTTTCACTTTTATTCATCACAGTACCTCTGCAAGCAAGTAGCATTATGACAAGATTCGTGGCCTGCCTGATAGCCCGCAGGGAAAGCCAGCCAACGTAAAAAAAAGGGGAGCAATAAAGCCCCCCTTCAGGTTTAACTCACCCCGGGCGTGCGGGCTGTATCATATTGACTTAACGGGAAAAAACCACTGTTTTATGCTGATATAAAAACACTCTTTTTTCCACATGACAAGCGACGGCATTGGCCAGCGTCAGTCGCTCGATATCCCTGCCTTTGTCCACTAAATCTTCCGGGTAATCGGCATGGCTGACCACCTCAACTTTCTGGCTAATAATCGGTCCTTCATCGAGAAAGTCATTAATATAATGCGCTGTCGCGCCTACCAGTTTGACGCCTTTGGCATAAGCCTGATGGTAAGGCATCGCCCCCTTAAATCCCGGCAGCAATGAATGATGAATATTGATGGCCTTACCCGCCAGACGCTGACACATTTCTGCCGACAGCACCTGCATATAGCGGGCCAGAACCACCAGCTCAGCCCCGGTGTCACAGATAACCTGCCATACCTGGCTCTCCTGCTCCGCTTTAGTCTCCGCCGTCACCGGAAAATGGTAGTAAGGAATATCATGCCAGCGTACCAGCGGTTCCAAATCCGGATGATTGGATATCACCGCCCGAACATCCACCGGTAACTTCCCGGTACGCACGCGGTATAGCAGGTCATTCAGGCAGTGATCTGTCTTCGATACCATAATCACCACCGGCATCCGGTAGCCCGGCTCGGTCAGTTCAAAGGTCATATCAAAAGAGTGAGATTTTTCAGAAAAACAGCGGCTAAACTCCTGTGGATCAAAACCACTGTTCTGCGGCTGAAATTCAGTACGGATACAAAAACGCTGAGAAATTTTATCATCGAACGAATGCTGTTCAGTGATGTAGCACCCGTACTGCTTCAAAAATCCTGTCACAACATCGACAGTCCCGAGCTGGCTTGGGCACTGAGCGGTCATAATCCAGGCATCGCGATTAAGGCTCATGGTAGTCATCCTTTTAACGGGCCAGAACACCGGCCCGGGGCTGAGATCAGAAACAGTCTGCGGGTTAACGAGCCACACCAATGCCGTATTCTTCACCGGCATCCACTAACCAGCGATAGCTGTAATCCGCAAAACTACGACGAACCACCAGCTCCCAGCGGGTATCGGTGGCTCTTCTGAGCAGGGCCGTAGTGTTGGCAAACACAGTACTAATACCCTTACCCACCGGAAAGTTCTGCGGATGCACATCATAGTTCGACGATTTCATGAGTATGTCGCGTGCTGAAGGTCCTTCGAGAGTCAGTAATGTCTGTCCACCGCTGACGTTCACTATCGAATAAAAAGCATCCTCCAATAGCGTACGTAACCCGTTCTCAATGGCAAATTCCTCTCCTGGTGGCACTATAAGTAACCATTCATCCGGAGACAGCCACTGCAGGCTATAGCGCTCCTGACTGTCACGGGTCACCGTCAGTGGCTGACCCGGCAGGGAAAAACCCAGCACTTCCCGCACCGCTTTATCCAACACAACCGCTTCTCCGCGCAGCAGCAAATGGCCGAAAAACTCCTGCTCACGCAGTACCACACGGCTCTTATCTGTCACCGGTTTCACGGGTTGCCGGAATGTCCAGGCCAGTGGTGACTCAGACGGAACCGTGGCCGCAGGATGTGAGTTAAAGGTTCTCACAGAGGGAAAATCAGACATTCTGGCGCTCTCCTTTCGGGTCAACAAATATGGACTTCACAATTTCCGCAGGGTGCATACTGCCGTCTGAACCAGCCATATAGACGGTTTCCCCCAGACGTTGCGATCCCCCCATCACTACTGCCAGTGCAAAGCCACTGTCCAGCGTCGGGCTGTAATAGGCTGACGTGACATGACCGATCATTGGCGCCGGGATCGTATGTTTAGGATCACTGACAATTTGCGCCCCTTCCTGCGGGATCACCGCCGGATCTTTAGGTTTCAGCCCTACCAGTTGCTTACGATTACTTCGAACGGTATCTGGCCGCTGGTGTGACCGTTTACCAATCCATGAGAATGGCTTGTCATTCGCCACACACCATTGCATCCCCAGGTCCATCGGGGTCATTGAACCATCAGTATCCTGCCCCGCGATAATGAAGCCTTTTTCAGCACGCAGTACGTGCATGGTTTCAGTGCCATACGGCGTCAGGTTGTATTTTTCGCCATGCCGGAACAGTGTTTCCCACACATGTTTGGCATAGTTCGCCTGGACATTAATTTCAAAAGACAATTCACCGGTGAAGGAGATACGGAAGACTCTGGCGGGGACACCAGCCACCATACCTTCACGCCAGTCCATGAATTTAAATTCGTCGCGATTGAGATCGATATCACTGACCTCTGCCAGTAATTTCCTGGCTTCCGGACCGGAAACAGAGATCGTTGCCCAGTGATCGGTGACGGAATTGAACAAGACTTTCAGTTCCGGCCATTCAGTCTGATGCCATAACTCCAGCCATTCAAGGACCGTCGCCGCCCCGCCGGTACTGGTGGTCATCAGGAAATGGTTCTCGCCGAGGCAACTGGTGGTCCCGTCATCCATGACCATGCCGTCATCACGACACATCAGACCGTAACGCACACGTCCGGCCGGCAGTTTGGCCCATTTGTTGGTGTATACCCGTTCCAGAAACTCACGAACATCGGGTCCCTGCAGATCAATCTTCCCTAACGTGGACGCATCCAGAATACCCACACCTTCGCGAACCGCGCGGCATTCACGAATGACTGCCTGATGCATGGTTTCGGTCTGGCCGTTGATCTTTTTCGGGAAATAATGGGGGCGTTTCCACTGGCCCACATCTTCAAATACTGCACCATGTTCAACATGCCAGGCATGGAGAGCGGTATATCGTTCCGGCTGGAACAATTCACCGCAGTAACGTCCGCCTACCGCACCGAAGGCAACAGGGGTATAGTTAGGGCGGAATACGGTGGTACCGACCTCAGGAATGGTCCGGCCAAGGATGCGCGCAGCAATAGCCATTCCATTGATATTTCCGAGTTTTCCCTGATCGGTACCGAAACCCATCACGGTATAGCGCTTGATATGTTCTATTGATTCGAAACCTTCCCGAATCGCCAGTTCAATAGACCCGGCTGTCACATCATTCTGTAAATCAACAAACTGCTTCGGAGCACGTAGCGTAGGTTTAGAATGAGGCACCTGATACAGTGGCATGGATTCCCCTTCCAGTCCTTCGGAGGTCTGAGGAACGTCACTGTGAATCCGCTCTCCGCCGCTTTCAAGCGCCGCCTGTAACCCCATAAAAGCGCCATCCTGCAGCACCGCTCCCGTGGAATAAATCCCGTTGGCGCTACCGGTCGCCAGCATGCCTTTCACCACCGGAGGGACAAAGCCCTGGATATTATTCTGCCATTCGGGGCGACCGCCGGTGTGTGATGCCAGATGAATCACAGGGCTGTATCCGCCGGAACTGGCCACGGTATCGCAATTCAGCGTGGTAACTTTTCCGACCACCCGGAACAGCAGCGTATCAATTTCGGCTACCAGCGCCCGGCGAACCCGTTCGGTTCCCTGGACTTCAATAACCGCAGATGAGGTAATGACCTGCACTCCCCGGGCTCTGACCTGGCGAATAAGGTCGCCTTTGGGTGCCGGGCGTGAGTCAACCACCGCCACCACTTCGCGTCCAGACTCAATCCAATCCAGTGCTGCTCGATAGGCATAGTCATTGCTGGTGCTCAACACCAGTTTATTGCCAGGTGCTACCGCGTATTGGCGGATATAAGTCGACAATGCGCCAGCCACAAAATTGCCCGGAATATCATTACCTGCATATACCAGAGGACGTTCATGTGCACCGCTGGCCAGGACCACTCGTTTGGTTCTGACACGATGCAGACGCAGCCTGGCCTGACGTGGCGCCTGTGTCCTTGGGGCAGAGATCCCAAGATGATCGGTTCTGCGCTCCAGAAGTGTCAGGAAATTATGGTCGTGATAACCGGTGACCGTTGTGCGAGGGAGTAACTGCACGTTATCCATCGCTGACAATGTTTCCAGGGTCTTTTTCACCCAGATCAATGCCGCCTTATTATCAATCAGCTCGCGTGATGACAGCAGGCTGCCCCCCATTTCTTCCTGCTCATCTGCCAGGATAACCCGCACACCACTGCGTGCCGCAGCCAGAGCAGCCATTAGTCCTGCCGGGCCCGCACCGATCACTAAAACATCACAATGCTGATTGAAATGGTCGTAAATATCCGGATCTTCACCCAGCGGACTTTTACCCAGCCCGGCACCTTTACGGATATATTTCTCGTAGGTTTTCCACATCGAAGCGGGTTTCATAAAGGTTTTGTAATAAAACCCCGGGGGCATAAACCGACCTCCCACCTTACCCACAATACCCATCATATCGTGCTTTACATCCGGCCAGCCGTTAGTGCTGCGGGCTTGCAGGCCTTCGTATAACGCCTGCTGGGTTGCTCTGACATTCGGCACCTGCTCAGAGGCGTGCCCCCCCAGCTGCACCACCGCATTGGGTTCTTCGGCACCTGCCGCGACAATCCCACGCGGCCTCGAATACTTAAAGCTGCGGTTAACAATATCGACACCATTGGCTAACAGTGCTGAGGCCAGGGTATCGCCTTCATAGCCTTCCATTTCCGTACCATTAAAGGTAAAACGCAGCTTACGGGAGCGGTCAATACGGCCGCCACTTCCAAGACGGTTAATCTGTTTCATGCCCGTTCCCCTTCAGTGACCCGCAGACTTGACAACTCTTCGCGGCTTTTTTCTGAACGCAGGGCCACAACCTCAGCACCTGCAGTAACCTTCGGCTGCTCGCCGACACGATAGGTTTCAAGAATTTCGTAACTCACCGTATGACGGGTCATATTGAAAAATTTACGGCAGCCGGCTGAATGGACCCATAATTCCTGATAGAGACCGCGGGGATTCTCACGAAAGAACAGATAATCGCCCCACTGCTCATCGCTACAGGCTTCTGGTTCAGCCGGACGTATCAGATGTGCCGGTCCTTTGGCATGAAATTCTTCTTCTCCCCGGTGTTCACCACACCACGGACAATAGATATGCAACATGTTTCGCTCCTGTCAGTTAGTGTGCGACCGCGGCTGCGCCGTGTTCATCGATCAGTGCACCGGTGTTGAAACGATCAATTGAGAAGGGAGCTGCAATAGGGTGCATTTCCCGTTTTGCCAGGCTGGCGGCAAAGACATGCGCAGATCCCGGAGTAGCTTTGAATCCACCGGTGCCCCAGCCGCAATTAAAATACAGCCCGTTGACTTTGGTTTTAGAGATAATCGGGCAGGCATCCGGAGTCGTATCAACAATGCCGCCCCACTGCCGGTTCATACGGACCCGGGAAAAAGACGGGAACATTTCCACGATCGCCTGCAAGGTATGTTCAATGATCGGGTAGCTGCCGCGCTGACCGTAGCCGGTATAACCATCGATACCCGCACCAATCACCAGATCGCCTTTATCTGACTGGCTGACATAACCATGAACATGGTTAGACATCACCACAGTATTCACAACCGGTTTTAACGGCTCAGAGACCAGTGCCTGCAACGGATGTGATTCCAGAGGGAGTTTGATACCGGCCATTTTCGCCAGTACCCCGGAATTACCGGCAACAACACAACCGACCGTTTTTGCTTCAATATCACCACGGGTGGTATGAACACCATAAATCTGATTGTCGCGGATCATCAGTCCTGTCACTTCGGTCTGTTGCAGGATATCGACACCATGCGCATCGGCACCGCGTGCAAAACCCCAGGCAACAGCATCATGTCGTGCCACCCCACCACGGGGTTGCCAGGAAGCTCCCATAATCGGGAAGCGGGCACGGGCCGAACAATCCAGCAAAGGCTCCAGATCCTGAACCTGACGGGCATCCAGCACTTCTCCGTCAATCCCGTTTAACCGGTTGGCAATGACCCTGCGCTGAATGTCACGCATATCCTGCAGGGTATGTCCCAGGTTCAATACGCCGCGCTGGGAAAACATCACGTTATAGTTCAAATCCTGTGACAGCCCTTCCCACAATTTTACCGAGTGTTCAAATAAGGCCGCAGCTTCATCCCATAAGTAGTTAGAACGCACAATCGTGGTATTACGGGCGGTATTTCCCCCACCCAGCCACCCCTTCTCAATGACTGCAACATTGCGAATACCAAATTCTTTGGCCAGATAGTAAGCCGTGCCCAGACCATGTCCGCCACCGCCGATAATAATCACATCGTACTGTTTCTTCGGTTGTGGGTTACGCCACAACCGTTGCCAGTTTTCGTGGTAGTTCAACCCGTGTTTGACTAAACCAAAACCTGAATAACGTTCCATAGAGATCTCCTGGCGAAAGTTACGCGATCGTCTGATCAGACAGCACATCCTGAGAAGGCTGACCGTATACCGGATGGCGGGCACACAACTCAGCGACCATGCCGCGTACTCTGTTTTCGGTGGCACTACTGCCTTGTGGACCAGACATCGCGTCCAGAATGTCGCAGATCCATGCCGCCAGATTTTCACACTCCGGCAGAGTAAAGCCGCGGCTGGTAACTGCAGCGGTACCAATCCTTAATCCTGAGGTGACAAACGGGCTTTGCGGATCTCCGGGAACCGTATTTTTATTAACGGTGATATGGGCACGTCCCAGGGCGGCATCGGCATCCTTCCCTGTCAGGCCCTGACGAATTAAAGAGACTAAAAACAGATGGTTATCGGTTCCGTCAGATACAACATCATAACCACGGGCAATAAAAATATTGGCCATGGCACGGGCATTTTTAACCACCTGCTGCTGGTACTGCATAAACGACGGGCTCATGGCTTCAAGGAAGGCTGCCGCTTTCGCTGCAATGACATGCATCAGCGGACCACCCTGCTGACCTGGGAATACGGCACTGTTGAGTTTGCGGTAGAGATCTTCATCACCACAGGAAGATAAGATCAGGCCACCACGAGGTCCGCGCAGTGTTTTATGCGTTGTGCTGGTCACAACATGAGCATGGGGTAGCGGGCTGGGATAGCAGCCCGCGGCGACCAGTCCGGCAACGTGAGCCATATCAACCATTAACCAGGCACCCACACTGTCAGCAATTTCCCTGAAACGCTGCCAGTCAACCACGCGGGAGTAAGCCGAGAAACCGGCAACAATCAGTTTTGGCTGATGTTCCTGAGCCAGCCTTTCGACTTCCAGATAGTCAATTTCACCAGTGGCCGGGTCCAGACCGTATTGCACGGCATTGTAGTGTTTGCCCGACAAATTAGGTGCTGCTCCATGGGTCAGATGGCCGCCATGGGCAAGACTCATCCCCAGCAACGTATCGCCGGGAGAAAGCAGTGCCATAAATACCGCAGCATTCGCCTGTGCGCCAGAGTGAGGCTGTACATTGGCAAAATCGGCACCGAACAGCAGGCAGGCGCGTTCGATGGCTAAACGTTCAACCACATCGACATGTTCACAGCCACCGTAGTAACGTTTCCCCGGATAGCCTTCTGCATATTTATTGGTCAGCTGACTCCCCTGAGCTGCCATCACTTGTTTGCTGGCATAATTTTCAGAAGCGATTAATTCAATGTGGTTTTCCTGCCGAATCATTTCATCAACAATCGCGGCGTGCAGTTGTGGATCATTGGTCTGTAAATCAGTGCAATTCATAGTTCCACCCTCCCGGTGAATGACTGAGTTAAAATAGGTGATTACCAGCCCGGGGCATTCGTCATCCGTAACCACGGAAATACGACAAATACAGAGGTCATCGCAGAGAGGGAAAGGGAAAGAATTCTTAGCGGTTATCGCTGAATATCAGTCTGATCTTCCGAACTGCTCAGGCTTTATCTTCAGATTCAGAATATCAACAGCCTCTGACAATCGCTTGAACGTTTGCGACATCTTTACCAGATGTTAGCGACACAGACACCATGATTAGTGGGATGTATGGATAATTTCTTATTATGAATTTTTGTATATTCACGCTAAGAGATAAGAAAAAGTGATGACAGTTTCCAAAAAACAATCGTAAACCTGCGCCCGCGGGCAGCACAGTCATAAATAGTCACTGGAATTCCTATGCAGGCAAGCAGGATTCAGCGTTGAGGATCGGATACATCCCGCTGTATATGGAGGAAAAATGGATCGACACGCTCGATGCCAGGATGCTGTCCTTGCTTACGGACCGCCGATGGAGGATAACCAAACATGTCCCGAAAATGGCGGGAAAAATGGGCAGAGTCAGAGAAGCAGCAACGTTCACTGATTTCGGTGATAGTACGGGAGGTGTAATACAGCAGCCATAAACCGTAGCGTAACCGTAAATTACGGGCAAATTTTTGCGGACCAATACCCAGTTCATCGCTGAACTTTCTTTCGATATTTCGTCGGGACGTACCCAGCCGCGCAGCCAGTTCCTCCACAGAAATGGTTTCACCTAAATTCTGAGAAATCATATCTATTGCCCGACGCACCAGACGGTCATTGACCCGTTCAAACACCACCGGTTGTGGCTGAGGGTGTTCCGCCTGGCGTCGTTCATCAATCAGCATAATATGCAGGCTTTTCATCGCCCAGGCTTTACCCAGGTGACGTTCCACCAGCCAGGCAGCCACATCTGCCGCGGCGACGCCGCCGGCACAGGTAATAATATTATTTTCCTCAATAAACAGCCGGTCAGAGACCGGTGATATTGAAGGAAAGCGGCGGAGTAAGTCGCCATGATGATACCAGCTGACACAACAGCGTTTACCGGTGAGTACCCCGGCATGCAGTAACGCAAAGACGCCGGTGCACAGACCAATCAGGGGCACCTGCTGTTTAGCGGCCAGGCGCAGATACTCAATAGCCCGTGGGTCAAACTTGTCTTTATCATCCAACACCCCGCCAATCACCACGATATAATCAAAGTCAGTAGGTTTGCGGAACGGTTCGCAAGGGCTGACCGAGGCTCCGCAACTGGCGGTCGCCGCTTCACCGGTGCTGGTCATAAATGTCCAGTGGCAGCGTAACTGGCGGCTGCGGTCACCGTCATCCGCCGCCAGACGCAGGCAGTCAACGAACGCGGCAAACGGCAGCAATGTAAAACGTTGCAATAACACAAAACCCACCACGATGGGGGGATCTTCAGTGACCGGTGCTAAGGTGGTGTGTAATGGCATGCTATTATTCATCGGTATCCGTTCTGACAATAAGGCTGTCTGCGAACCGAGAATATCATCAGTTTCCGACTCAGGTAACATCACATTTTTACCTGACTCAGCACTCAACATAGTTAACAGCCAGTCCCCCACGGGAAGTTTCTTTATATTTTTCATGCATATCTTTCCCGGTATCCCGCATGGTGCGGATAGCAGAATCCAGAGAAATAATATGTGAGCCATCACCACTGAGTGCCATTTGTGCGGCATTAATCGCTTTCACCGCAGCAATGGCATTGCGTTCAATACAGGGGATTTGTACCAGACCGCCGACCGGGTCACAGGTCAGCCCCAGATTGTGTTCCAGCCCTATTTCTGCCGCATTTTCCACCTGAGCGGGTGTTCCTCCCAGGACTTCAGCCAGCCCGGCTGCCGCCATGGCGCATGCCGAACCCACCTCCCCCTGGCAGCCCACTTCGGCACCGGATATAGAGGCATTTTTTTTACACAAAACACCCACAGCAGCAGCGGCCAGGAAAAAACGTACCACATCCCCCGGCGCCGGCGCTCCGGCAAACTGCATGTAGTAATGGAGGACTGCCGGAATAATCCCTGCAGCGCCATTGGTCGGTGCAGTCACCATCCGCCCGCCCGCGGCATTCTCTTCATTGACCGCCAGTGCAAACAGATTCACCCACTGCATTGCGGACAGGGTGGAAGTAATGACATTTGGCTGGCTGGCCGCAATCAATGACTGATGAAGGGAATGTGCCCGCCGGCGGACCTTCAGCCCTCCGGGTAATATCCCTGATGACGACAGCCCGCGCCGGACGCAGGACTGCATCTCCTCCCAGAGCAGCATAATCCCCCGCTCTGTTTCTTCTGTACTGCGCCAGGCTTTTTCGTTTTCCATCATCAGTTGTGATACCGACAACCCTTCACGGCGGCACAGTGCCAACAGTTCAGCGGCAGAAGAGAAATCATAAGGCAGCGACGTCTGTTCGCTGTCGGCCTCCCCCTGCAAAGCCTGCTGTTCATCCACCACAAAACCGCCACCCACCGAATAATAGGTCGTCTGAACACTCTCACCATTATTGAAAAAAGCCATTAATGTCATAGCATTAGGGTGATAAGGTAAAAACTCATCCCGCAGTTGCATATCCTGAGCCCAGTCAAAACGGATGGGATGACACCCTGCCAGCAACAAGGTACCGGTTTCCAGTAATTGCTGAATTTCCTGCTGAGCTTCCAGAGGATCGACCTCGTCTGGCCATTTTCCGGTTAACCCGGTTATAGTGGCGCGATCACTGCCATGACCTACGCCGGTTGCCGATAACGATCCCCAGAGACGGACAACCACCCGGCAGGTATCGTACAGCTGGCCGTTTTCCTGAAGTTGCTTCACAAATAACGCCGCCGCTCTCATGGGGCCGACAGTATGTGAACTGGAAGGACCAATACCGACTTTAAATAAGTCGAAGACGCTAATAGCCATAACAATATCCTTGGGGACGGTTTTCCTGAATTGCGCTAGCCTGGGCTAATTGAACGCCGTCAACAATCGATATTTCCTAAAACAATGATTAGCAGGACTGACAGATGAAAAAAATTGTAAACGCACAGATGCATGCTCACTTACAGGTTTTTGCCTGTGCAGCCCGACATATGTCGTTTACCCGCTGCGCGGAAGAACTGAATGTGACGCCGGGCGCTATCAGTCAGCAAATAAAGCAACTGGAAGATAAACTGGGATTTTTGTTATTTCACCGGGCCGGCAGAGGTCTGGAACTTACCGCTCCGGGCCAGCGGCTGGCGGTTGTCGCGAATGAAATGCACAGCAGGGTCATTGAAGAGTTAAGGTTACTCAATTCTGCCGGGATTAGCGGTGAATTCCGGCTACGGTGTATTCCGTCATTTCTGAATAAATGGCTGATGCCACGTTTACCCGCGCTGGTGCATGATTTTCCTAACATTGAATTAAGGATTACCGC
The DNA here is from genome assembly GCF_002345795.1 of Tatumella sp. UBA2305. Lineage (NCBI taxonomy): Bacteria > Pseudomonadati > Pseudomonadota > Gammaproteobacteria > Enterobacterales > Erwiniaceae > Tatumella > Tatumella sp. UBA2305. Next base: position 87,771 of record NZ_DDVT01000005.1, read on the forward strand.
TGAAGACAGCAGTGATTCATTACACGGTAATGACTTTGATTTAGCCATCGATTTGAATGACGGCAGTTACCCCGGGCTGATAACCACCCCGTTATTTGAAGAAGAGATTTTTCCGGTATGCTCACCTTCTTTACTGATTAACCGGCCGCCACTGACAGAGGTCAGCCAGCTGAAACATTATCCGTTATTACATGATGTCACTGCCTGGCGTGGCAGCCATGAGTATGCCGAATGGGCATTTTATTTACAGGCCGTCGGGGCAGAAGATATTGATGTTCGCCGTGGTCATAAATTTAACCGCAATCATCTGACTATCGATGCGGCTAAGCGGGGGATCGGCGTGGCTATTGCCCGGAAAAACCTGATCAACGAAGATCTGGAGGAAGGTTCACTGATCATTCCGTTTGGTACGCCGGTCAACGTGAAAAAGCGATACGTGGTGGCTTACAGCGAAGGGACGCTAAACGAACCGGCAAAACGGGCTATTTATGACTGGTTGCTGGAACAGGCAAGAATGTCCGACAGGAAAATCTCTCTGTAACCTGAAAGGTATTGTCCGACAGTGACCTGCTTCTACGGCAGATCACCGGAATAACCAGACTGTCGGACAGTGCTGAGCCATCATTTTATCCTGAAATTTTGAGAGTGCCTGGTGGATCTGTCTGTCATCACAGGGGCTTCAAAGCTGCCGCAGCAGACTACAGCGATTAACCTGCTGGCAGTGTTCTGATAATTAAGCAGATTTAATCTTTAATCCCCGCGAGTTCATCCGTTTTTCTTTTTATGGCTTTTTTGAGGCTGTTTCTTAATGTCATTGTCCGAAGAATAACCACCAAAATGACAGGTTATTTCCCCGGCAACTGAACATGACAGGCATCCGGCGATAGGATTCATTCAAAAACATATTAAGGAATAGAACTATTCCACCCCGGATACAGGCCGGTTGATCATTAATGGAAATACTTATTTTAAATTGCTGGTTAAACCGGGCTGTCAAAGCAGTGAACAGCAGGAACAGGCATGGTAATTGCTGCCAGGCAGACAGGTCACCAGTCAGATGCCCGCCCGTGCTGCCAGCAGTTATCTGGTTTATTCCTGGCGTTTTATTCCCCTGCGCCAGAATTGCGCCGGGGAATAATTAGCGCTCCGCATCATTCTTCAGAATACCTGGCGATGACCGGCAATGACATTGCTGTCCGGCAGCGTCGCCCACAAGGGCTGCAACCGCTGAAAGGCCTGGCGTAATGTGTGCTCATCTGCACTGAAAGGCATACGCAGGTAGCGGTCAAACGCCCCTGACAGGCCAAAACGTGTGCCGGTTCCCAGTAATATTCCGGCATCGCTGGCCCTCGACGCAAACCCGGTGGACTGCATACCTGGCAATTCAACCCAGAAAGAGAGCCCTCCTGCCGGAGTCAGTGTCTGCCATTCGGGGAAATACTCCTGCATCAGGCGCTGGCAGGTATCACGATGCTTTTTCAGCATGGCACGACGCTGCGGCAAAAACTGCTCACTGTTATCCAGCAACCATCCGGTCGCCAGTTGGCTTAGGAGCGGAGAACCTAAATCCAGAGAGTCGCGGATTTGTATCAACGAGGTGATCAGCGAAGACGAAGCCCGAATCCAGCCGATCCGCAACCCACCCCAGAAGCTTTTCGCCGCCGACCCCAGGCTTATCACCCTCTCACTGTCAGGAAAAGCGGCCACCGGCCGGGGAGGTGGCTGGTGATACCAAAGTTCGGCCAGTGTTTCATCAATGACCAGCGGTGTACGTGTTCTTGCCGCAATCGCCGTGACCTCAGCCCTGCTGGCTTCATCCATGCAATAACCGGTAGGATTATGGTAATCCGCAATCAGGTAAGCCAGCCGTGGGGAAGTCTGGGCAATGGTCGCTTTCAGTCCGGCAATATCCCAGCGCCCGGATAATAAAGGAACCCCCACTGCCTGGCAGGATGCACCACGAATGGTCGCCAGTGCCGACGGATAGGTCGGATGATCAACCAGTACCCTGTCACCCGGCCCTGCCAGCAACCGCAGTATCAGGGCCAGTCCGCTGACCGCACCATTCACCACCATGACCTGATCCGGCGTCGTAGGTAAACCACGCTGGCAATACCGCTGTGCAATAGATTCCCTCAGGGACAGCACGCCTTTCGGGTTATAACCGGAAGTTTGCAAATGGCCCGGTAATAGTTCCATGGCATGGCTGTAGGCCTGATGAATCTCCGGTCCCGCCACCGGAGACGCCGTTGACAGATCCAACTGAGTGCCGGAAAGCGCTATGCCGGACAAGGCCACACGGTTGGCAGGGATCACTACCTGACTGCCGCTTCCCTGGCGACTTTGCAGGAAGCCCTGATCCCGTAGCTGAGTGAGTGCACTGCTAACCGTGGTGCGGCTGATATTCAGACCAGAGGCCATTTCCCGTTCACCAGGCAACCGTGTTCCCTGAACCAGGCGTCCGTCCAGAATTAGCAGGCGCAATGCCGCAGCCAGTTGCTGCCATAAAGGAATCCGTGAAGGTGTCTGTTGCCAGTGCCCGAGCATCTGAATCAGTGACTGATGACCAAACCGTCTTGACGACATATGCGATCCACTTTTTATAAACTGGCTATTAATTAGTAATCCATTTCAGATAACAATCAGTCCACTGTCAACCGGAAATAATGAGAACCACGATGTTGAAGAGATTACTGCAACTCTACGTTGGCCTGACGCTGTACGGAATTTCCTGCGGGATGTACATGCACACCGGGCTGGGTGCCGACCCCTGGGATGTCTTTCATCTGGGCGTGGCGCAGACCCTCTCTGCGAATGTAGGAACCGTGATGATTGTGACCGGGGCCCTGGTACTGTTACTGTGGATCCCTCTGCGTCAGCGGCCCGGACTGGGTACTCTCAGCAATGTGGGTGTACTGGGATTGGCCGCGGCAGCCGCTCTGGCCGTCATGCCGCCGCTGACTTCTCTGACAGCCCGCTGGCTGATGCTGGCCGCCGCCATTGTTCTCAATGCCATTGCCACGGTGATGTACATATGTGCCGGATTTGGCCCCGGCCCGCGTGACGGCCTGATGACGGGCCTGCACCGCCGTACCGGCTGGTCACTGCGGTTGATCCGTACTTCTATCGAGGTCACCGTCTTACTGATTGGCTGGGCTCTTGGCGGTAACTTTGGGCCAGGCACAATGATTTATGCACTGGCTATCGGACCGATGATTCAGTTCTTTCTTCCCTGGTTCGGACAAGGCAGCCATCTGATATCACCGCAACCCACTCAGCAAGCCGCTATGGTGGTGTCTGATACAGAAAAGAGCCCGTAGTTGTGAGGCCTTGTCAGCCAATCCGGCGCATATTCCCGGCGAGTGACCAGCAACTCCTCAACGACTGCGGGCTGCCAGGTTAATTCAGCGGATGATAGTCGTCCAAAATCATGTAGTATGGACGGCTATCGTTTTGACCATAACGGGAAATCAATGAAAGAGACCGTCATCAGTTTTATTTCCAGTGCCGTTTTTTTTGCTGTGTTCTGGGGGCTGGCAATGTGGTTCTGGCAATGGAAAAAAGCACACGTCAAAATACCGCGGGCTGTCACAGTCTCCTTGATTTCAGGGTTGCTTTACGCCGTATTTCAGTTGCTGGTTAAGAATATGATGTAACAACTTCTTCGTGAAATTGCCCTGCCCGGACAGTTTACTTTGCCAGGCAGCGGCTCTGTTCACGGCGTTAGGCTGATGGCACTCGTCCCACTTTCGATCCGCAGCCAGGCCCGTAACATAGAATCGACCGGAACTCAGGTCCTGGCCTGAAGAATTTATCCTAAGGTTTTCAGAATAACTCCCCTGCTGATAAGTATCACTGTGTTCATCATCCGACAATCACCGGGCCCCGAAAACAGGCATAGGGTTGTCTGCGTTTACCATTCAGGAATAACCAAATACAGATTCAAATGCATCCCCGGAAGAAATCATAACTCAGTCAGAGTTTTTCATAATATTCATTTATTAATCGTATTATAAGAAAATAAATAAACAGGTGCAGATAAATATTCACGGACTGCCATTATTATTCACCGGCAGAACTATTCGCTAAGTGGCTTAAGTCAGTTTCCCCGGACGGATAAAATTAACCGGGATATTTTGTCGTTTTTTTTCACCCTGGATAAACAGATATTTCCTGCGAAGTGGCAGAAGTCATGCCGACAGGCTGCTGTACTTAACAATTAATTTACTTTCATTAGTTCGCATTATTATCACTGCCTGTATGACTGACTGGCGTTTCCGGGGCTGAGACCCGGAAACGAGTGACGACTGCAAGTCCCGCTCATCCGGGTGAAGGCTGGTAATTTTTTATGTCAGGAGCCACTGACCGCTAAACAAAGGCCGCGTAGAACATTCAAATTTATTTTACTGCGTGTTGAATTATTTTATCAGATTGCTCACAACCTGTTGGAAATATCAATAAATTTATATTATGGATATTCGCCATTTTTATCGCTATTATTATTCCGGTCATTAAAGGAGTAATTAAATGAATACGTTTACCCGTGATCTTATTGACTGGATTGAAAAAAATCTGGAAGGAAAACTCACTATCGATGATGTCTCGGCAAAAGCTGGTTACAGCAAATGGCATCTGCAACGTATGTTCAGGGATGATACCGGATTTCAGCTGGCCTCTTATATCCGTTACCGGAAACTCAATAAAGCGGCGTTGATTTTGAAAATGACCGATATGCCTGCGGTCGAAATCAGTGAGTTACTGGGATTCAGCTCACAACAGACATTCACACGGGCCTTTACCCGTCATTTCGGTAATGCACCGGGACAATATCGCAGCAGCCACGAATGGAATTTTCGCGGTATGGTCGCCAAAGCCCATCATTATCCTGATGCACTGCCACAGGCAGAAGTTGTCACCCGGGGGCCGGATGCTATCCGGGGAACCAGCCTCAGTTATTACTGTGACCACAATGAACTTGAAGATATTACTTACCATCATCTTCATCGCGAACGCATCGTCGGAGAGATCCTGGCGATGAGGAAAGGATCACTCCCTGGTTGCGTCGCCGAGCATTTTGAACCCGACCCGGAAAGCAGTAAGGTCCGGTTTACTTTGACATTTAATACGGCATCTCAGGACATCATCATCCGTCCATCTGCGTCAGGCCGGTTTTTACGCTTTAATTTTACCGGGACACAGCAACAGTTTGTGGATATGCAGGCCACCATTTATCAGCATGTGATGCCGTTTCGCCCGGAAGCGCGCCGTAACGGCCAGGATATTTTTATCTGTCAGCACAAATATCAGCCTGACCAGCCGTTACCAGAAACTTTCTCCGGCAATTATTATATTCCCGTCTCTCAGGCAGTGATGACAGAGCCAGACTGGCTGTTATAGCCAGTGATGGCCGGATGTCCGCTATCTGTATCGCTACATCGTTCGGACCGGGCGATGTTACTACTGACTCACTGACTTTCCCCGGAGTTTCAGAAAATGAAAAAACTGATCACCCTTCTGCTGCTGTCGTTCACCACAGCGACCTCTTTCTCCGCCGCAGCCCAGTGGCCACCGGAGACCGGAGCCAAAGTACCAGGTAATGCACTGGAATATCCCACCCGGCTGTCCCCGGTAAATCAGTCACTGGAGCAGATGCTGAACCAGGGCGGTGAGATTATTGCCTCTTCCCTGGCCTCAGATGGCCCGGTGGTCACCCTCAGGCTGAAAAAACATTATATTTTCTGCCTGCTAAAAGGCGCGGGTAGCGGTTCAGACCAGAATGTTGCGACGTCAAAGTGTTACGCCATGAACTAACGGTTTCCCTGGCAGTAAAATGAGCGTTACGAAGTATTGATTGATGTTTTCCAGTCTCAGCTGGTGAATATTCCCGGCTTTCAGACAGATACCGGTAACACACCCTCCGGAATTTTCTTCCCGCTCTGACCAACAACAAGGCTGCCTGATTAAGGGTTAACGTTGCGTAAACAGTGCCTGCCCTACACTGGCGGCACTGCCGTCAGGTCGGGGGCTGAAAAATACGCCTCTGGTAATGGATACCTGCTACTATGCCGCCACTCTGCCCGGGGTGTCACTGGGTTATGTGGGGCGGCGGCATATTCCCGCCGCTCTGAAAGCGTTAATCACGATTATTCACGAGGCCAATGATGAGCAGCATCACAATCCTTGAGGCTACAAAGCTCCGGCGCAGGCGGCTGCCGAGCTCCATGCCCACTGGAAGTTATAGCCTCCCAGCCAGCCGGTCACGTCCACCACTTCGCCGATAAAGTAGAGACCCGGCACATCGCGGGCTTCCATGGTGCGTGAAGAGAGCTTATCGGTATCGACTCCCCCAAGGGTAACTTCGGCCGTCCGGTAACCTTCGGTTCCGTTAGGCTGCACCGCCCAGCAGGTCAGCTGTTCCACCAGTTGCTGCTGCTGTTTGTGGTTCAACTGCTTTAACGTCAACTCCGGAACCATCTGCAACTGTTGCAGTGTTTCGGTCAAGCGTTTAGGCAATACTTTGGCCAGGCAGTTCTTCAGACTGAGATTAGGGTGAGCCGTGCGCTGGATATTGAGAAACTCTTCCAGGTCCATTTCCGGTAACAGGTTAATCATCAGCCGTTCACCTGGTTGCCAGTAGCTGGAAATCTGCAACATCGAAGGCCCGGACAATCCGCGGTGAGTAAACAGCATGGCTTCTTTAAACAGTGTGCCTTGTTGCGCAGTGACCGTCACCGGCAGAGCCACCCCGGAAAGCGTCTGTAGCTGTTCGAGTAACGGTTTGTGCAGCGTAAAAGGCACCAGTGCCGCACGGGTCGGAAATACCCGCAATCCAAACTGTTCAGCAATCTTATAACCCCAGGGGGTTGCCCCAAGGCCAGGCATCGACAGCCCCCCGGATGCAACAACAAGTTTGCGAGCACTTACTTCACAACCATTCACGTTTAGCCGGTATTCACCTTGATCGTCTCGTTCGGTGGTGAGGATTTCGCTGCGTAGTCGCAGGGTTACCTGGCCTTTCTGGCATTCCGCCAGCAACAAATCGACGATTTGCTGAGCAGAATCATCACAAAACAGTTGTCCGAGAGTTTTTTCATGCCAGGCAATACCGTGTTTACCCACCAGCTCAATAAAATCCCACTGTGTATAGCGAGCAAGTGCTGACTTACAGAAGTGAGGATTATGTGACAGGTAGGCAACAGGCTCGGTATACAGATTGGTGAAATTACAGCGCCCGCCTCCGGACATCAGGATTTTTCGGCCGGCTTTTTTGCCGTTATCCAGCACCAGGACTTTCAGACCTCGCTGCCCGGCCTGTGCCGCACAGAACAGCCCGGCAGCACCGGCACCCACCACAATAACGTCAAACTTTTCCATATCGCCCCCGCCCGAAAAACGGCTGATTGTAGAGATATGCGTTGCCGGACTCCAGACTGAAAATTTCTTAACACGCCTGGGCTTCGCATAACTTTATAATTTTTAAGTATTTTTAAAATTAAACTTTCATGAAGCTGTCACATTACTGCAAAAAAAAAGAGATTTTTCTTTCCTGAAAGGACTTATCTCGCCGATAATGCGCGGGGTTCATGTCCTCAAAAAATGGCGTAACGTTTATGCTGCATCTTTTTGCTGGTATCGATTTAAGTACTGGCCTACTACTGGTAGTTGCTCTGCTGTTTGTTTTGTTTTACGAAGCAATCAACGGATTTCATGATACCGCTAATGCTGTTGCCACGGTAATTTATACCCGTGCGATGCGCGCGCAACTGGCTGTTGCAATGGCGGGGATCTTTAACTTTTTGGGAGTTTTGTTAGGTGGTCTGAGCGTGGCTTACGCTATTGTTCATATGCTGCCGACCGATCTGCTGCTTAATGTAGGTTCTGCTCATGGTCTGGCCATGGTGTTCTCTATGTTACTGGCCGCAATCATCTGGAACCTGGGGACCTGGTACTTTGGTCTGCCTGCCTCCAGCTCCCACACTTTGATTGGAGCGATTATCGGCATTGCTGTCACCAATGCCCTGGTCACCGGCACTTCGCTGGTTGACGCCCTGAACATTCCGAAAGTCATCAATGTTTTTATGTCACTGATTCTGTCACCGCTGATTGGTATGGCGCTGGCAGGCGCATTAATATTTCTGCTACGCAAATACTGGAACGGAACACGTAAACGTTCACGGGTCCATATGACGCCAGCAGAGCGGGAAAAGATTGATGGCAAGAAAAAGCCGCCTTTCTGGACACGAATTGCGCTGATTGTTTCTGCCATTGGTGTCAGCTATTCCCACGGCGCCAATGACGGACAGAAAGGCATTGGCCTGATTATGCTGGTACTGATTGGTGTCGCCCCTGCCGGATTCGTGGTGAATATGAATTCTTCGGGATATGATATCACCCGGACCCGCGATGCGGTGGAACATCTGGAGCAGTATTACCAGCAGAACAGCCAGTCGCTGCAATCTATCATCGCTCCGACGGTCACCCCGGCGGCAATAGCCACTCCGATAGAAGAGTTCCACTGCAGTAATGAGCGTGCTCTGGAAGCCGTGACGCATGCTCAGAAAATGCTGACCAACCTTAGCAGTTACGACCAACTGAGTGTCGAAAATCGTTCTCAGATGCGCCGCCTGTTACTGTGTATTTCTGATACCGCTGATAAGATTGCCTCGCTGCCACAGACCAGCAGCCAGGATCGTAAATTCCTGGGCGATTTACGCCATGACTTACTCGGCACGGTTGAGTACGCCCCGGTGTGGATTATCTTTGCCGTAGCGCTGGCGCTGTCTGTCGGGACCATGGTCGGCTGGCGTCGTGTGGCTACCACGATTGGTGAGAAAATCGGTAAGAAAGGGATGACCTACGGTCAGGGGATGGCGGCTCAGGTCACTGCGGCGGCTTCTATCGGGATTGCCAGTTATACCGGTATGCCGGTATCTACCACCCATATCCTGTCATCTTCCGTCGCCGGAACTATGCTGGTCGATGGAGGCGGTTTACAGGGTAAGACTATCAAGAATATCGCGATGGCCTGGGTACTCACTCTGCCGGTTTCGATTCTGTTGTCTGCCGGGCTGTACTGGATTTCACTGCATCTGGTTTAGTGATTTCAGCAGCACCACTGAAAAAGGCTGTCCATATGGACAGCCTTTTTATTATCTGCCGACCTTATTATCCGCCGACGATTCCGCTCTGAGCGTAGTAGTCCCGGGCCGCATGCCTGCCCCATTAATCCCCTGTCGGGGATTAATGCCAAATCAACAATCCGACCAGGCTTATCACAATAATCGCGCACAGGCTGCTGGTCAGAATAAACTGCCCGCGCACCCGTTCGCAGCGACGAATAAACTCTTCATCATGGTGTTCAAGATAGCGCTTTGCATGGATATAACGCACCAGCCGCATCTGTTTCGCCGGCTGTCCGTGGGCCGTGAAAAAACCAGCACCATCCACCGACTGATAGAGCAGTGGGTCACAACCTCGCAGCACCACCAGCAAGGCCCGTAATGAAGAAAAGTAACGCAGCATATTAATCACACAGACAATACATAAACAGGTAAACAGTACCGTGGTATTAATCATCTTTCCCTCCACCATTCCCCTGACTGGCAGCCAGTATTACAGGTTTCTCAGGCCGTTTTATTGATTAGTGTAGGTAATATTTCACCCACCGGCACAATCATTTGTGATAACTCTCCTGAAAAAAAGGACTCTCCCTTTGACCTGACTCACACTTCCCGCTGCCGGTCTGACAGACAATGATTCTATACTCAGTTGTATAGCCCTATGGTAGGATAAATTCACAGCACACAGTAGAAAATCGCCATAGTGGTCAGCAACCTGTCTGTTGATTGTCCTGTATTAGTGACAATACTGCTGATCCTTACCTTTTTCGTATTTGAGGAGTCTGCCATGTCTTATAAACATATTCTGGTCGCTGTTGATCTGTCTCCGGAAAGCCAGCTACTGGTTGAAAAAGCCGTTTCTCTGGCACGTCCGTACAATGCCAAAGTGTCATTAATTCATGTAGACGTAAATTATTCTGATCTGTATACCGGACTGATTGATGTCAACCTGGGAGATATGCAGAAACGTATTTCTGAAGAAACTCAGACAGCACTCAGCGAATTATCTACCAATGCCGGATATCCTATGAGCCAGACATTAAGCGGAAGTGGTGATCTGGCGCAGGTACTGATTGATGCTATCAACAAATATCACGTCGACCTGGTCATTTGTGGGCATCACCAGGACTTCTGGAGCAAGCTGATGTCATCAGCACGCCAGTTAATCAATACCGTGCATATTGATATGCTGATTGTGCCAATGAAAGACGAAGAGTAACTCTCTGAAGTGCCAGGGCCCGGCGACTGCCGGCCCTGACTAAAAGAGTGCCGGACGCTGATGCAGTCCGACGAAATTACTCTTGCGCAGCCGATGCCCCTTCCGGGGCCAGCGAAGGGTAAATGTCAAACCGGTGGCTTTTGGTCACGACCGCCGAAGATGTCGGTACTCCATCCAGAGGTTCGGCATAATCCGGACGTTTGACGACTATCCGTTTCTTAGCCAGCAGACGTGCAGGCTGCAGCAGACTATCTGCATCTTCATCAGCCCCCACCAGTGACTGAAAAACCCGCATCTCTTTCTTCACCATGGCACTTTTTTGCCGGTGCGGATACATCGGGTCCAGATAAACCACATCCGGTCGCGGGGAAATTTCGCTCAGTGCCTGATGGCTGGTCGCGTGAATCAGTGTCAGCCGCTGTTGCAGCCAGGGGCCTATCTCAGCATCCCGGTAGCCTCGCTGCAGACCATCATCCAGCAATGCTGCCACGACCGGATGGCGTTCCAGCATACGCACCCGACAGCCGCTGGACGCCAGTACAAACGCGTCACGCCCCAGACCGGCAGTGGCATCCACCACATCCGGTAAATAGCTGCCTTTTATCCCGACCGCTTTAGCCACCGCTTCGCCACGGCCTCCGCCAAACTTACGCCGGTGAGCCATTGCTCCCGAGACAAAATCGACATAGATCCCCCCAAGCTTTGGCTCATCGAGCTTACGAAGCTCCAGATGGGTCGGGGTCATCACCAGCGCCATGAGCGCCTGTGGGTCATGCGTCAACTGCCAGCGTTCGGCTAAAACAGATAAGGCGCCGTCTCCGGCGCCTGTTTCATCTATCAGACAAATCTTCACCCGTAATTTATCCCTGGATACCGTAATGCTCCAGCATCGCATCCAGTTGTGGTTCACGACCACGGAAACGGCTGAACAGTACCATAGGTTCCTCAGAACCACCGCGGCTCAGGATATTGTCGAGGAATGACTGACCGGTTTCGCGGTTAAAAATACCTTCCTCTTCAAAACGTGAGTAGGCATCTGCCGCTAACACGTCTGCCCACAGATAGCTGTAGTAACCCGCCGCGTACCCCCCGGCAAACACATGGCTGAAGGCATGTGGGAAGCGGCCCCATGAGGGTGACGGTACGACGGACACCTGTTTTTTCACTTCCTGCAGGGTTTCCAGCAGACGGGCACCTTTCGCCGGGTCATATTCAGCGTGCAGGCGGAAATCAAACAGGCCGAATTCCAGCTGACGCAGGATAAACATCGCGGCGTTGTAATTTTTCGCCGCCAGCATTTTCTCCAGCAATTCCTGAGGTAACGGCTCTCCGGTTTCATAGTGCCCGGAGATAAATGCCAGTGCTTCCGGCTCCCAGCACCAGTTTTCCATAAACTGGCTTGGCAGCTCGACAGCATCCCATGGCACACCACTGATCCCGGACACGCCTGCAGTTTCGATTTCGGTCAGCATATGGTGCAGACCATGCCCGAACTCGTGGAACAAAGTAATCACTTCATCATGAGTAAACAATGCCGGTTTGCCATTCAGCGGCCGGTTAAAGTTACAGGTCAGATAGGCGACCGGTTTTTGCAGTGAACCGTCGGCTTTACGCATCCGTCCGACACAGTCGTCCATCCATGCACCACCACGTTTATGCTCACGTGCATACAGATCCAGATAGAAACTGCCGCGCAGATCTCCGGTTTCATCATACAGTTCAAAGAAACGCACATCCGGATGCCAGACATCAACATCCTTACGCTCTTTAGCAGTGATCCCGTAAATACGTTTTACCACTTCAAACAGACCACTGACCGCTTTATTTTCCGGGAAGTAAGGACGCAACTGCTCATCGCTGATGGTATATAAATACTGTTTTTGCTTCTCGGCGTAGAAGGTAATATCCCACGGTTCCAGCGTATCGACGTTATAGTGAGTTTTGGCAAACTCACGCAGCTGAACCAGCTCTTTCTCACCCTGTGGCCGGGCACGTTTTGCCAGGTCTGTCAGGAAATCCAGAACGTGCTGTGGCGATTTTGCCATTTTAGTCGCCAGAGATTTTTCAGCGAAAGAGCCAAAGCCTAACAGTTGAGCAAACTCGTGACGCAGTGCCAGTTCTTCTTCGATCAACGGGCCGTTATCCCATTTACCGGCATTCGGCCCCTGGTCTGACGCACGGGTGCTATATGCACGGTACATCTCTTCACGTAATGCCTGGTTTTCACAGTAAGTCATCACCGGCAGGTAGCTGGGAATATCCAGCGTCAACAACCAGCCTTGTTGTTCTTTCGCTTCAGCCTGCGCTTTGGCGGCAGCCAGTGCGCTCTCTGGCATACCAGCCAGTCCGCTTTCATCAGTAATCAGCTTGCTCCAGCCCATGGTCGCGTCCAGCACATTGTTGCTGTAGGCCGCGCCGATTTCTGACAGCCGCGCGGCAATCTCTCCATAGCGTTGCTGTTTGTCTTTAGGTAAGCCAATACCAGATAATTCAAAATCACGCAGTGCGTTATCTACCGCTTTTTTCTGTGCGGTATTCAGAGATGCGTAACTGTCACCCTGTTTCAGGCTGACATATGCCTGGTACAAGCCTTCATGCTGCCCGACCCAGGTGCCGTATTCTGATAACAATGGCAGTACCTGCTCGTACGCTTCACGCAGTTCAGGGCTGTTTTTAACCGAGTTAAGATGGCTGACCGGTGAAAACAGCCGTCCCAGCCGGTCATCGGTTTCAGCCAGCGGCTCGCATAAGGTGTTCCAGGTGTAAGGACCGCCCTGTGCGACGACTTTTTCGACGGTTGCACGACAGTCCTGCAGTGCCTGAGTGACCGCCGGAACAACATGTTCAGGCTTAATCAACGAAAATGGTGGCAGTGTGAACGAAGTCAGTAACGGGTTAGTCATAGCTCAATCCTGTTGATGTTAGAGGCGCTCTGCATGCGCAATATGATCAGGATGGGGTCAGAACATCAGAAAATCAATCACCCCTATCCGTCAGGAAGAGGGAAACTGGTCACACGGCTCCAGGTTAGCCAGTCAACCGGCAGGAAAACGCCCCCGACAGCAGCAGGATAAATCGCGGCCTTTACTACTGCCCGCCAGCCAATACTGCTATACTCGGCCCCCCGGCGAAGCCATACTGCCGGACAGGCTGGAATTTGTCTCTGCCGTGAGGATGTGACGATAGCCGGGTTTACACCTCACAGAACAAAAGATCTTACAAAGGTTAACAAGATGCTGAGCTATCGTCATAGTTTCCACGCAGGTAATCATGCGGATGTCCTGAAACACACCGTTCAGAGCCTGATTATTCAGTCATTACAGGAAAAAGATAAACCGTTCCTTTATCTGGATACTCATGCCGGGGCTGGCCGCTATTTGTTGGGCAGTGAACATGCTGAACGTACCGGCGAATACCTGGAAGGAATTGCCAGAATCTGGCAGCACCCGGAAGCCCCGCAACAGTTGCAGCCATATCTGTCGGCAGTCAATGCCCTGAACCGCTCTGGTAAACTGAAGTATTACCCTGGTTCACCGCTGATTGCCCGCCATCTGCTGCGCCCACAGGACTCACTGCAACTGACAGAACTGCATCCGTCGGATTTTCCACTGCTGCGTAATGAGTTTCTGAAAGATGACCGGGCACAACTGTCGCGTTCCGACGGTTATCAGCAACTGAAAGCGAAACTCCCCCCTGCTTCACGGCGTGGGCTGATACTGATTGATCCGCCTTACGAGATAAAAACCGATTATCAGGCCGTGGTAGCCGGAATTCAGGAAGGTTACAAACGCTTTGCCACCGGCATCTATGCGCTGTGGTATCCGGTGGTATTACGCCAGCAAATCAAACGTATGATTAATGAATTGCAGGCCACCGGTATCAAACGCATTCTGCAAATTGAACTGGCGGTGCGCCCGGACAGTGATCAGCGCGGAATGACGGCGTCAGGGATGATTGTGATTAACCCACCGTGGAAACTGGCCTCAGAGATGGAAGCTGTGCTGCCGTGGCTGCACCAGCAGCTGGTGCCTGCCGGTACCGGCCATACTCTGGTGGATTGGATAGTCCCGGAATAACCGGCTCAGATTTCAAATACCGAAAAATCGTTAGCCAGTTCGGTCGCGGAAAAAACTGACTGGCATTCGGCCAGCAACCGCGGCAGATCCTCTGCGCCGTAGCGTGAACTGAAATGCGTGGCAATCAGCCGCTTAGCCCCGGCATCTCTGGCTGCCTGTGCCGCCTGAATGGTCGTCGAGTGCCCGCGACCATTCGCTTTCTCTGCCATCGCAGCTTCCAGCGTCGTTTCATGTACCATCACATCAACATTCGCCGCCAGACTCAGACTTTCACTGCAGGGTGCCGTATCGCCGAAAATAGCTACCGATTTTCCTTTTACCGGCGGCCCAAGATAGTCTCTGCCTTCCACCTGACGCCCGTCCGGTAAGGTGATAGTTTTTCCCTGTTTCAGTTGCTGAAACCACGGACCGGTGGGTATTCCGTCCGCTTTCAGCCTCGGGGCATCCAGCAATCCTGGTTTGTCGTATTGTTCAATACGATAACCAAAACAAGGCACCACGTGATTCAACGGGTAAGCCGTGACCCGGTAGTCACCGTTGTCCACAATCATCCCGGCTTCAATTTCGATAATCTCCAGCGGGAAACTAACCCATGAGCTGCTGAGCGACAGTGCGTTATCGACAAATGCCCGAATTCCGGGCGGACCGTAAATAGTCAGTGGCTGGCTGATACTGCCCATAGAGCGGCTGGTCAGCAAACCTGGCAGGCCGAAGATATGGTCACCATGTAGATGAGTAATAAAGATTTTTTCCAGTTTGCCCGGCTTAAGCGCACTGCGCATATACTGGTGCTGGGTGGCTTCCCCGCAGTCAAACAGCCAGTCTCCAGCCGCCGGTAACGTCAGGGCAATTGCCGTGACATTGCGTTGCAGGCTGGGAGTCCCAGCACAAGTGCCCAGAAAGGTAAGGTGCATGATATGCTTCCGCAAGTTCAGTCAGACCAGTTCGCATCCTATCACAACTATAGGTGCAAACTTTGCGGCATTTGCCTGAGTCGCGTTACACTGGATAACATAGATGACAGTACAGCAGATACAGCCTCACCCACCCGGTGACTGGCCGGCTTCCCGGCACCATGCTCTGCTTAACCCGAAACGGACGGACTTTTTCAATGACTAAACATTATGACTATCTTGCTATTGGCGGCGGCAGTGGCGGAATTGCCTCAATTAACCGTGCAGCAATGTATGGGAAAAAATGCGCCCTGATTGAAGCCAAAGAGCTGGGCGGTACCTGTGTCAACGTTGGCTGTGTGCCGAAAAAAGTCATGTGGCACGCGGCACAAATCTCCGAAGCCATTCGGCTGTATGGCCCTGACTATGGTTTTGATACCACCATTAATCGTTTTGACTGGGCGACGCTGGTAAAAAGCCGCAGTGCCTATATCGACCGTATCCACACCTCTTATGACAATGTGCTGGGGAAAAACAAGGTCGATGTGATTAAAGGTTTTGCTAAGTTTGTCGATGCGCATACTGTTGAAGTCAACGGCGAGCAGATCACTGCTGACCATATTCTGATCGCTACCGGCGGACGTCCGAGCCACCCCGATATCCCGGGCGCTGAGCTGGGAATTGATTCAGACGGTTTCTTTGAACTGGAGGCTCTGCCGAAACGCGTCGCCGTAGTCGGTGCCGGCTATATCGCGGTAGAGATTGCCGGTGTGGTAAACGGACTGGGTGCCGAAACTCACCTGTTCGTCCGTAAACAGTCTCCGCTGCGCCAGTTTGATCCCATGCTGTCTGAAACGCTGGTAGAAGTGATGAATGCCGAAGGCCCGTCACTGCACACTCACGCAGTGCCGCAGAAAGTGGAGAAGAATACCGATGGCAGCCTGACCCTGAGCCTGGAAAACGGCGATAAATATACCGTCGACTGCCTGGTGTGGGCGATTGGTCGTGAGCCGGCCACCGATAATCTGAACCTGCAAGCCAGTGGTGTTGCACTAAATGAGCAGGGTTACATCGTAGTGGATAAATTCCAGAATACTAATGTCGCGGGTGTGTATGCGGTAGGCGATAACACCGGAGCCGTAGAGCTCACGCCGGTCGCTGTCGCTGCAGGACGTCGTCTGTCAGAGCGTTTATTTAATAACAAACCGGATGAGCATCTGGATTACAGTAATATCCCGACAGTAGTGTTTAGTCACCCACCAATCGGTACAGTGGGTCTGTCTGAACCTGAAGCCCGGCAGCAGTATGGAGATGATGCTGTTAAAGTCTACAAATCATCATTTACTGCCATGTACACCGCAGTCACCAGCCACCGTCAGCCTTGCCGCATGAAACTGGTCTGCGTAGGGCCGGAAGAAAAAATTGTCGGTATCCACGGTATCGGTTTTGGTGTGGATGAGATGTTGCAGGGTTTTGCGGTTGCACTGAAAATGGGTGCCACCAAAAAAGACTTCGACAATACCGTCGCTATCCACCCGACAGGCGCCGAAGAGTTTGTGACTATGCGCTAAGCGCCGCATTATTACCTGAAAAGCCCGGAAACGGGCTTTTTTTATACTTAGCGCTCTGTATTACTCCTCCGACGGATCGCCCGGCTTATGTGATGTCGTTTTGCCACATTGTCTTTCGGCATTTTACCCGCCACATTCAGTAACCGCAGGAATGTCGGGCATTCCAGATGTGAAGATGCCGGACAGTCAGCCACGTGGCGTAAAGTATCGCGCATCACCATAAGCTGCTCTATCTGTCGGTCCAGTTCATCGGCTTTTTGGTGTAGCCTTTCCCTCGGCAGATCTAACACACGTCCCCGACCCAACATCCCGGCAAGCTCTTCCAGCGAAAATCCCGCCAGTTGACCCATCGAGATCAGACGAAGCTGTAGCAAGACTTCCGGCAGAAACTGACGGCGTAAACCATGTCGTGCCACCGATGAAATCAACCCCAGCTTTTCATAATGTCGCAACGCCGACGGTGTATTCCCACTTCTGCTGGCGACTTCACCAATATCCAGATACACCATCTCTGACCTCATTCTGGCAGTAAGTTGCAAACTGATACTCCGGATAATTTATGCAGAATCGACCAGGATGGAACAGATAACAGGATTTTTAACCGGAAAATGGCGGATGGGAGGTCTTAGCCACAGACTTTCCATGAAGGGAAGAAGGTCAGTTTGCTTCGTGCCAAAAACAACAAGGCCGGGCTTTTTGCCCGACCTTCAGGAAGCCATCCACTGGTATTCCTGTCAGGCAATCTGATGCAAAGCTTCACCCACCGCATCGAACAGACGATCCAGTTCTTCAGGGCGGGTATTGAACATCGGGCCAAACTGTAAGGTATCGCCGCCAAACCGCACATAGAACCCCGCTTTCCATAATGCCATACCGGCATCGAATGGCCGGATGACCGCATCGCCGTCACGGGGTGCCAGTTGGATAGCGCCTACCAGCCCACAGTTACGGATATCGATAACATTCGGGCAGTCCCGCAGGCTATGCAGCGCACGTTCAAATACCGGTGCCAGCTCTGCTGACTGAGCAATCAGATTCTCTTTCTCCAGCATTTCCAGAGTCGCCAGCCCTGCCGCACAGGCCACCGGATGCCCGGAGTAAGTGTAGCCGTGCCCAAACTCGACCGAATGTTCCGGCAATGCCTGTGACATATAGGTATGGTAGATCTCGCTGCTGGCAACCACCCCGCCCATCGGGATCGCACCGTTGGTGATTTGTTTGGCAAAATTCAGAATATCCGGCGTGACACCAAAGTATTCAGCCCCTGTCCAACGCCCCATCCGACCGAATCCGGTGATGACCTCATCGAAAATCAGCAGGATATTGTGCTGATCGCAGATTTCACGTAGCCGTTGCAGATAACCCTGCGGAGGAATAATGGCCCCGGCAGATCCGGACAAGGGTTCAACAATCACTGCGGCAATGTTGGAAGCATCATGCAGTTCAATCAGCTTCAACATTTCGTTCGCTAATTCAACCCCTCCGGTTGCGGCCATGCCTGCCGTAAACGCCTGATCGGTTTGCAGTGTATGTGGCAGATGATCAACATCCATAAACTGACCAAACATCTTGCGGTTACCACCAATCCCACCGAGGCTGGTGCCGGCAATATTCACGCCATGATAACCCCGGGCCCGACCAATAAATTTGGTTTTTGCCGGTTGACCTTTTGCACGCCAGTAACCACGGGCCATTTTGACTGCCGTGTCGGCTGATTCTGATCCGGAGCCGGTAAAAAAGACATGATTCAGTTCACCAGGCATACGCTCCGCAATCTTCTCTGCCAGTTTAAATGACAGAGGATGCCCGTACTGGAAGGCGGGTGCATAGTCCAGTGAACTGAGCTGTTTTGCTACCACCTGCTGTATTTCGCTGCGGCAGTGACCTGCACCACAGGTCCACAGACCCGAGAGGCTGTCAAATAACTGACGCCCTTTATCATCTGTCAGCCAGCGGCCCTGCGCCGAGACAATAAACCGTGGGTCACGTTGAAAATTACGGTTAGCACTGAAGGGCATCCAGTGAGACTGCAGATTAAGCGCAGAAGTATGGATTGATTCAGACATGGTGATTCCTCATAAAGCCGATAAAGAACAGTTTGCAATCAATCGATAGTTAAGTTAAATCCATATAACCATATCTTTAGTTACAGAAAGACTTACCTATATGAAAAGCTTATCGCTCGCGCGGGTCAGTGACTTCGACCTTAAACTGCTGAGGGTTTTCCGGACCGTTGCCGGTTGTGGCAGCTTTTCTGCCGCCGAAGGAATACTGGGGATTTCCCGACCGGCGATCAGCCAGCATATGAGTGATCTGGAAAAACGTCTGGGGATGCGGTTATGTCAGCGTGGTCGGGCAGGATTCTCTCTTACCGCCGAAGGACGGGAAGTGTTACAGCTCAGCGAAACCATGATGGCATCCATCGAGACGTTCCGCCAGCAGGTTAACCAGATGCACAAGCAACTGCGTGGAGATTTTAATATCGGTATTATCAATAACCTGGTCACCCAGCCAATGATGAAACTCACCCATGCCCTGGAGAGTTTGCGCCGTCAGGGGCCGGGGATTCATATTTCATTAACCATGACCACCCCGACCGAAATAGAGCAGGCCCTGATGGATGGCCGCTATCACGTAGGTGCCCTGCCTCTGACGTCACCCTTGTCAGGACTGGATTATTTGCCGTTATACGAGGAAAAATCGTCGCTGTATTGCAGCCATACACATCCACTGTTTTATCGTGATGATGATGCCGTCGCTGGCGAACTGGGCCGCTATGATGCTATTGCGCCTGCCGAACGGATGACTGCCGAAACCGTTCGTCTGCATCAGCGGCTGAACTGTACTGCCACCGCCTCCGATCGGGAGGGTATCGCTTTCCTGATCCTTACCGGACGCTTTATTGGCTTTCTGCCGGATCATTATGCCGCCCACTGGCAGGAAAAAGGGCTAATGCGGCCGGTGGCACCACAGCAACTCCATTTTACGCATACCATCGCACTGGCAACCCGTAAAGGGCGGCAACCGAATGCTATCCTGCAACTGTTCACTGACTCTCTGTCTGCTGCAGGATAATGGCTGGGCTTAGGACTGATGGTAAACCGGGATGGCCCCAAAGATAATCCCCCCCACCAGTAATGCCAGACTGATAAAAATTCCCCATTTGATGGAAAAACGTTGGTGGTCTCCAATATCGACCTTAGCCAGGCCGACCAGCAGGTAGACGGAAGGGACCAACGGACTCAATAAATGGAATGGCTGACCGACAATCGACGCTCTGGCAATCTCCTCTGCCGAAATACCGTACCCTGCCGCAGTCTGAGCAATGACCGGTAAAATACCAAAATAAAAAGCGTCATTAGACATAAAAAAGGTAAACGGCAGGCTGACTAATGCAGTAAAAATAGCCAGATACGGCCCAAAACTATGCGGAATGACCGATAACAGGCTTTTTGCCATCGCATCGACCATCCCTGTCCCCGACAAAATACCGGTAAAAACCCCCGCAGCAAATATTAACGAAGTGACTGCCAGTACATTCCCGGCATGTGCGGCAATCCTCTCTTTCTGCTGTGCCAGTGAGGGGTAATTCAGCATAGCAGCGACGGCAAATGCCAGCATAAACAGGATTTGAATCGGCAGCGTACCCATCACTAACATCACCAGTAACACCGTCGTTAGTATCAGGTTTGGCCAGAACATTTTTGGCCGAAGATGTTCTGAACCGGACTCGTCATCTGACAGTCCTGACGTTTCGGGGCCTGCATACAAAGTCTCTGGCGAAATGACCCCCAGCCGGCGACGCTCCCGCAGGCCAAACCAGACCGCAACGCCTACCAGTGAACAACAGGCCAGCAACATGGCTGGTATCATGGGGATAAAGATATCTAACGCATCAATTCGAAGGGCCGCCGCCGCCCGGGCGGTGGGACCTCCCCACGGCGATAAATTCATGATTCCACTGGCCAAATTAACCAGACAGGTCATTGCCAGGATATTCATTCCCAGCTTGCGGTACAGCGGCAAAAATGCCGCAATAGCAATCATATAGGTAGTTGAGCTATCCCCGTCGAGTGAAACCAGCAAGGTCAGAATGGCCGTCCCGGCCAGAACTTTTAACGGATCGCCCCGAACTATTTTCAGAATAAAGCGTACCAGCGGGTTAAACAGCCCTGCATCAATCATCAGACCGAAGTAAAGGATGGAAAATGTCAGCATGACACCAGTCGGGGCCAGTTTTTTTACCCCGTCCAGCATCATCTCGCCTAATCCCTGATAATATCCCCCTGCCAGTGCAAACAGAGTAGGCACGATGATCAGGGCGATCAGGGCCGACATCCGTTTAGTCATGATCAAATACATAAAGCAGACGACCATTGCAAAGCCTAGTATAGTCAACACAATACACCCCCCGACATTACCCAATGTGCCCCATCAACGAATTTCCCGCATCCGGCAGGTTGCTTAGCCTTCCCTGAAACTTCCCCCTGAAAATAAACAAGTTGAAACATATAGATCCAACTAATTCAAGCTAGCAATAAATTGCAACAATTAAGTAACTTTCGCTCCAAAAATCGAGGTGCATCAAGTTTTGAAGGAGCAGTGCAATATTTTTGTGAACAGGATCGGGTCAGTCAGAGAAATGAACAGGTGATAACGGACAGGTAAACGAGGCAGCAATAACAATGAAACCGGTATCATGGGGAGGTATCGGTAACACCCGCTGGGGAAAATGTGTTCTGGCAGGATTTTCGGGGGGTTTCCGGACAACTCCCTCCGTCCGGGAAAACAGTCACATAACGATTTTGATACTCACAGGTCTGCGACAATACTGGCAGCCTGTCTGAGAGATCAGTTGCTTTTTCTGAGTCTGATACGGCAGGCTTCAATCACCCAGGCAGAAAAGTTTTCACTACTTTCTTTCTTCAGCGATTCCTGAATATCATTCAGCATATGGTGCGGAAAGCGAATATGTTTAGCGCGTGTTTTCGAGGTGCTCATTTTCATTACTTAGGATTCCTTTAACTCTTTGCTAACATTGATTTAGTATTTATGACCAAAGTAAAACAAAATTATAATATTCTGACGATGTTAAGAATGTACAAAATTCTAAAGAATTATAAATTCAGATGAAACCAGTCAGGTAAAAAATGTGGAAAACGGCCAGGTTATGCCGGAAGGCAGCATAAATAACCAGATTTTCGACGGTGAAATTTTATTTGTAGTGAGATCTCTGCATACTTCCGGCATTTCAGGCGATGAAGTCGGGGGCAGTAAGCCTCTGCAAGGGTCTGACGCTGAATGTGATAACAAAATTTACCGTGATTCACTGCAACTGTGGCGTCATCCTGAGTTATTACAGCAGATTTTAATATTTCTATTAATGAATTTTTGTTCCAGAGAATGTTACCTACAGGGTATCAGATCTTGTCAGAGCGGCAGATATCTCTGTGGATAAGGCTGTCGCTCCGATACATAAACAGCTGCCTGCCCCTTCTTCATGATCGAAAATACTTTACTGCATCGCTTTTCAGGTGTGTCTGATCGTCTGGTGACATCCTGCAGGACGGACAACCGGAAAAACTGCAGGCATTTTTCCGACAGGGACTGATCATTCTGTCGACAGATGTTCGAAAAACGTCCGGAAGAAATATTTTCAATCTTCGACATGAAATTATTAAATAAAAAATCTTCCATCGATGAAACATAAAATCATCGTTTATTTCTGGTTTACCCTGAAACTTATAAAAATGCTAAATGTCGCAGTTGTATTTTTAACTTTGCCCCTCAGGTGTATACATTAATTTAACCTGGCCTGACGTATAAAATATATTCTCTGCCGGTTATCCAGCAGTTAAATAGTTTAAATTTCCGGAATTCCGGACTTTTCCTGAAAGATTAAAATAAAAAACCATATTTTTCATAAGGATAATTTTCAGTACAGGTTGGTACGCCAGTTGCAATAGATATCAGCGTGAGTGTTATTCAATGATTTTAATTCTATTGCTTACAGGAGCTATATCATGTCTATGGAAACTACAACTCTTTCAGGTATCGATTTACTGCATAATGCAGCCAATAATAAAGGCACCGCGTTTAATGAACAGGAGCGTAAAAATAACGGCCTGGAAGGGTTATTACCACCTTCTGTAGAATCCCTCGACCTTCAGGTAAGTCGTGTACTCAATCACCTGGACAGTAAAAAAGATGATCTTGAGCGTTATATTTATCTGATTGGCCTTGAAGAACGTAATGAAGTGGTGTTTTACAAAACAGTCATGTCTGATCCGAAACGCTTCATCCCGATCCTGTACGATCCAATCGTTGCTGACGCCTGTCTGGAGTTCGGCCACATCTATCGTCGGCCACGCGGAATGTATATCACACGCCATATGAAAGGCCGCATGGCCGAAGTACTGAAGAACTGGCCGGTAAAAGACGTCCGCTTTATTTGTGTTTCTACCGGCGGACGTATTCTGGGTCTTGGTGATATTGGTGCGAATGGTATGGGTATTCCTATCGGTAAACTGCAGCTTTACACTGCCTGTGCCGCGGTTCCACCGGACTGTTTGCTGCCTGTATTGTTCGATATCGGTACTACTAATGAAAAACTGCGTGCCGATCCGCTGTATCTGGGTACCCGCGAAGCTCCGGTCAGTGAGCAGGAACTGAATGAACTCACTGAAGAGTTTGTACAGGCCGTACAAACCGTATTCCCGGGTTGTTGTATCCATTTCGAAGACTGGAAAGGTACCGACGCTATTCGCTATCTGGACCGTTATAAAAATAAAGTTCTGTGTTACAACGATGATATTCAGGGCACTGCCAGCGTTGCACTGGCCGGTATCGCCAGCGCAATGAATATTACCGGCGCTAATCTGGCAGAGCAACGGGTGTTGTTCTATGGTGCCGGTTCAGCAGGTATTGGTATTGGTAAACTGATTTGTGCCGAACTGCAGGATTTAGGGCTTTCTGAAGAACAAGCCCGCTCCCGGATCGCTTATATGGATATCAACGGGCTGATCGAAACCTCCCGCCAGGACCTGACACCGGAACAACGGCAATTTGCGCTGAATACTCAGCCTACCCGTGATTTGGTTCAGGTGGTTGAAGATTTCAAACCAACAATTCTGTTTGGCGTCAGTACCAGTGCTGGTGCCTTTACCCGGCCAGTGGTAGAAAAAATGAGCGAGATTAATTCACGTCCTGTTATTTTTGCGCTTTCCAACCCCACCAGCAAAGTTGAATGTACCGCTGAACAGGCTTACCAGTGGTCAAAAGGACAGGCGCTGTTTGCTGCCGGTGTCCAGTTCCCGGAATTTGAAATGAATGGCAAAACATTCTGGCCGGGTCAGGCAAATAATTTCTATATTTATCCCGCAATTGGCCTGGCCACCTACGCTGCCAGACCGCTGCTGTTAAATGATGAATGTTTTATTGTTGCCGCGCATGCCATTGCTGAACAGGTGACGCCTGAAATGCAGAAAAAAGGCATGTTGTACCCAAGTCAGGACAATATTCTGGAAACGGAAGTGAACACTGCCGTGCGTATTATTGAATATATGTTCGACAGCGGACTGGCACAGGTTGAACGTCCGGCAAATATCCGCAGCTGGCTCGAAGCCATGCTTTATAAACCTCACTATTAATTTTACCGTTCAGGTTGAGTTCAGGGACCGTTTTGCGGGGCGCTCATCCGCCCCGTTTTTCCATCAGGAGAAAATCATGAACTTCTTTATTGCTACTCTGCATGAAAACCCCGATATTGCCATTTACCTGACTCTGGCATTAGGCGCATGGTTTGGTACATTCAAAATCCGAAAATTTAGTCTCGGGGTGGTGACCAGTACTTTAATTGCCGGCCTGCTGATAGGCCAGCTTGGCTTACATATTTCCCCGGTCATGCAAGCTACATTTTTTGATATGTTCCTGTTTGCCGTGGGTTATGCTGTCGGACCGGAATTTATCCGCGCACTGAAAAGTGATGGATTACCCCAGGTGATCTTTACTGTGATCATCTGCTTATCCGGACTGGGTACCGCGCTGATCTTAGGTAAAATTTTCCACTATGACACTGCACTGACTGCCGGATTGCTTTCCGGCGGGTATACCAACTCGACTGTCCTTGGCGTGGCTTCCAGTGTGATGTCGCAAAATGCCGCTGCAGCAGCAGCCCTGCTACCTGTAGCCTACGCAGTCACCTACCCGTTCGGTACTGCGGGTTCTGCCTGGTTTCTGGCAACCCTTGGCCCTAAACTGATGGGAATTAACCTGCCTGAAGCCTGCAGGGATTATGAAAAAACTCATAATCATCATCAGGAAATTAAAGACTCCGCTTACAGCGCCCACGTTGCCCGTGCTCTGACCATAGAGAATCCGGATTTTGATCAAAAAACAGTGGCACAGGCAGAGGAAATGCTGGGTCACAAAGTGTTTATCCGCCGTATTCGTTATCAACCACAGTCTCCGGTTATTCAGTGTGAAGCTGAGACAGTGCTAACCTGCGGTGCAGAAATTATCGCCTCAGGCAGTCTGCAGGATATCGTTGCCAGTCAGTCATTGATTGGCCCTGAGAGTGCGGACGTAAATCTGCTGAATTTTGCCACTGAGAAACTGGACATTGTGCTAAGTAAACAGGCGGCACAGGGTAAAACCCTCGGCGATTTGCTGTACAACGAGTTCAGCCGCCCCGGCCACGGTATTTTTCTACTGTCAGTCACCAGGGCTGATGAAACACTGCCACCGGATATCGATTTAGCACTGAAAGCCGGCGACGTACTGACCGTAAAAGGCGCAGGCAAGGATGTGGCTGAACTGGCGGCCAAAACCGGTTATGCCGACCGCAACACCAACAGCTCTGATATAATGTTTATGTGCGCCGGTATTGCGATTGGTTGTCTGATTGGCGCTATCACC
Source organism: Tatumella sp. UBA2305 (assembly GCF_002345795.1). Classification (NCBI taxonomy): domain Bacteria; kingdom Pseudomonadati; phylum Pseudomonadota; class Gammaproteobacteria; order Enterobacterales; family Erwiniaceae; genus Tatumella; species Tatumella sp. UBA2305. The sequence goes on from NZ_DDVT01000005.1 coordinate 113,565, forward strand.
ATCCGTGTCGGCGGTATTCCGTTAAGCCTTGGGACCAACGTCGGTGCAATTGTCGCAGGGGTGATTTGCGGATATATCCGGTCTGTAAAACGTACCTTTGGTAAAATCGCTAATCCCGCTATCTGGTTACTTAACAATCTGGGTCTGAATGGTTTTATTGCCATTGTCGGCATTAATGCCGCTTCCGGCTTTATCGGCGGGCTGAAACATTACGGATTACCCTTATTTATCTGTGGGATCATTGTTACACTGGTACCGCTAATACTGGGGCTGATACTGGGACGCTATGTGTTCCGTTTTCATCCGGGAATTTTGTTTGGTGTCTGTGCCGGTGCCCGTTCTACCACCGCTGCGCTGGGAGCCATACAGGATGCAGCTAAAAGCAGCGTTCCGGCAATTGGTTACACTGTTGGCTATGCCGTTTCGCGTCTGGTGATGGCGGTGTTGACCATTGTCCTGCTCAATATTTATTGAGTTACGTCATCACCTCTGAAAGACAGTAGAGGATCCGGCCGTCAGAGCTTAAGCTGACGCCCGGTTCCGTACAACACAATGAGTCAGCAGGACACCAGGTGATGCTTCAACAACCGAATAAACGCTCTGCCGCTAATGGTTTTTTTAACTTCTCTCGTAACAGCCTGATATTACTGTTGACTATGTCACTCGCTATTCTGCTGGCCGACTGGTTGAGCTATCATTATCTGTTACCGGTGATGCTGGAAAATACCAGCGCACAAATCCGAAATAACCTGCAACGTAAAATTAATATCTTCGAACGAAATCTGGATAAATACCGCTACCTGCCGCTGACCCTGGCATTTGACAGTGAGTTGCAAAATTATCTTATCGCACCGCAAACCATACCTTATCAGCAGGTCAGTCAAAAACTGCGCGATATCAGCCAGGCCATTGGTGCCGACCAGGTATTCCTTGCTTCAACCTCAGGTATTATTGTCGCGTCAGAACAATCTTCCGGGCCAAATGCATTACGTGGCCATGACATTTCTTTCCGCCCTTATTTCCGCGAGGCCGTCAGTGGCAAAGTAATGACATTTTATGCGGTGGGCACCACGGAAAATATGCCCGGCTATTATCTGTCAACCCGCATGACCGTCAGAGGGAAAAACATTGGCGTACTGGCTCTGAAAATTAATATGGACCAGTTATTTATCGCCGATGCACCCGCCAGTGAGCCCCTGACACTTTCTGAGGCCAGCGGGATCATTATTACCTCCAATATACCAGGCTGGAAGTATCACACCCTGGGAGTAGCAGAAGCTAAAGATTTGCAAACCGTTACCAACACCCGGCAATTTGGTGGTTACAGAATTTCACCGTTACCCGGAGTGAGTCTGGATAATCATCTTCAAGGATTCAGTATCTTAACCATCAACGGACAGCGCTTTCTGGCTTCCCGTGCGGCGCTCCCCGGCACCAGTATGTATTTAACCGGTATGCAGCCCGTCCAGCCGGTGTATCGCGATATCTGGCTCCGGATTGCCTTGCTGGATAGCATACTAACCTCCATGATTTTCTTCGGCTATCTGGTCAGCCAGCGTATCAAACTGGTTCGTAAGATAGCGGAAAATAATAACGCGATAAAAAATGCCTACAATCACCTGGAAATACTGGTTGCGGAGAGAAATCGTGAGCTACAGACCAAAAACCTCGAATTAGAAAATGAGATTGCTGAACGGCTGGGCTTCGAAGAGCGGGAACGCAATCTGCAAAAAGAACTGATACGCACAGAAAAGCTGGCAGTCATTGGACAGCTGTCGGCTGGCCTGGCGCATGAAATCAATCAGCCACTGGCTGCCATCCGTGCTTACTCAGAAAATACCCTGATTTTTCTGCAACGAGGGAATACTCAGGTGGTCGGAGAAAACCTGGTCAGAATTGCCGCGTTGATTGACCGCATTGGTGTGCTGACCGGCCAGTTACGCTCTTTCGCCAGACCCTCTGACGAAACCATCAGCCAGGTCAGGTTGAGCCACTGCATTGATAATGTGATGATGCTTCTCAGTCACCGGCTGGAAAAAAAACAGATAGTGACGCATAAAGATTTTCCGCCTGACGAAATCTATGCCCAGTGCAATGGGCTGCGGCTCGAACAAGTACTGGTCAATCTGCTGGCCAACGCTATTGATGTACTGGATAGCAGTAAACACCCGGCCATTTCGTTACGGCTGTTCCGTTATCATTCTGAAGCTATTATTGAAGTGTCCGATAACGGCCCTGGCTTGTCCGCAGAAATTATTGACCATATTTTCGAACCCTTTTTTACCACTAAAACCACCACCGGCCTTGGCCTGGGACTGGCGATTTCAGCAGATATTATTAAAAGTTTTCATGGCAATCTGAGCGCAGATAATCTGGCCAGCGGCGGGGCCAGGTTTACCATCAGGCTGCAACTCAGTCCGCAACAGCAGGAGAATCTCATTGGCTGATTATGATGTATTAATTATTGAGGACGATGAATCGGTCCGTACCAGCTGTATTCAGTCACTTGAGCTTGAGGAGATCGCGGCTGTCGGTGCAGAGTCGGTCGAAGAAGCAAAAAAAATACTCCCGCCAGCTTTTTCCGGCGTCATTATCACGGATTTGCGGCTTCCGGGACTGAGTGGTATGGATTTCCTGCAACAGATGCAGTCAGCCGGTTCGCAAATACCTTTCATTATTATTACCGGTCATGGCGATATTATGACGGCCGTGGAAGCAATGCGCAGTGGCGCCTATGACTTCCTGCCTAAGCCGTTTTCACCACAGACATTGATTCAGCAGGTCCGTAGGGCGCTGGAAAAACGCAGGCTGACTCTGGAAGTTGAACAACTGCGCCAAAAATTGGCGCATGTCAGCGACCTGGATAGCCGCTTCATTGGCCACGCACAGCCAATGTGTGAACTACGGGAAACTGTCAGAAATATTGCTGCGACCCCTGCTAACGTGCTGATTCACGGAGAAACAGGCACCGGTAAAGAGCTACTGGCTCGCTGTATCCATGACCTGAGTGGCAGGCCCGGTAATTTTGTCGCTCTTAACTGTGGGGGTCTGCCAGAGACCCTGTTTGACAGCGAGATTTTTGGTCATGAACGCGGTGCTTTTTCCGGGGCAACTCAAAAACGAATTGGTAAAATTGAATATGCGCAAGGAGGAACACTATTTCTTGATGAGATCGAAAGTATGCCGATGGCTATGCAAATCAAGTTGTTGCGTGTACTTCAGGAACGAATGATAGAACGGCTGGGGTCTAATCAGCCGATCCCTGTCGATATCCGGGTGATTAGTGCGACCAAGGCAGACCTTGCATTGCTGGCTGAACAGGGGGATTTTCGTGCTGACCTGAATTTCCGTCTGAATGTGATTGAATTGCCTATACCACCACTGCGCGAACGACGCGAAGATATCCCTCTGTTATTTAAATACTTTTCTGAAGTGGCCGCCTCGACCTTTGGTCGTGAAGCCCCGCATATCGATCTGGTAAAAATGCAAAATTACCTGAGCTGGCCCTGGCCGGGTAATGTCCGTGAATTACGTAATGAAGCAGAGCGCTGTGTACTGGGAATGACCGGAGAAGCCGGCCGCCACGGTTCTGACAGTGTGCTGACACTACCAAAAATGGTAGAGCATTTCGAAAAAGATCTGATTTTGTCTGAATTAAATAAACATCACGGTAATGTCTCTCAGGCAGCAGAAGCTCTGGGGATCGCTAAAAGTACATTATTTGATAAAGTCAAAAAATACGCCTTGTTATAGCCTGACAGCGGCCAGCCTTTCCCGGCTAGCCGCTTCAGGGGTCATTTCCACAAAACAATCAGAAATGGTAATTCGCGCCCACCTGCCAGCTGCGGTCACGGCCAATCCAGCAATAACTGCTGCTGTAACACGTGTAAGTCATCTTATTCGTCAGGTTCTGGGCGCCGGCTTTCAGCGTCAGACCTTTCAGTGATGAACTCAGCACACCCATATCATAGCTGACGGCCAGGTCGTACTGAGTGTTGCCCCCGACAGGGGGTAATGAGTTATCTTCCGTGATTTCACTTTTCCCGGAGTAACGCAGACCCGCCCCCAGCATCAGACCGTTCAGTACACCGTGATTAAAGGTGTAATCGCCCCACAGATTAAAGCTGTTCAGTGGCACCTGAGTGGCGCGTTTGCCCTGATAATATTCATCCTGAGTATTCACCGCGTGGGTATAGGCATAATTGGCAATGATATTCACATTGTCCGTTGGCCGACTGACCACGCCAAACTCCGCGCCCTTAGAAGTGACTTCACCGGTCTGCCGGTAGTTAAGTAACCCGGCAGAAGTATAGGTATAGTCGGTTGTCAGAACATTTTTCTGTTTAATCTGGAAGACCGACGCTGTCAGCGTGGTGGCATAATCCGACAGCAGGTATTTTACCCCGCCTTCCAGCTGCTTGCTGGTCGTTGCTTTTGCCTGACTGGCGGTCAACGTTCCTTGCGGTGATACCGGCAGAAAACCTTCAGAATAACTCAGATAAGGCGCAATACCATTACTGAACTGATACAACGCGCCCAGCCGTTTGGTAACCTTATGCTGATCAATAGACGCTTTACTTCCGCCATCCAGATAATCCGTGGTGGTTGACTGATAGTCGTCGTAACGGGCGCTGGCCAGCAGGTTAAGGCCTCCAAACTCCAGCTGGTCCTGCAGATAATAGCCTCGCTGGTTGAAACTCAGGCGATCATTCGTCGCAGTATACAGGCCCAGATTACTGCTGGTGACCTGGCTGTAGTCAGGGTCCAGCATATTGATGGAAGGATACTGTGTCCCGTATCGCCAGGTCATATGGGAATTCAGGTGCTGATAGTCGAACCCGGCCAGCAGATGGTTCTGCCAGTCGCCCAGGCTGAGGGTTTTGGTTAGCTGGTTGTCGATATTAAAGCTGTCGACACTCTCATCGGTGGTATAACCGAACCGGGACAGATCGGTATCACTGCTGCCGGTGCCAGTGGAGTAGATACTGCGCTGATGGCTGTCGAGGGTGAAATAACGGGCACGCTGTACCACGCCCCAGCCACTGTCAAACTGATGCTCAAAACTGTAACCCAGCATCCCTTCACGCTGTTTAAATCCGCTCCAGTGGTCGCCGGCATAGGCGCGGCGGGATGCATAACCACTTTGCAGATAGGCCAGTGGCAGTGGATTAGAGGGTGTCAGGCTGGGCATATCTTCGTATAACGCACTCAGCGTCAGCCGGGTTTGAGCATCCGGATGCCAGCTGACCGACGGGGCTATCAGATAACTTTCGTGCTTAGTGGTCTTCGCCTGATCATTTCCCTCACTGCCTTTGGCAATCAGACGATAATCCCAGTTGCTGTCTGCAATACGCCCCGTAGAATCAATATAACCCTCTTTGAGGCTGCGATTGCCGGTGTTAACACCGACATCGGTACTCTGCTCTGACTGAGGCTGCTTGCCCTGAATATTGACCAGGCCACCCGGGGAGGCATTGCCGTACAGCACAGAGGAAGGTCCTTTCAGAATATCGACCTTATCTATCAGAATCGGATCGATAAACGCTTTGGTATTTCCTGCAACATTGTAAGGCAGTTCCAGACCGTCAAAATACTCATGTTCAGCATCGAAACCCCGAATCTTATATTCGCTCATATAGGTGGTGGAACCACGCAGCTCTGTGGATACACCTGCCTCATAACGCAGGATTTCATTCAGCGAATTAGCATGACGTTTTTCGATTTCCTGATGGCTAATCGAATCTGCAGCCTGTGGGGTTCGGCTTTCGGGGACGGCCGATTTTGTCGCACTGTTAATATAGGGAGCAACCACATTCTGCTGACTACCCTGACTGCCAGTGGCTGTGACCACTAACGTGTCGGTGGTAGCCGCCTGGACTGCAGGCATCAGGACGAATGCGCTGCTCACCGCCAGAGCACAACAATGCAGACGAAAGTGCGCTGTCTTAATTTGCCTTGCCATTAAAAATATCACCATTTCTTATTGTCAGTAGACGCCTATTATTGCGTTGTTCGGCGGCCTGGCGACTATGCCTGGTGACGGGTTGCGTATGATAAACGACAAAAACCAGCTATCCTGGCATATTTTTACGCGCGCAACGCCAGTTGTGAGGTCAGATGACTCGGGCTGACGCCGTAGCGTCGCCGGAAGGCAGTCGCAAAATTGGTGGCATGCTGATACCCGGACATCCAGGCTGCCTGCTGCACACTGTAGCCCTGTTGCAGATAACGACGGGCCAGTGCCAACCGGCAATCGCGCAGATAGTTGAATACCGAATCCCCGTACGCCTGGCGAAATTTAGTCCGCAGACTGCTGCTGCTCATTGCTGCCGTTTTCGCCAGTGATTCCAGCGAATGATTTTTCTCCGGGCTGGACTCAAGCAACTGCCGCACCGCTTCCAGCCGGTGATGATCACCCGGTAATGTCAAAAATCGTGCCCCTTCCGGCTCACTCAGCTGATTCAGTGTCAGCCCCAGTAGCTGCAACATCAGTCCTTCCAGCATCAGTTCTCTGGCTACTGCAGTTGCCTGACGGCTAATCGCAAAACGCATACTGACCTGCATATATTCAGGAAGATTCCAGACTGCCACAGGGGCCCGGGTGCGTTGCCAACTCTCCGTGAGAGCCGCCAGTGGTGGCGGGGCCTGGCATTGCGCAGAGTTCATGCCCAGTGAAACAGTCACCAGTCGCTGATCTTTCTGGTGGCTGGCTGAGAGGATAGATTGTCTTCCCAGCCGGGTGCTCAGAGCAGTGCCCGGCGACATCCGGACCGGTTTGCCGTTAAGCCGTAAATCCACATGGCCATCCAGTACCACCAGCAAATAGAGCGGTGAACTCCCCACCGAGGTCGATTCATAAGGCTGAAGGATTTGCAGATCAGAATGAGTCACACTCATTCCTGAGGCCAGTCGCCACTCTTCCACATGCCCCCTGACAACATCGATACTCTGATCCTCATCCCCGGCAGGAAAACGGTAGTCAATGGCGTAGCGATGTCCGAATTCACGAAAATCCGCAATCCGGAATGACCGTTCATCAGTGTCGGACGATAGGCTGTTCATAGAAAGTAACCGGCAATGGCAAAATAAGTATTCGCTGGTGAATTATTGGCCGGTATTTTACCACTGTGAGTAGCGAAGAGTAAATTAAATGATACTCATTTTCATTTGCAGATGAACACAGGAAAATGGTCAGAAGTGTCAGTGAGGTTGGGGGGCGGAATAAACACCGGGAGCAAAGCTCCCGGTGCAGCGATCAACTATGCAAATGGCGACTACACAAACGAACCACCAGTGCTGCCAGTGCAGCCAGAATTGACAGAATCACAACGCCGTTCCAGCCACCGTGAGTCAACGCCAGACTTCCCAGTGCAGAACCTGCTGCCATCCCGATAAATACGGTGGTAAACAGTAATGCATTCAGGCGGCTACGTGCTTCCGGCACCAGCCGGAATACAATGGTCTGGTGAGCGACCAGTGAGGCCTGAATACCCAGGTCAAAGATAACCGCACTGATCACAATCAGAACCAGTTTTCCCTCCGCAGGCAGTAACGGCATCAGTAACATAATCGCAAAGGCAACTATCACCAATCCTGCGCCAAGCTGAGTAACCCGCGCCGGGCCAATACGATCGGCCATGCCTCCTGCCAGCGGTGCGGCCAGGGCACCCGCCGCACCGGCCAGACCAAATGCCCCGGCCACCGCACTGTCCAGATGAAAATCCTGATATAACATTAATGCCAGTGTTGACCAGAACGCACTGAATGCCACCGATAACAACCCCTGAGCGTACGCCGCACGTCGCAATGCAGTGTGCTCATGCCACAGTTTCCACAGCGACTGCATCAGCGAAGTCCAGGGAACCGGGGCTGATGGGCGAAACGCCGGAAGAATCCGCCATAATGCCAGAGTAATCAGTAAAACCGAGGCTGCTGCAATAAAATAGAGATTACGCCAGCCCAGATATTCGCCAATCAAACCACTGACAACCCGCGATAACAAAATTCCTGTCAGTAGCCCTGTCATCACCGTGCCGACTATCTTCCCTCGGCTATGCTCCGGAGCCAGTGCTGCTGAGGCCGGAACGATATCCTGTGCCACTGTGGCGGCAAGCCCGGTCAGCAGGCTGGCAGCCAGTAATAAATTCAGGTCGGGTGAAATACCGCACAGCAGTAATGCAACCACCAGCAACATACCTTTCAGTGCAATCAGTTTCCGTCGGTCAAACCGGTCTCCCAACGGGGTGAGCAGTAAAATACCCAGTGCGTAGCCAATCTGGGTCAGCATCGGGATCATTCCTGACTGGGAGGTTGTGGCATTAAACTGCTTGCCCATGATACCCAGCATTGGCTGACTGTAATAAATGGAAGCCACTGTCAGTCCGGCACCGGCAGCCAGAGTAAACAGTAACGGGGCTGATAATTTCTCTTCGTTCATGGTCTGCTCGATTGCTGACATGATAATTTCTCCAAATCAGGGTTGCATTAAGTAGACCTGAACTCTTTAATGCATGGTAGTCACAAATTAAACAAAACTGTTATACGTGGTGCGTATGAAAGAGATCTCAGCCGGCAGCATCGACCGTATTGAACTGATGCAAACCTTTATTCGTATTGTGGAAAGTGGCAGCCTGTCGGCCTGCGCCCGTCAGTTGGATGTCAGCCAGCCTACCGTGAGCCGACGATTACAGGCATTAGAGAAAATGCTGGGTCAGAAACTTATCCTGCGTACCACCCATGCATTGAAGCTAACCGATGACGGAGAGCGCTGTTACAGCCGTGCGCGGCAGCTGGTCGGTAGCTGGTATGCTTTGGAAGATGAACTGACCAATACCCATGACGAACCGGTAGGGACACTACGGGTAAGGGTACCCCATGCCTTCGGCCAGGATCAGATGATTGAGCCGTTGGTCGGCTGGCTGCAAAAATCTCCGGCCCTGAACGTGGAGTGGATGCTGAATGACCGGACACCGGATTTTGTCGCCGAAAACATTGACTGCGCGATACAGGTAGGTGCTCTCAATGACCCCGGACTGGTTGCCATCCAGATAGCCGAAGTTCCGCGCCGCATGGTGGCAACGCCTGATCTGTTGGCCCGTTCTACGCCACTGCAAACTCTTGAGCAACTCGCTGCCCTGCCCTGGCTTTCCCTCAGTACCTTCTACCGTACCGAAATCACCCTGAAACATCAGACTGACGGCCAAAGCAGTACCATTACCATCAGTCCGAGATTATACAGCGACAGTATTTATGCCATCAGAAAAGCCGCGCTGGCAGGAATGGGGGTAGGCCTGGTGTCATCCTGGCTGGTGGAAGAAGACCTTGCTGCAGGCCGGTTGCAGGAGCCACTTTCCGAATGGCAGGCTCCGCCACTGCCGGTATGGCTGACTTACCCCTGGGCCAGTTACTATCCCGCCAGGTTACGTCATTTCTTCAGCCTGATAAAACAAGTGATGCCAACCCTGACCGGCACACGGCCGGCGGGCAGGTAAGCCCTGCGCATGCCATAAAAAGACACAAACAGTCACAATTATTTTTTATACAGAAGCGGTTATTTACCATGAGGCATAACGAATCATGTTATTGCTGCCAGCACTCTGTACCACCAGATAATATCCTGGTACCAGGAAATCACAGTTCTGATTCTCCGGGATATCTGCCTCTGCCAAAAATCAAAATTAAATGATTGAAATTAAAATACTTCAAGGAAGAACGCACCCGTTACCGCCAAAAAAAACTCCCTGAGAAATTCTTCTGACAACTCAAAAACAACGACAATCAACCGGATAAAACATTACATTTAGTGATGATTATCCAGCATGAAATTCTGAAGAAAGCCTTAAAAAAAACAGCAGATGATTATTTGCATGCTATATTCAGAAACTTAAGGTAAACATTTATTTAACCTTTAACTACATTTCTTTACTAAGAGTAGGGGTATTTATCTTCCCTGGGGATGTTGCGATGAATAAAGTGTCACTATTTGTAAGGATAATGTCCATTATCCTGTTCCTGTGTGCGATACCGCTGATTATCGGAGGCGGTTATCTGATTTCCCTGGGAGGCTCCTGGTACTACCTGGTCTCCGGGATTGTTCTGCTTATTTCCTCCGTGTTGCTGTTTAAGGGGAAAGCAGCGGGTGTTACCCTGTTTTACGTTCTGTATGTTGCCACTATTCTCTGGACCCTATACGAAAGTGGGTCAGATTACTGGGGCTGGATCCCCAGACTGTCACTGCTCACGGTGATTGGCTTACTGCTATCGTTGGCCCTGCCGTCACTGAACAATGGCCAAAAGAAACCTCTGAGCCGTGGCCTTGCCGGGCTGTTTGTGGTGATTTTTATTGTGGCGTTTGCATGGGCTTTTGTACCTTTCCAGAGTTTCCAGTCAACTGACGCTCCGCCGAATGCCCCGCTGGCCAGCCAGGACAACCCACCGGCAAACTCACAGCCAGACAGCGACTGGACCTACTACGGTCGCGACACTCACGCTACCCGCTTCTCACCACTTAAGGAGATTAATACCGGAAATGTGGCCAAACTGACCCGGGCATGGACATACCGCACCGGCGATCTGCCGCAACCCGGACAGGTGAATAAGTGGGCTGCCGAAAACACCCCGATTAAAGTCGGTGATGCGGTTTATGTCTGTTCAGCACGTAACAACATCATCAAGCTGGATGCAAAAACCGGCAAACAAATCTGGAAACATGACAGCGGCGTAAAATATGAAAGCATCCCTTACACCGCCGCCTGTAAAGGTCTGACCTGGTTTACGTCTAAGGTCGTGCCGGAAGGCCAGGCCTGTCATAACCGCCTGATTGTCGGCACCCTGGATGAACGTCTGCTGGCAGTGGATGCTCAGACCGGTGAATCCTGTGCAATGTTTGGTGATAACGGTCAGACCAACCTGTTGACCGGTCTGGGCCACACTGTCCCTGGCTTTGTTGCAGTCACTGCGCCGGTACCTATTGTTAACGGTGTGATTATCGTTAACCACGAAGTACTGGATGGCCAGCGTCGCTGGGCACCTTCAGGTGTTATCCGTGGTTATGATGCCGAAACAGGTAAGTTCAAGTGGGCCTGGGATGTGAATAATCCGGGTGTGCACAGCGAACCAACCGGTGATAAATATTACAGCCGCGGCACTCCGAACTCCTGGGCAGCCATGACCGGAGACGACAAGCTGGGACTGGTGTATGTACCGACCGGTAACTCAGCCGCTGACTATTACAGTGCCATGCGCTCGGCCAATGAAAACCGTGTTTCCTCCTCGATTGTTGCACTGGATGTGAATACCGGCGATGAAAAATGGGTCTTCCAGACAGTCCATAAAGACGTCTGGGATTATGATCTGGGCTCACAACCGACCCTGCTTGACTTCCCAGGCCAGAACGGCCAGTCGATTCCGGCGATGATCGTTCCCACCAAACGCGGACAAACGTTTGTGCTGAACCGCGCTACCGGCCAGCCTTTGAGCAAAGTGGAAGAAAAACCGGCACCGGCCAGTATCATAGCCGATGACCCACGTAGCCCGACTCAACCCTGGTCAGTCAATATGCCACGTTTGGGATTCCAGCCACTCACCGAAGCGAAAATGTGGGGTATCTCGCTGTTTGACCAAATGGCGTGCCGGATTAAATTCCGCCAGGCAAACTATGTCGGGGAATTCACTCCTCCCTCACTGGACAAACCCTGGATCGAATACCCGGGATATAATGGCGGCAGTGACTGGGGTAGCGTTGCTTATAATCCGCAAACCGGACTGCTGATCGCTAACTGGAACAACACGCCGATGTACGACCAGTTGGTTACCCGTAAAGTGGCCGATCAACAGGGTCTGGTTTCCATCGACTCTCCGGCGTTCAAAGCCGGTGGTGGTGGTGCGGAAGGTAACGGTGCAATGGCGGATACTCCTTACGGAATTAATGTCTCACCATTCTTCGCTCCGTTCACCCAGATGCTGTGTAACGAACCCCCTTACGGGATGATTACTGCCATCAATATGCATACCCAGAAAGTAGTCTGGCAGCATCCGTTAGGCAGCGCGGAAAACAATGGTCCGTTCGGTTTACCGACCAAATTACCGATCAATATCGGTACACCGAATAACGGCGGTCCAATCATCACTGCCGGTGGCCTGACTTTTGTTGCCGCAACCACCGACAACAAAATCCGCGCCTATGACAGTAATACCGGTAAAGAACTGTGGAGCGATACTTTACCGGCTGGCGGCCAGGCGACTCCAATGACCTATTCGATAGATGGTAAACAGTATCTGGTGATTATGGCCGGCGGCCATCACTTTATGCGCACCAATGTCGGTGACTATGTCATTGCTTATGCTTTGAATTAATCTGCCTGTAAAAAGCAACGGCCCCGCCAGATGACGGGGCCGTTTTTTTTCACATCAGCCGATGGCTAATGGCCAGCCTTGCTGTCACGGGACATTTTATCCAGATATCCCATCACAAACGCCGATAATACAAAGGTCAGATGCAGCAGGATATACCAGAGAATTTTACTGTTATCGATATCCCGCATCTCCATAAACACCCGTAACAGATGAATCGATGAAATGGCAACAATCGACGCTGCCACTTTATTTTTCAGAGAGCCTGAATCCATCTTCCCCAGCCAGTTGAGCTTCTCTTTATGCTCATCAATATCCAGCGCGGAAATAAAGTTTTCGTAGCCTGACAGCATGACCATGATCAGCAAGCCACCCACCAACGACATATCCACCAGCGACAGTAGTAGCAGAATCAACTCGTTTTCGGTCACAGAGAGGATATGTGGCAAGACATGAAAAATTTCCTGAAAAAACTTAATTGTCAGCGCCAGTAATCCAAGCGATAAACCCAAATACACCGGCGCTAACAGCCAGCGTGTGGCATACATCAGATTTTCGGTAAAACGTTCCATAACAACCCGGGAGATCCAGAGAAAAGAAGGCAGTATACCTGAGCCGATCTCCTCGCTGTAACCCCCGGGAAATTTTCTTTGCTCCCCGGGGCTATCCTGTGGCGGTTAATCGCTGCCAACAAAACCACCGGTCTGACGCTGCCACAAGCGCGCATACACGCCCTGCTTTTCCAGCAGTTGTTGATGATTGCCGGTTTCGACCACTTTCCCCTGCTCCAGCACAATCAGCCGATCCATCCGTGCAATGGTGGATAACCGGTGAGCAATCGCAATGACTGTCTTGCCGGTCATCAGCGATTCCAGGCTTTCCTGAATAGCCGCTTCCACCTCGGAGTCCAGTGCCGAAGTCGCTTCATCCATGATCAGAATCGGTGCATTTTTGAGTAACACCCGGGCTATCGCAATACGCTGACGCTGTCCGCCAGAAAGCTTCACTCCACGTTCACCAACATGAGCATCCAGCCCGTAACGACCCTGCGCATCCGACAGCTGCGGAATAAACTCTTCGGCCCGGGCACCGCGGATCGCGGCCTTAATCTCACTGTCGCTGGCATCCGGACGACCATACAGCAGATTATCGCGGATAGAGCGATGCAATAATGAGGTGTCCTGAGTGATCATACCAATCTGACTGCGCAGGCTCTCCTGGGTAACCGCCGAAATATCCTGACCATCGATAAGAATATGTCCCTGATCAAGGTCATACATCCGCAGCAGCAGGTTCACCAGGGTTGACTTACCGGCCCCTGATGCGCCAATCAGACCAATTTTTTCTCCCGGACGTATGGTCAGGTCGATATCAGAAAGAATCGGCCGGCCATTGCCATAACGGAAAAACAGATGATCAAAGCTGATTTCACCAGAAGTTACCTTGAGGGCCGGCGCACCGGGTTTATCCTGAACACTCAGCGGCTGGGAAATGGTCGCCATACCATCCTGTACCATGCCTATATTGGCAAAAATACCGTTCACTACCCACATGATCCAGCCAGACATATTCACCAGTCGAATCACCAGCCCGGTCGCCAGGGCAATCGCACCTACCGAGATCAGCGACTGGGTCCAGAGAATTAATGCCATCCCCGTGGTACTGACGATAAGTGCTCCGTTCAGCGTAGACAGCGTGACATCCATGACAGTAATCATCCGCCCGGCGTGCTGAGTTTTCACTGTCTGCTCTTCAATAGCTGCCTGTGCATTTTTCTGTTCAAGCGAACTATGGGCAAACAGTTTCAGGGTCGCGATATTGGTATAACCATCTACGATAAATCCCATCAGCTTAGAACGCGCTTCGGAAGAAACGACCGAACGTTGCTTTACCCGGGGCACAAAATACAACAGGGAAACCACATACAGCACCAGCCAGATAATTAAAGGAACCATTAATTTCCAGTCAGCAGCGGCAAATAAGACCAGGGCGGTAATGGCATAGATGAGCACATGCCAGATAGCGTCTACCAGCTGTACGGCAGAATCACACAACGAACTGCCGGTTTGCATAATCCGCTGAGCAATCCGCCCCGCAAAATCATTCTGGAAAAACGTCAGACTCTGCCGCAATACATATTTATGGTGTTGCCAGCGCATCATGCTGGTCATGCGCGGGTTAATGGTCTGGTGAATGAGAACATCATGCAGAGCAATAAACAACGGGCGGATAATGAGCGCCACGGCCCCCATCCAGCTTAGCAGCAGCCAGTGTTCGGTAAACAATGTGGCTGGTTTTGAGGCGTTAACCAGATCGATAATCTTACTCAGGTAACTGAACAGAGAGACTTCGATCAGAGAACTGATCAGGCCAACCACCAGCAGTCCGGCAAAGCAGGGCCAGACCTGACGCAGGTAATAGGCATAAAAACGGCCTATGGTTGTCGGCGGCGCATCTGTGGGAGGTTCCCGGAAAATATCGATTAATCGTTCAAAACGTTCAGATAACATAACAAGACCCGACGCGAAATAATGAACCGATAGCTTAGTGCAAAAACGCCTCCCCTTCAGCATTCTGTTAAAAAACAAGCGACCGGCATCAGCCGGCCACGTTGATTACAACCAGTGTTGAGCCTGAATTTTTTCTCCATCAGTAAACCGGCTGAAGCGAAACGGGCGCGGGAATCCAGTGCGCCGGTGGTTCCTGAAACCATCAATCTCTGCAAATCCTACCGTAAATCACCGGGTTTATTTGGCCGCTCCCGGCAGGTCACCGCGCTGAATAATGTCAGTTTTACGCGAGGAAAAGGTGAAACGCCCGGAGTCGTCGGAAAATCGGGTTCAGGAAAATCATCACTGGGCAGGGTGCTGGTAAAATAACCTGAGGCCGACTCCGGGCAAAGTATGTTTGATGGCTGGGATATTATTCCTGTCAGTTGGCCCAAGAACTCATGGGGGAATGACAGAAACAGAAATCCGGATCAAAGCCCTTAACTTACTGTCGTTGGCAGGCCTGGAACACAGTGCTTACGACAGGTATCCACATGAATTTTCGGGAGGACAGCGCCAGCGGATTGGTATTGCCAGAGCGCTGATGTTTGACCCTCTGTTGCTGGTTGCCGATGAATCCGTATCCGCACTTGATGTTTCTGTGCAGGCACAGGTACTGGAGTTGCTGGTAAAAATTCAACAAAAAACCCGGGTCGCCATATTGTTTATCACGCACGACCTGCGGGTCGCCAGCCAGATATGTGATGAACTGCTGGTATTGTGGAAGGGAAATGTGGTGGAACAGGGAACTCCGCAAAAACTGTTCTCTGCTCCGGAACATGCTTATACGCAGACTCTGGTGAATGCTATTCCTGGCCAGAGGATTTAAGACTACCCGACAGGGGCCACAATGCGTTCAGTATAGTTGCGGCCTGGCGAATTTGAGCTACCGCCGGTCCTGCCTGCGGATTAGGGAGAATACCGACCGGTCCCTGATAGCCACTGCTGTGTAACTTATCAGTAAAACAGTTGAGAGCCTGCTGTGAATAGTCATTCTGAGGGAGTCGAATATCCATCGGATCACAAATCTGTACCCCGGAGATCCATTCGACCGGGATCGCATCCAGGCAAATACCATCGGATCCCCCTGCAACGATCGATAACCAGTCAACCATCAACCCAATATTGGGTTGATCCAGTTGCCGCAGGTGTTCCAGAGCCACAGCCAGGGTAGTGTCTGTACAGCCACTGCTGAGTGGCTGATAGATGATCTTCATATTGTAACGAGCAGCCTCGGAAGCCAGCCACCGTATATCATCATCCACCAGTGCTGCAACAAAATCTGGATCCTCAGGAGGAGTGACTAACAGAGTGTCGCATCCGGCCTGCAAAGATAATGCAATCCTCTGACGGGCTTCTTCACGCCTTTGCCAGCGACAGGCATGAGGGGCACCAATAAAGTTTTCCAACGTTCGCAAATGAGTCAAATGTAATCCATAGCGCTGAAGCAGGATTGAGCATCTCTCACCAATAATAAACCCTGACTCCGTGAAGTCTGCGGATAAATCAGAGGGTGACGCGTCAATCTGCGAAAACCCGCTATCACGTATAAGCCGTAACAGTTCGTCATTTAACCCGGAAAAACCGGAAGTATTCAGCCAGCGAGTGTTGGCCATCAAACAGCACCTCCGCAAAACACGTATATACAGCCGCCACCGGTTAGTCACCGGGGCGGCACGTCAGGGATCAGTGTTTAATACTCTGTCAGGCACCACATTAACGGATCTGTCATCAAAGCTTAATGAAATTTACTGATTAACCGGATCAGCCAAGAAGGTTCACCAACGCGAAGCCGGCAAAAGTCATCAGTAGTGTTCCGAATAAATGCAGGCTGGCGCTGGTCATCGCCCACAGATATTTTCCGGATTGCAGCATTCCCATGAGTTCGGCCGAAAAGGTGGAAAAAGTGGTCAGACCGCCACACAACCCGGTGGTAATCAGCAATTTCCACGCCGGATCCAATTGTGGATGGCGGGCAAACCAGGCCAGCGCTCCGCCGATAATAAATCCACCCACCAGGTTAACCAGCAATGTGCCAAGTGGCAGATCGGCAAACAAGGGATTAAAGCGCATGGCGCACCACCAGCGCAGTAAACAGCCGGCACCACCACCCACTAAAACAGCTATGAAAGAATTGAACATATCGGATTCCTGAATCATTGCGCCATAGGGGAAAAGGGAAGTGGCAGACATAATCACCTGACACACCAACCCCCCGGCAGGCAGGTTAAGTATTATGTCAGGCGTCATTAGCCGCTCAGGTCTCAGAGCGGCGGTTGGTTGAGGTGGAACACCATCACCCCGAAGTCATTATGTACGGCTTTCCGTGGAGGTCAGCGCTAATGAGTTCTGCAATACGGATAATAACCTGTGAACGATAAACAGACAATATTCCCTGACAAGGAGAAATAACCGGCCAACAACAGTCATTAGCTCAACAGCCCCAGATGTTCGACAAGGATGGTACAACCTATACCTACCAGCACCACACCGCCAAGCACTTCGGCCCATTTTCCCAGCAACGGGCCGATAAACCTGCCCACTAATACTCCCGTGGTGGCCATAATGGTCGTAGCCGCTCCAATCGCAAACGCAGTCACTACAATGTTGACCTGCAAAAATGCGAGGCCCACCCCGACGGCGAGGGCATCCAGACTGGTAGCAACCGCGGTCATTGCCAGCACCATAAAGCCATGACGCTCAGGAGCTACACATTCATCGGCAGCCCCCTGACGGAATCCGCCAATCACCATTCTGCCACCCAACACAGACAGCAGAATAAAGGCAATCCAGTGATCCCACGCCATAACATATTTGCTGGCCGCCAGCCCAATGCCCCAGCCTATCAGCGGGGTCAGCATTTCAATTCCACCAAAAATGAATCCGGTACGGAAGGCTTCTTTAATCCCAGGTTTTTTGAGCGTTGCGCCTTTCCCCAATGCTGCGGCAAACGCATCCATCGACATGCCAAAGGCAAGTATAATTGTGGTAATCACGTCCATTAGGTTTCATCGCTCAGACTTGTCTCTCAGGACAATATAAGGGGTGACAATGAATACCTGTCACCGAATGAAGCGCAGTTTATCATGATTGTATGAATTAAAAAAGACAGTAAAATCATGGTGTTAGTTATAGCAAAGGCTATATTTCATAACATTCGCTAAGTTAGTGCTAAGTTAATGGAAAATAAGGAACTCCCGGTAAAAATCTACCTTATGCTTAGCCACGGGCACCGCACTACACCAGAGTGCCCTCGCACACAGCAACGGGCTGGCGATTGAAACCTGGGGTAAATTCCCGGAGAATACTTCGTAATCTCTTTTGCCCTGGCAGGGTCACAATGAAAAATCCGCTCGAAAGCTTACTTATCCCCGGGGGCATTTTATTACTGGGGTTCCTGTCTGCATTATTGCTGCCTGCACCCGCCTTCGGGTTACCGTTGGCGAAAAAGCTGATGTCAGTGTTACATATTATGGATTTGAACCAGCTGTACACGATAGTGTTTGGGATCTGGTTCTTATTGCTCGGTGCGGTGGAGTTTTTTGTGATCCGTCTTCTGTGGCGAAAATTTGGCCACCAGTGACCGGTAGCCTCTCCCCGGGCTACGGGGAGGCTTGCCTCAGGAGAAACAAAGCTATAACAAAAAAGATACAAAAACTGCTATATTACTGCGCGAACCCTCCTCTCCAATAACACAATAAATATATTTTATTATCAATTAGTTAATAAGCTGCTTTTTTTTGAGCTTGCTCACGGTTTTATGTTCTGCTTTATCCGACTCTCTGACCAACAAAAAAAATAACCATATGAAAATAAACATATTTCATTTTATTAAATTCTGTTTTTTAGGTTATTTTGGATTTAATCATTTATTAAAAACTCTCGGGCAAACACTTGTTTAAATTCGGGGCAAAAATGTTATATTCATAGGTAAAACATATAACCTGCTATTAACTCCTGGCCGCAGTAGCCCGGAAAAATTACAGGATAACTTTTGGCCAGTCAGACAAGCGCCATCGCTTACCTAAACGGCCCCTTATATTGCTGGTAAACCTGTCAGGGTCAGGCGCCTGACAGCCAGAGGAGATATTGCCTCATGTGTAAATCAACCATGAACCTTTCTCTTGCCATGAGTACCGCCGCCGGTGCCGTGCAGAAGGTTCAGCATGGAAAAGACGTTGATGTGCTACTGATCGGCGCCGGTGTGATGAGTGCTACACTGGGAACTTTTCTGCAGGAGCTGGAACCCGAATGGACGCTGGAAATGGTGGAGCGGCTGTCTGATGTCGCTGAAGAATCCTCAAATGGCTGGAACAATGCCGGTACCGGACACTCTGCACTGGCCGAGCTGAACTACACTCCCCAAAAAGCTGACGGCTCAATTGATATCAGTAAGGCCGTCGCGATTAATGAAGCCTTCCAGATTTCCCGTCAGTTCTGGGCCGCTCAGGTTGAAATGGGTCGCCTGAATCGTCCGGAGACCTTTATCAATACCACACCACATATGAGCTTTGTCTGGGGTGATGATAATGTGGAATTTCTGCGTAAGCGGGTTGCCGCACTGAAAACCAGCACCCTGTTTCGCGGCATGGAATATTCAGAAGATCCACAGCAAATTGCCCGCTGGGTTCCTCTGTTGATGGAAGGTCGTAAACCCGGAGCACGGATTGCGGCCACCCGTACCGAAATCGGGACCGATGTGAATTTTGGTGAAATTACCCGTCAGTTGATTAGCGCCCTGCAGAAAAATGACACCTTTACATTACGCACCCGGCAGGAAGTTCGTGAAATTAGTCGCTTACCTGACGGACGCTGGCAGGTCACATTGCAGGATCTGCAATTAAAATCTCAGCGACAACTGATTGCCAGACATGTGTTTATCGGGGCCGGCGGTGCAGCACTACCTCTGTTGCAAAAATCCGGGATTCCGGAAGCCCGTCGCTTTGCCGGCTTTCCGGTCGGTGGTTCGTTTCTGGTTACCGAAAATCCACAGCTGGTCAGCCAGCATCTGGCAAAAGTTTATGGAAAAGCCAGTGTCGGAGCACCTCCGATGTCTGTGCCGCATGTTGATACCCGTATGCTGGATGGAAAACAGGTCCTGTTATTCGGTCCGTTTGCGACTTTTTCGACAAAATTCCTCAAACAGGGCTCATTGCTGGATATGTTTAGCTCCATGACCTCCTCTAACCTACTGCCAATGCTGCAGGTGGGGACCAAAAATATCAATCTGATTAAATACCTTATCGGCCAGGTGTTACAGAACGATAACGACCGGATGGAAGCCTTACAAAATTATGTACCGAATGCCCGTCCGGAAGACTGGCGGCTGGTGACTGCCGGGCAACGTGTGCAGATCATCGAAAATGACAGTAAACAAGGTGGCGTATTACGCCTGGGAACTGAGATTGTAACTTCACAGGATGGCACCATTTCAGCCCTGCTGGGTGCTTCTCCAGGCGCTTCAACCGCAGCCAAAATCATGCTGGATTTGATGAGTAAAATTTTCCCGTCGGAAATGGCCTCTTCAGGATGGCAACAAAAAATCCGTCAGATAATACCCTCCTACGGTACTTCTCTGGACGGGGATGTCGCCGCGACCGAGCAGGTATTATCCTCCACCAGCCGTATTTTACAGTTAGATTACCGGGCCCCTGAAACGCCCATAGTTTCTGAACCTGATAAGCGGATAGAATCTGTTGACAACGAAAATACAGAACACGAGGAAAATGTGGTGCAGAATTAATCCAAAACAGTATTTTCAAACCTGATTTAAGTAGCAACAGGTAAAATGTTGGGATTGAGTCCATATGTTTAGTAATCTCAGCCCCATCGTCTTCAGATCTGATATTTCCGGTTCAATTTATTACGATAATCCAGTTAATCACTGAAGTTGATCTCTGATAACATTGTCGAAAGATTAATTAGCAATGAGTCTTTCGACTTACTTGTGCTACTAAAGCATCCAGGCTACTCTAAGTAGTTTCACACTTTACTATTCGTCGTATGATAATATATTGACATTTAAATCAGAGCCAGACAGACGTAACCTGTTCGGGCCCAATCCCGAGTTATCATCCATATTTCTATAAAAAATCTCTTGCTTCTCTATAATTTTAGCTTGCTCCCACTATCCAGATGTTATACTTGGGGCGGCAGTAGTATCAGCATTGGGTAGCTGTAAACTCAAGCGGTAGCGTGGATGCTGATATACACTTAGTAAGCTTAGCTATAGTTATGTTAAATGCCCATACTCAATTACAACAATTAATCACCAATACTATGCCATAAAATCAGCGAATACATGGCCAAAAATTGTTACAAGTCCCAACCTCTCCTTCACCCATCACAGTTCCAGCTTTTAGCTTATTCAGGCTGTGATTAATTAAGGTTCATTAATGACATACCAATTAGAATCGACCTCCAACCTGATATTAAACAAACATGAGTTTAATAAGAAAAACAAAAAGTCTTATAACATTTGTTATGGAGTAGATAATAACTTTATTCTTGGGTGCGGAATATCAATAACATCAATCCTCATAAGAAACAGAAACCTTGATTTTACCTTTAACGTTTTTGTCGACAAGGTAAATAATGAACAATTATTGAAATTTAAAGAGCTAGCTGAGAAATATGATACATCCATAATAATTTACACTATCAATTGTGCTCATATAAACACCTTACCAACGACTAAAAACTGGTCAATTGCAACATATTTTAGATTTATTATTGCTGATTACTTTATTGGGGTAGAAGATTACATCCTATATATAGATGCTGATATAATGTGCAAAGGAGATATTACTGAACTCCTGTCATATAATCTGACTAATACTGTTGCAGCGGCTGTTCTTGATGTTGATACTACATTATGGAAATCCAGAGCTATAGCCCTGGATTGCAAAAAACTTGAGCATGGATATTTTAATGCAGGCCTGCTTTGGATTAACCTAAATGAATGGAGGAATGAGAATGTTACCACAAAGGCGCTATCATTACTTTCAGACAAAAAAATGGCTGGAAAACTCTCTTACCTGGATCAGGATGTGTTGAATATAATATTAATCGATAAAGTACGATTTATTGATTTAAAATATAACACTCACTTTAGCATTAACTATGAATTAAATAAATCACATACAAACCCAGTAAACAACACTACCGTTTTGGTTCATTACGTAGGCCCCACAAAACCATGGCATTCCTGGGCAGTAAACTACGATAGCAGCATTTACTTTAGACTGGCGAAAAACGAATCTCCATGGCGGAATACTCTATTACTTAAACCAGAAAGTTCAAGCAATACACGGTATTGTGCCAAACATTGCTTTAACCAGAGAAAATACCTTTCAGCAACTAAGTATTATTTAAAGTACTTCTATCTAAAGTTATTAAAAAGCAAATGAATATTAAAAATACTCTTTATAAAGCTAAATCAATCATATTCTCTACATCACTTAACTCACCTAAAACACAAAAGATATCTGGAGAAGTAAAAAAAATCTGCATCCTTTTGGTTAATGTAGGCCTGGGAGATGCCGTCATGTCAACATCATTTATAAGAATGCTAAAAATGAATGATAAAGATATTGATGTAATAATCACAAAACAGCTGGAATCTATATTTTCTGAAAACACAGACATTAGTAACATTATTACTTACGATAAGAAAACAACAAAAATCAGTCAGGAGTATGATTTAGTTGTCGATGCTTATAGTCACTGCAGCTGGTATTTCACATATAAATATATGCGTTTGCTTTCGTCAATAAACTTCAAATTCTTAAGTGGGTTTGATGTCAGAATACCAAAAAAATATAATAATAACTATATACCAGAGACAAGAAATATCCATATTACAGATTACTATAAATATATATCTGGTGATTTATTAAATATACAGGAATCTTTCCCAAAAAATTACTCTGTGTTTTTTTCAGAACATACAAAAGAAGTTGCCAATAACTTCATATCATCATTACCAGCAACCACTAAGAAAATTGCTTTTTGTCCTTTTGCCTCAACCGAAAAAAGGAGTTTTAGTGTATCACAAATAAATGAAGTACTTAGAAATCTCTCCAGTAATGATGACATTTCTATAATCTTACTCATGCCCGGGGATAGATTAAAAAATATTTCACCTACCACAAATTCATATCATTTTTCTTCACCTAACTTTATGAATTCAGCAGCCGTACTTTGTGGATGTGACTTTGTTATCTCTGTTGATACTTCGTTTGTCCATATTTCCAATAGTCATAATAAGCCGGCCATATTTTTTTATAGCTCAATATACAACCACAATTATAATGGTGACTTTCTTTGCGGACCCAATTATTCAAATATGCGACAAATTATTGAGGGAAAGGGTATAAACCACATGACAGTCGATGAAATTTTGAATCTCATACCAGAAGCCATAAGCCATAAGCCATGAGAAAAATTTAGAGCTGACTTCGATGTGAAAAAAATTCGTTTTACGGAGTTCCGTTTCGGCCCCAAAGCACATAGCCTTGCCGTTCGGTGAGCAACTGATAATACTGTCGGACTGCCGGGTAATCTGGTCGCTCCAGCGGAGTCTCATACCAGCGATTGACGGCCAACCCGACTGGAATATCTGCCAGCGTGAAATCATCACTGGCGACATAACTACCGGTTTTCTCCAGTTGTTGGTTGAGTATACCCATCGTGTAATTCCAGCCTTTACAGGCCGCAGCCAGCAATTGTGGATCCTGGTGACCAGGCGACTGACGGACCAGTGCGGTAAAAGCATACCTCCATGAGGTATTCAGTTCGGTCGCCTGCCAGTCCATCCACTGGTCAACCCGCGCCCGAAGTTGTGGTTCCATCGGGTAAAGTGCTTCGGCCTGCCGTGAATTTGCCAGGTAACGCAGGATGGTATTAGATTCCCATAACACAAAATCCTCGTCCCGGACCACAGGCACCATCCCGTTTGGATTCATCCTGATCAACTGCGGGCAACGGCTAACCTTGTCGTTCTCTCCAATATCTTCCCGCTGGTAGACAATATCCATTTCTTCACATAACCATAATACCTTGCGGACATTAATTGATGTCTCTTTCCCGTAAATGACCAGCATCCGCTATTCTCCCCTGTCAGCAGCCTACTCCCAGCTATCTGCCGGCCTGTCAGAATAAATATAATACAACCTGCGGCTCCCGGGATCGTAAATATAGCCATCCGCACAACCGGGACAATGTTTTGTGGCTGAAGGTCCACAGACCCTGACAACCGGCAGGGAATTTCCGTGGGGCATAGGCTCGCTACCAGAGTCAGTAGGATACC
Source organism: Tatumella sp. UBA2305 (assembly GCF_002345795.1). Lineage (NCBI taxonomy): Bacteria > Pseudomonadati > Pseudomonadota > Gammaproteobacteria > Enterobacterales > Erwiniaceae > Tatumella > Tatumella sp. UBA2305. The sequence continues at coordinate 137,775 of NZ_DDVT01000005.1, forward strand.
GGCAGCCCAACTCATCAGGCTCAGTCCCCCCGGTATAAGCGGTTAGTCGCAGAGCAATTTGCCAGCTATACTTATCCTGTTATTCATAAACTTAAATAAGGATCCCTGACGTTCATGGTGGAAAAAAAGCTCACACCCGACGGAGAGAATCAGCAGCCGGCCCCCCTTCTTAAAACCGGTAACCCGTCCGTTGACCGTTCAATCACCCGCGCCTCGGAAGGTATTCACTGGTTTCGCAAAATACCGGCGGTTGCACATTTTCTACGGGCTCTTGAACGTTTTAATGACCGGCTGGGAAGCCAGTTTGGTGCGGCTATTACCTATTTTTCCTTCCTGTCGATTATCCCGATTTTAATGGTTTCCTTTGCCGCCATCGGTTTTGTTCTGGCATCAAACCAAAACCTGCTTGCTGAACTGATAGAAAAAATTGTCAGTAGCATCAGTGACCCCACCCTGGCAGGAACATTAAAGAGCACGGTAAATACCGCTATCCAGCAACGTACCACTGTGGGTATTACGGGGTTATTGCTGGCGCTCTATTCTGGTATCAGTTGGGTAGGTAATTTACGCGAAGCCATACGTGCACAGTCGCGGGATGTCTGGGAGCGAACTGAGCGTGATCACGAAAAATTGTGGCGCAAATATATTCGTGACTTTATCTCTCTGACCGGACTTATGCTGTCGCTGGTCATTGCCCTGTCACTCACTTCAGTTGCGGGGTCTGCACAGGCAGCAATAGTGCATGCACTGGGTCTGGACCATGTCGACTGGCTACGTCCTGTGATGACCATTATTGCCCTGACAATATCTGTCTCGGCTAATTTTCTGATATTCCTGTGGATCTTCTGGATACTGCCACGCCACCAGCCACCGAAAAAAGCATTGCTACGGGGTACTTTGTTGGCGGCCATTGGCTTTGAAGTGATCAAGTTTATTATGACCATCATGCTGCCTAAAGTGGCTTCATCACCGTCCGGGGCGGCATTTGGTTCTGTGCTGGGACTGATGGCTTTTTTCTACTTTTTTGCACGCCTGACCCTGTTTTGTGCTGCCTGGATTGCGACTGCTCAGTATGAAGGCACATCAACGGAAGGTAACGACCCGCAAAACGGGTCTCAGGATGAAACATCTCAAAATGTAAGAGAAAATAAATTCAGTTAAAAACTTCACTCTGCGGATGTTTTTAATACAAAAAGGCCAGATTAAAGTGACCGACTCACTTTTTTTTGGCCTAAAATTAGTGGAATACTCTAAAAAAAACTCACCCCCCTACTGCCATATTTCAACAAACACAAATCTTCAAAAATTATCGACTTTTCAGCACCACATCCGCGCCAAATCTGGGAGTTTCTTGATTGAAGGCCATAAAACAGCTGCGTAATATGGTTCGTCCACTGTTACAAAAATAAGAATCTATTATTATGCAAAGCAGCAATACTGAGCCTTACCCGTCACCTGCAGAATCTCCCCCGGTGAATTCAAGAAGCAAAGTGCTTGTCGCCTCTCTGGTAGGTACCGCCATCGAGTTTTTTGACTTCTATATTTATGCGACCGCCGCGGTCATTGTATTTCCGCATATCTTCTTCCCTCAGGGGGATGCCACGGTAGCAACACTCCAGTCGCTGGCGACTTTCGCCATCGCTTTTGTTGCCAGGCCTATCGGCTCCGCCATTTTCGGTCACTTTGGTGACAGAATCGGCCGTAAAGCGACGCTGGTTGCCTCATTACTGACCATGGGCGTTTCTACTGTAATTATCGGGTTATTGCCGTCTTATTCGACTATTGGCGTTGCCGCGCCTCTGTTGCTGGCACTGGCCCGTTTCGGTCAGGGGCTTGGACTCGGGGGGGAATGGGGGGGAGCCGCTCTGCTGGCGACCGAAAATGCCCCGGCAAAAAAACGTGCCTTGTATGGTTCTTTTCCTCAGTTGGGCGCACCGATTGGCTTCTTCTTTGCCAACGGTACTTTTTTACTCCTTTCGTGGTTGCTGAGTGATCAGCAGTTTATGGACTGGGGCTGGCGTGTGCCCTTTATCTGCTCAGCGATACTGGTGATTATCGGTTTATACGTCCGTGTTTCACTGCACGAAAGTCCGGTGTTTGCCAAAATCCAGAAAGAAAACAAACAGGTCAAAGTACCCATCGGCACTTTACTGTCAAAGCACCTTGGCGCGACTGTGCTTGGCACATTCATTATGCTGGCGACTTATACGCTGTTTTATATTATGACCGTCTATTCGATGAGCTTCGGGACTGCGCCGGCGCCGATCGGACTGGGCTTCTCGCGTAACAGTTTCCTGTGGATGTTGATGATGGCAGTGATTGGCTTTGGAATCACGATCCCGATTGCCGGAATGCTGGCTGACCGTTTTGGCCGCCGTCGGACCATGATTATTATCACTTTAATACTGATTGGCTTCTCACTGCTGTTCCCGGCGATGCTGAGTTCCGGCTCGTCATTAATGGTGATGCTGTTCCTGCTGGCAGGTCTGAGCATTATGGGTCTGACTTTCGGCCCCATGGGAGCGTTGCTGCCTGAACTGTTCCCGACGGAAGTTCGATATACCGGGGCTTCATTCTCTTATAATCTGTCGTCCATCCTGGGTGCCTCTGTCGCTCCTTACATCGCCACATGGTTGAAAGCCGAGTACGGACTGTTTGCGGTCGGCTTATATCTGGGGACCATGGCTGTCATTACCTTGCTGGCACTCATTATCAGCAAAGAGACCCGCCATCAGACCTTATTTGATGCCACCTGATTCACCGGTTCTTCCCTGACCCAAGGGAAGAGCCTCTCTCCTGCCTCTGCTGCCCTGGTGATGCGAATACATTGTCAGTACTGACAGCAATTGTTATAACCTTTCCTTCTGCCCCTGCCTTGTAAGATTGAACAATGACTGTCACAGAAAGCCTGATTGCCTATACATTTACCGCTGGATTACTGACTCTGACACCTGGCCTGGATACTGCGCTGGTTCTGAGAACCGCCACTATTGAGGGGCGTAAGCAGGCAGTCCGTGCTGCTCTGGGAATCAATATCGGTTGTATTCTGTGGGGGTTCGCCGTCGCCTGTGGACTGGGCGCTTTGATAGCTGTTTCTGAACTGGCCTATGATGTGCTGAAGTATTGCGGAGCGGCCTATCTTTGCTGGCTGGGCCTGGAAATGCTGCTACGCCCGCGTAAAGGAATTACCAGCGCTGATAACAAACACCAGAAAAAAGACACTCACTGGCTGCTGCGTGGCATTACGGGTAACCTGCTGAACCCGAAAGTCGGTATTTTTTACGTATCCTTTTTACCACAGTTTATCCCACAGGGCCATTCACTGTTCTTCTGGACTCTGGGGCTGGTCGGGATTCATATGTTACTGGGAATTTGCTGGCTGATGACATTGATTGCTGCAACCCAACCACTGAGCGCTTTTTTCAAACGTCCGGCCGTCGTCACTACCATGGACCGTGCTACCGGCGCCGTTCTGCTGTCATTTGCTGCAAAGCTGGCCTTTAGTAAACGCTAACTTCATCTCACCGGACCATTCATAGAGTGGTCTGGTCAAAGGCAATAATTCTCTGCTTCTTCCTGCCTCATTTCAGCGACACAATAAATATTGCAGACAAAAAAACTGCCCCCCGAATACGGAGGGCAGTTCATCTGACAATATCTTACGTCGCTGATAGCGCAGGATTAGCCGGCAACAGCAATACGTTTCATGTCAGTCATATAGCCACGCAGTTTACTACCCACGGCTTCGATTGGATGGTGACGAATCGCTTCGTTAACATCACGCAATTGCGCATTATCCACCGCATTTCCACTCAGGGTTTCCTGGCCTAAGTCACCAGTCTGCAGCGAAGCCATAAAGTCTTTCAGCAACGGTACCGCAGCAAATGAGAACAGGTAGTTACCATATTCAGCGGTATCAGAGATAACCACGTTCATTTCATACAGACGCTTACGCGCAATGGTGTTGGCGATCAGTGGCAGCTCATGCAGTGATTCATAATAAGCTGATTCTTCGATAATGCCGGAGGCCACCATGGTTTCAAACGCCAGTTCAACTCCGGCTTTAACCATCGCAATCATCACTACGCCCTGGTCATAGTAATCCTGCTCAGCAATTTTACCTTCGAACTGAGCAGCGGTTTCAAACGGGGTTTTCCCGGTTTCTTCACGCCAGGTCAGCAGGTCTTTATCGTCATTCGCCCAGTCAGCCATCATTCCGGAAGAGAACGCACCGGAAATAATGTCATCCATGTGCTTCTGGAAAAGTGGCGCCATGATCTCTTTCAGTTGCTCAGACAACTCATAAGCACGCAATTTTGCCGGGTTGGACAGACGATCCATCATCAGCGTAATACCGCCGAATTTCAGGGATTCGGTGATAGTTTCCCAACCGAACTGGATCAGTTTTTCTGCGTAAGCCGCTTCTGTACCTTCTGCCACCAGCTTGTCAAAGCACAGTAATGAACCCGCCTGCAACATACCACACAGGATGGTCTGCTCACCCATCAGGTCAGATTTAACTTCTGCCACGAAGGATGATTCCAGAACACCCGCACGGTGACCACCGGTCGCTGCGGCCCAGGCTTTAGCAATTGCCAGACCTTCACCTTTCGGGTCATTTTCTGGGTGAACCGCGATCAGGGTTGGAACACCGAAACCACGCTTATATTCTTCACGGACTTCAGTGCCCGGGCATTTTGGTGCAACCATCACTACGGTGATGTCTTTACGGATAGTTTCGCCAACTTCAACGATGTTAAAACCATGCGAATAACCCAGGGCAGCGCCATCTTTCATCAGCGGCTGAACGGCCTGGACAACGGCGGAGTGCTGTTTGTCCGGAGTCAGGTTAACCACCAGGTCCGCCTGTGGGATTAACTCTTCATAACTACCCACTTTAAAACCGTTATCGGTCGCTTTACGCCATGATGCACGTTTCTCGGCAATCGCTTCTGCACGCAGGGCATAAGCAATATCCAGACCGGAATCACGCATATTCAGACCCTGGTTAAGCCCCTGAGCACCACAGCCGACAATCACGACTTTTTTGCCTTTCAGAAAGCTGGCGCCATCTGCAAATTCGTCGCGATTCATAAAACGGCATTTGCCTAACTGCGATAACTGGTTGCGCAGATTCAGAGTGTTGAAATAGTTAGCCATGGGTACTCCGGTTTAGTTGTGTTTATATTTATCAGGTATTCAGCGGCATTCATTGCATCACTGAGAATACCTCCATCATATGTCAGGATTTCTATTGCTTAAATTGATATATTAACAACGTCATATTGCAATAACTGCAATACATCACCGGGACAGGCAATGATGGATTTACGCGACCTGAAATTATTTCTTCATCTGGCAGAAAGTCGACATTTCGGGCAAACGGCACGAGCTATACATGTCAGCCCTTCTACGCTGTCGCGCCAGATTCAACGGCTGGAAGAAGAGGTCGGTCATCCGTTATTTGTCCGGGATAACCGCTCAGTTGCCCTCACCGAGGCAGGGGAGACATTCAGCCAGTTTGCCCGCCAGACCCTGCTGCATTACCAGCAGCTGCGACATTTGATGGATCTCAACAGCCCCTCTCTGAGCGGAGAGTTGCATCTGTTTTGTTCGGTCACCGCAGCTTACAGCCACCTGCCACCGATTCTCGATCGCTTCCGCGCTGAACATCCGCAGGTTGAAATTAAATTATCTACCGGTGACCCCTCGGATGCGGTGCAGAAAATCAGTTCGGGTGAAGCGGACCTGGCAATTGCCGGAAAACCTGAATCACTGCCTTCCGGGATTGCGTTCAACCCACTGGATGTCTTGCCGTTGGCACTGATTGCCCCGGCACTGCCCTGCCCGGTTCGTAGTGCCGTCAGCGAGGCAGACCCCGACTGGAGCAGTATTCCGTTTATCTTTCCTGAACAGGGACCGGTGCGGCGCAGTGTTGATCTTTGGCTGCGTCGTCGAAAAATTACCAACCCTATGATTTATGCCACGGTCGCGGGGCATGAAGCGATGGTCTCGATGGTCGCACTGGGATGTGGTGTGGCGCTATTACCGTTAGTCGTACTGGATAACAGCCCTGAACCGGTCCGTAACCGTATTATGTCGCTGCCGCTAAGTGATACCGGCGCCCCCCTGGAGCTGGGGGTTTGTGTGCAAAAAAAGCGGCTCGGAGAGCCGCTGGTGAATGCATTCTGGGATTTACTGTAATTACCGTCCGGCCAGAAAGAAACGGAACGCCGGGTTATCACTTTCATCATGAAAGTCATAGCCCAGGGCGGTCAGATGCTCAGCGAAGCGTGGTTCATTATCGCTCAGTTCAAAGGCCGCCAGCACCCTGCCGTAATCCGTACCGTGGCTACGGTAATGGAACAACGAAATATTCCAGTGAGTCCCCAGGGTTTGCAGGAATTTCAGCAATGCGCCGGGAGATTCCGGAAACTCAAAACTGTACAGCCTTTCCTTCAATGGTTTACCCGGGCGCCCCCCGACCATATAACGCAGATGCAACTTCGCCATTTCGTCGTCAGACAGGTCAACGACCTGGTAACCACCTTCGCTCAGTTGGCGAACAATCTCGCCACGTTCTTCCAGCCCACGGGTTAAGCGGACTCCAACAAAGATGCAGGCATTTTGATCATCGGCATACCGGTAGTTAAATTCGGTCACCGCGCGTCCGCCAAGGATCTGACAGAATTTCAGAAAGCTGCCCTGTTGCTCAGGGATCGTAACGGCCAGCAAGGCTTCTCGCTGTTCTCCCAGCTCACAACGCTCTGAGACATAGCGTAGACCATGGAAATTCACATTTGCGCCGGAAAGCACATGCGCCAGTCGCTCATCTTTAATGTCATGCTGCTGAATATATTTTTTCATACCTGCCAGTGCCAGTGCTCCGGAAGGTTCGGCAATGGCACGCACATCTTCAAAAATATCTTTCATCGCTGAACAGATAGCATCACTGTCCACGGTCACAATATCATCCAGATATTGCTGGCACAGGCGGAAGGTTTCATTGCCTATCCGTTTCACCGCAACGCCTTCAGCAAACAGACCGACCCGCGGTAAATCGACGGGTTCTCCGGCATCCAGAGCTGCTTTCAGACAGGCAGAATCTTCGGCCTCTACCGCAATCACTTTGATCTCCGGCATCAACTGTTTAATCACCACCGCCACACCGGCAGCCAGACCGCCACCGCCCACCGGCACAAAAATCCGGTCGATGTGCGCATCCTGTTGCAGTAACTCAAGAGCCAGTGTTCCCTGCCCGGCAATGACCGCCGGGTGGTCGAACGGAGGCACAAAGCTGTACCCATGTTGCTCTGCCAGTTCTATGGCTTTCGCTTTGGCTTCATCAAAGTTAGCACCATACAGATATGCTTCTCCGCCAAAAGCACGCACTGCATCTACTTTGATATCCGCAGTCGCCACCGGCATGACAATCAGAGATTTTATTCCCCGACGACTGGCAGAGAGCGCTACTCCCTGAGCATGATTACCTGCCGAAGCAGTAATCACCCCCTGTGCTCTTTGCTGTTCATTCAGGCCGGCAATCATTGCGTAAGCTCCACGCAATTTAAAACTATGAACCGGCTGACGATCTTCACGTTTTACAACGATGGTATTGCCGAGTCGCGCTGACAGTTTCTCCATTTTCTGTAACGGAGTGACCTGAGTAACCTCATAAACCGGAGAGCGTAAGGCGGCATGAAGATACTCCGCACCCGTAGGTGCGGAAGAAAGAGGTTTGGAAGCAGCCATGATCCGTTATCCTCCCAGCTTACTCTTATCGCGTACGGCACCTTTATCGGCACTGGTCGCGAGGGAAGCGTAAGCACGCAGTGCGAAAGAAACTTCACGCTGACGGTCATGCGGGGTATATGCCGCACTGCCACGAGCTTCTTCTGCCGCACGACGAGCTTCGATTTCTGTTTCGCTAATATCCAGGCTGATAGTACGGGCAGGAATATTGATATCGATGGTATCGCCATCTTTTACCAGGGCAATTGCCCCACCATTGGCCGCTTCAGGGGACGCATGCCCGATAGACAGGCCCGACGTTCCTCCGGAAAAACGCCCGTCGGTAATCAATGCACAGCTTTTGCCCAACCCCATCGATTTCAGATAGGTGGTTGGATACAACATTTCCTGCATACCCGGGCCACCCTTTGGACCTTCATAGCGGATCACTACAACATCCCCGGCAACCACTTTTCCACCCAGGATAGCTTCCACCGCATCATCCTGGCTCTCATAGACTTTCGCCGGTCCACGGAAGGTCAGAATTTCTTTATCAACACCTGCGGTTTTAACAATACATCCGTCCAATGCCAGGTTGCCATAGAGTACAGCCAGCCCACCGTCCTGAGAGAACGCATGCTCACGGGTACGGATACACCCCTGTTCACGGTCATCATCCAGCGTATCCCAGCGACAATCCTGAGAGAAGGCCTTGGTAGTACGGATACCTGCTGGACCGGCACGGTACATTTTTTTCACCGCTTCATCGGACGTCAGCATGATATCGTAGTTATCCAGGGTCTCACGCAGAGTCGTACCCAGGATGTTCGGAACAGAAGTATCCAGTAGTCCTGCGCGATCCAGTTCACCCAGAATCCCGATGACGCCACCGGCACGGTGTACGTCTTCCATGTGATATTTCTGAGTGCTCGGTGCCACTTTACACAGATGAGGAACTTTGCGGGACAACCGGTCAATATCAGAGATATCGAAATCGATTTCGCCTTCCTGAGCGGCAGCCAGCAGATGCAGAACAGTGTTCGTCGATCCGCCCATCGCGATATCCAGCGTCATCGCGTTTTCAAAGGCAGCCTTGCTGGCAATATTGCGCGGCAGTACAGTAACATCATCCTGTTCATAGTAGCGTTTAGTCAGGCCGACAATGCGTTTACCTGCGTTAATGAACAGCTGCTCACGATCCGCATGGGTTGCCAGCAGAGAACCGTTCCCCGGCTGAGACAGACCCAACGCTTCTGTCAGACAGTTCATTGAATTAGCGGTAAACATCCCTGAGCAGGAACCGCAGGTAGGGCAGGCTGAACGTTCAATCTGCTCACTGTCAGCATCACTGACATTCGGGTTGGCGCCCTGAATCATCGCATCCACTAAATCCAGTTTGATGATTTGGTCAGACAGCTTGGTTTTACCGGCTTCCATCGGGCCACCGGAGACAAAGATAACCGGAATATTAAGACGCAGAGACGCCATCAGCATTCCCGGGGTGATTTTGTCGCAGTTAGAAATACAGACCATCGCATCAGCACAGTGCGCGTTGACCATATACTCTACAGAATCAGCGATCAGTTCACGCGACGGTAACGAATACAACATCCCGCCGTGACCCATAGCGATACCATCATCAACGGCAATGGTATTAAATTCTTTGGCGACACCCCCGGCAGCTTCAATCTGTTCGGCAACCAGTTTACCCAGGTCACGCAAGTGAACATGGCCGGGAACAAACTGTGTGAATGAGTTAACAACTGCAATGATTGGCTTACCAAAATCATCATCAGTCATTCCGGTCGCGCGCCACAGTGCGCGGGCCCCCGCCATATTGCGCCCATGGGTGGTGGTAGCGGAACGGTACTTAGGCATGCTCTGTTTACTCCAGTCTGAAAATAAAATCGCGGACATTCTTTGTCCGCGTTATCTGTCGAATTATTATGGATTGACCTGATCCAGCCAACCCCATTTATCTTCTGTTTCACCGGTAAACAGGCCAAAGAACGCCTGCTGAATACGTTTAGTCACCGGACCACAGCGGCCTTCACCTACCTGAATTCCGTCAACACTGCGTACCGGGGTGATTTCAGCAGCCGTTCCTGACATAAAGACTTCATCCGCCAGATACAGTGATTCACGGGACAGAACCTGCTCGCGAACTTCAATACCCAGATCCGCAGCCAGTTTGATGATGGCATCACGGGTAATTCCCGGTAACGCTGAAGAGGTGAATGGCGGGGTAAACAGAATGCCATCCTTGACTTCAAACAGGTTCTCACCTGCCCCTTCAGACACATAACCATTCACATCCAGGGCAATACCTTCCTGATAACCGTGGCGGCGTGCTTCGCTGCCAACCAGCAGAGAGGAGAGGTAGTTACCGCCGGCTTTTGCTGCGGTAGGAATGGTATTGGCTGCCACACGGTTCCAGGAAGAAACCATCGCATCAATTCCCTGCTCCAGAGCTTCAGCACCCAGGTAGGCTCCCCAGGGGAACGCAGCAATAATCACATCAGTGCTGAAACCTTCTGGTGGGTTAACGCCCAGGCCGACATCACCGACAAATACCAGTGGACGGATATACGCACTTTTCAGATTGTTGACGCGTAAGACTTCACGGCAGGCTTCCATCAGCTCATCAACGCTCTGTGAGACAGGAAAGCGATAAATTTTGGCAGAGTCACGCAGACGTTGCATATGTTCACGGTGGCGGAAGACAACCGGGCCTTTGTGCGAATCATAGCAACGCACACCTTCAAAGACCGAAGTACCATAGTGCAGTGCATGAGACATGACGCTGACTTTGGCCTCTTCCCATTTAACCATTTCCCCGTTGAACCAGATAAACTCTGCTTTTTTAGTACTCATTTTTCTGTCCTTTTACGCTTCGGCGTGGATTTGTTGTGTTGTCTGTTGTGTAACCCGGACGCTGGTAACGTCCATCAGTTTGGTAAGTTGCGTTGTCAGTAAATCAACCGGACGCAGACTGGTTACGGTCATGGCGATACTGACCTGGAAACCGTCATGCGCCTGAGACATATTCATGGCACAGATGCGGAAACCCCGGTGGCGAACCACCCGCAAAATACGCTCTAATATTTCAGGGCGGGACTGCGCTTCGATAGACAATTGATGCTGGTTCATAAGGTTTCCTCCATCATATCGGCATTACTGGCGCCAGGTGGAACCAAAGGCCAGACGTTTTCATACTCATCAATGCTGACATGCAGGAAATAGGGACCGTCACTGTTCAGCATAGCGTCCAGCGCACCATCAATCTGGTCTTTCCGGCTGATTCTTTGTCCCGGGATACCGAAGGCACTCGCCAGGGTCAGAAAGTCCGGGTTATCCGTCAGATAAGTTTCGCTATAGCGTTGGTCAAAAAATAATTGCTGCCACTGGCGTACCATGCCCAGTCGCTGGTTATCCAGCAGCAGGATTTTTACCGGCAGTTTACGCCGTTTAATAGTACCCAGTTCCTGAATATTCATCATTATGGAGCCATCACCCGACACGCAGACCACAGGATCCTGCGGGCAGGCGACCTGCGCCCCAATCGCTGCAGGCAAACCAAATCCCATGGTTCCCAGGCCACTCGAGGTGATAAAGCGATCCGGCGCATCAAAGTCCATATGCTGGGCAGCCCACATCTGATGCTGACCCACATCGGTCGTCACAATAGTCTGCGGGGATTTTCGTTTTGAGAGGGTTTTTAATAATGCCGGGGCAAAAATGGCTTCACCAGGATGGTTATAAGCAGGAGAAAAATCCCGCTTCATCGCCGCTGTGGAACTTCGCCATTCTGCGATATCCATTGGCTGACTTAAGGCCGGCAACAACTGCTGCAGGCTTCCCTGCAAAGATACATGTGCCCTGCGCAGTTTATTCAGTTCGGCAGGGTCAATATCCAGATGGATGACAGCGGCATTCGGCGCAAAGGTATCCAGTTTTCCGGTGACCCTGTCATCAAAGCGTGCACCGACAGCAATCAGTAAATCGCATTCCTGAACCGCCAGGTTCGCCGCCTTGCTGCCATGCATGCCCAGCATACCCAGATAGGTTTCATCCTCAGCAGCAACAGATCCCAGGCCTTTCAGTGTGCATACGGAAGGGATACCGGTCACTTCCAAAAACTGACGCAGTGCCGGAACAGCCCCGGCAATTCCCACTCCACCCCCGGCATAAATCACCGGTTTCTTCGCCTGAGACATCAGCCGGCGAGCCTCGGACAGCTCACCTTCAGGCAATGGCATCATTTCAGCGGGGTGTGGCTGGCGCTCAACAAAGTCTGCGGAACCCAGCTGAATATCTTTAGGAATATCCACCAGAACCGGGCCTGGTCGACCAGAAGCTGCAATTTCGAAAGCACTGGCCAGTACCGCTGGCAGCTCTTCCAGTGACTGTACCAGGAAACTATGTTTGGTACAGGCCAGCGATAAGCCTAAGACATCAATTTCCTGAAATGCATCGGTACCCATGACAGCAGAAGAGACCTGTCCGGTGATAGCGACCACAGGCACGGAATCCATCATTGCATCGGCCAGTCCGGTAATCAGGTTTGTGGCTCCCGGACCAGAGGTTGCAATACATACTCCGGTTTTTCCTGTTGCCCGGGCATAACCAATCGCTGCCATCACCGCACCTTGTTCATGCCGGCACAGCAGGTGTTCCACACCTCCATCATACAGCGCATCGTACACTGGCATAATTGCCCCGCCCGGATACCCAAAAACGGTCTGAATCCCTTGTGTCCGTAATGCCTGAACTACCCACTGTGCTCCAGTCATCGCTATTCTCCTGCCTTATACTGGGAACAACAGAATTTTATGCCAGGTTTCATCTTCTGCTCCACATTAAAACACTGTAAGACCTTAAGACCAAAAAAAACCCCCGGACCTGTCGGTGCGGGGGTTCTCTTTCGATTAAGGCTTGATTTCTAAGCCTTTCTTTCTCCGAGTGCAGCCCCGCACGATGGTAGAATAATCACCACCACACTAATCACGACCAGGCTAATCACTCGTAGAAGGGCTTTCATAATAAGTACAATAATTCGCTTAATTCGAAGTAATGCCTAAAGAGTTACCATAGTTTTATGATCGGTGACAACTTTTTTCTGTGTTTAATTTCCATTTCAACCCGGCTGATTTTTTTAAACCACTGATAAGTATTAGTTATATGTAAAAAACATTTTTGGCGTTTTTTTTGGCAGAAAAACAGAGGGCCGACTGAAGGTGCTCACAGATTGAGCGAAAACCATATCCCTCCTGGTAGGCTGTTTATGCATCGCCCCGCAAAAATGGTCATTTTACCCGCAACATTTCCGCCCGGCGTTTTACACTGCTATTTAACACAAGGAGAGAATATGTCATTAGCCAGAGTAATGACCCGGGCGAGTATTGGCATTAGTGCCCCGTTGGTGACCATCGAAGCCCACCTGAGTAGTGGATTACCCGGACTAACCCTGGTTGGCCTTCCTGAAACTGCAGTGAAAGAAGCCAGAGAACGGGTGCGTAGCGCTATGATTAACAGCGGGTTTGACTTCCCCGCCAGACGTATTACCGTCAATCTTGCCCCGGCAGATATGCCTAAAGAAGGAGGTCGCTATGATTTACCTATCGCTATTGCGATTCTGGCCGCCTCAGAGCAGATCCCGGCATCATCTCTTATGCAGCTGGAGTTTTTGGGAGAACTGGCGCTGAATGGCTCTCTGAGAGCTGTCAGAGGGACTATTCCTGCGGTACTGGCCGCCCTGAATGATCAGCGAACCATGATACTCTCCCGGGCTAATGAAGCCGAAGCAGGGTTAGTCACCCGGGGACCCTGTTATGTGGGAGATACCTTACTCAATATCTGTCACTTCCTGCATGGCAAAAGTGAACTGCCAAAGGCTGAAAATAACCTGCCCGTCCCGCGTCGCCAGTACCCGGATCTGCAGGATATTATTGGCCAGCAACACGCCAGACGCGCACTGGAGATCACCGCTGCAGGTGGCCATAATCTGCTGTTGATAGGCCCGCCAGGAACCGGAAAAACAATGCTGGCAACCAGACTTCCTGGCATTCTTCCACCACTCAGTCGTGATGAGGCACTTGAGTGTACCGCACTGCTAAGCCTGAGTCGGGATATTCCCCCTGCAACACTCTGTACCGATCGCCCTTTTCGCGCTCCACACCATAGTTCATCGATGTTTGCTCTGGTTGGCGGTGGCTCGCTACCTCTGCCGGGAGAAATCTCGTTAGCTCACAATGGAGTATTGTTTCTTGATGAGCTGCCGGAGTTTCAGCGCAAATCGCTCGACTCACTGAGAGAACCTCTGGAATCAGGCATCATCGCCATTTCCCGGGCAAAGGCAAAAATTACCTATCCGGCGAGATTTCAGCTGATAGCTGCCATGAACCCTGGTGCCTCAGGGAGTTACGAAGGCATTCACCAGCGGCAGACACTCAGCCAGTTGCTACGCTATCTGAATCGCCTCTCGGGGCCTTTTCTGGACCGGTTTGACCTTTCCCTTGAAGTTCCCCTGTTGCCCCCGGGAACCCTTGCTCAGCAACGCCATGTAGCAGAGTCTTCGGCCCGGGTTCGTCAAAGAGTCATTAAAGCCCGGGAACTCCAGCAGAGAAGAGCAGGAAAAGTAAATGCGTTAATGGATAACAGAGAGGTCAGAAAATTTTGTCAGCTAAGCGTTGCAGATGCACAGTGGCTTGAACAGGCATTACTGGCACTCGGGCTTTCAGTCAGGGCGTGGCAGCGTATTTTAAAAGTTTCCAGAACTCTGGCTGACCTTCAGCAACAGCCAGATATTTCCCGACAGCATCTGCAGGAAGCTCTGAGTTACCGGGCGATGGACAGGTTACTACAGCGCCTGCATAAGCAGCAGTCATGACATGAGCTGCCAATAGCAGGCATAAAAAAGGGCCACAGGCCCTTTCTGATATTCTGTCTTAATCGTCGCTGTCATTAAACTCTTCGACAGTATCCATCTGCGGCTTACCACCAGACAACGTGTGGAAGCGTTTTGGACGTTTAATTCTGGCCATGTATTTAGACCAGACACGTTCAGCTTCCGTTTCCGGCTCACGTATACCCCGGCAAACTTCGACAAAGCGGCGTTCTTCTTCGGTCACTGGCTCACGCTTAGCAAGATCAAGTTCGTTGAAGGCAAAGCCATGACGCTCAAGTAACTGAGCTTCCTTAATGGTAAAATCACCGTGGCGTGAGAACCCGCGCGGGTAGTTTTTGTTATCAAAAAAGCGATTGGTTGTGGTAAAGCTATCCGTCATTTTACACGCTCCTAACTCTTTTATGGTCGTGTGATTTATGGCGCGGAGTATTAGATACGCTTGACAAAGTGTAAAACAAAAGATTTAAATCATTACGATTAGTATTTTTGGAGATGTGATTGTGGACACTGAATTGCTGAAAACTTTCCTGGAAGTAAGCAGAACACGCCATTTTGGAAGAGCTGCAGAAGCATTGTATCTGACTCAGTCAGCAGTAAGTTTTCGCATCCGCCAACTGGAAAATCAGTTGGGTGTAAATCTGTTCACCCGTCATCGCAACAACATACGCCTGACTTCTGCCGGGGAGCGTTTGCTGCCTTATGCAGAAACGCTGATGAATACGTGGCAAATTGCTAAAAAAGAGGTATCACTATCGCTCACGCACCATGAGTTGACCATTGGTGCCAGTACTGCGCTATGGGAGGCCTACCTGACCCCGTGGCTAAAGAGCCTCTATGAGACCAGAGAGAATCTGCATATCGAGGCCAGAGTCGCGCAAAGGCACCTCCTGGTTAAACAGATTCATGAAAGACAGCTCGATGTACTGATTACTACTGAAGCCCCAAAAATGGATGAGTTATCCAGCCAACAAATTGGCCATATTTCTCTGGCATTGTTCCGCTCGCGACATTCAGAGAAAAAGGAGAAATATCGCTATATCAAGCTGGAATGGGGTGCCGATTTTCATCAGCATGAGTTTTATCTGTCCGGTAACGAAGACACCCCGGTACTGACCACCACTTCAGCCCACATCGCCCGTGACTTGCTGCGTACCACGGAGGCCTGTGCATTCCTGCCTGAATACTGGCAAACACTGTACAAAGATCTGATCCAGGTGGCAGATACGGCTACCGTGATACGGCCACTGTATGCTGTCTGGCTGCAAAATAGTGATCAACAGTCAGCACTCAAACAGCTGCTAAAGGTTCCGGTAGTTTCCCGCTAACAGTTTCCGGTCTTCACATGGCATAACAGGTAACATGACCGGTGAAATCCGGTCAGCAGAGGGTACTGATAAGTGAATTTCAGGCAAAAAAAAATCCTTTGCTTAGCAAAGGATTGATTTTTCTGGCAGGGGCGGAGGGACTCGAACCCCCAACACCCGGTTTTGGAGACCGGTGCTCTACCAATTGAACTACGCCCCTAAATAGGGTGGCGGAACGGACGGGACTCG
>NZ_DDVT01000016.1:0-37481 GCF_002345795.1 Tatumella sp. UBA2305
GAGTCCCGTCCGTTCCGCCACTTTATACAGTGCATATCCATCTGATATGCCATAAGAAGACCGCACATTTCGATGTGCGGTTTTTTTTCGCCTTCATATTTTACCTCCCTGCTGCAAGAATTATTGGTACCGCTCAATTGAGTCTTCTTTGTCAGGTTATTGCGACCCGGAGTGGCGAAAACTGAGGCAGAGATACACGGGCTGGGTATCGTACGGGCAAACGTAAAAAATCCCCCTGCAGAACAGGGGGATTTCAGATAATTTTCCGGTTGGGTAACTAAGCAGGTCCTGAATATCAGGACTCAGGACTCTGACTGTACCTGAGACTGAGCTTCATTTTGCTGCTGTCGTGGGTAAAAATGTCCTTCTTTCAACGATATTTCTATCTCTTCGAGAGAACGGCCTTTGGTTTCCGGTACGAAAAAATAGATAAACAGGAAACCCAGTAAATTCAGTAATGCATAGAACCACATAGCCCCGCCAATCCCCAGGAGGTTAACCAGTGATAAAGCAGTAGCCGTCAACAACAGATTTGAACCCCATAACATAGCTGCGTGCAGGCTGGTCGCTTTTTCTCTGATTCCGGTAGGGTAAACTTCAGAACCAATCAGCCAGCCGATCACCTGAATACCGCCAGAGTTGAACACCATAAAAGCAAACAGGCAACTCACCACCAACCAGCCGTGGTTTCCACCGTGACTATCGAGAATAAATACCATCCCTAATAGTAACAGGCTGATAATTGCGCCTGGCATCATCCAGAGTGTTAATGTGCGGCGGCCGAGATGGTCAACCAGCAATTTACCTATAACCGTCAGCACCAGATAGATAGCCGCGACTCCCAGGGCCGAATGCAGGGCAGCTGCACGACTGAATCCTGCATCCGTCAGGAAAGTCGGAGTATAGTAGATCATCATCTCGATACCTGAGAGCTGAGTAAAGGCCGCAACGCCTAAGCCTGCAAACAACGCCGGCCGCATCCAGGGTTGTTTCAGGTCTTTCCATCCCAGGGTCGATTTCCGTTCTGCTTTGTCGTGCACTTTTTGAATATTTCTGAGTTCATGCCGGACTTCACGATCAGTCTCCCGTACCATGTTTAAGGCGATACGTGCTTCACGGGTTCGTTTCTGCCCAACCAGCCAGCGCGGGCTTTCCGGGAGTGGCAACATGCCAAACATCAGGATAAGTGCCGGGATAGCTGCAACGGAAAACATCACCCGCCAGCTCCAGATGTCCTGCAGGAATGCACCGACCAGACCTGCGGTCAGAATCCCGACACCAATGGAAATATTAAAAAAGGTCACCAGCCGGCCACGTTTATGTGATGGCGCCAACTCTGCAATATAGACAGGGACTATCTGAGAGGCGCCACCCACGGCAAATCCGAGCACAATTCTTGCCAGGGCCAGTGTAGTGGCTGAGTCTGACCAGCCTGAGGCCAGCACACCAATGGCAAAGATTGCCGCGACAGTCATGACGGTATAGCGACGACCGATAGTTGCTGAGAGTTTGCCACAAACCAGAGCACCGATGACTGCACCGACCAGAATGGCGCTGGTCACCAGTTCCTGAGCCTGGCCGGATAATGAAAAATCGTGGCTGATTTGTAACAAGGCACCGGAAATAATCCCGGTATCATACCCGTAGAGAAAACCTGCAATAGCAGCAATACCGGTTGCAGTTAACAGAAAGGCATCTGCGCTGAGAAAATAAGTCGTACTGTTTTCTTCGGTTCCGGCAGAATCTGAGGCTGTCGGTGGTGTATCAGGTGAGGAATGTTTGAGCTGTGGATCAGTCATAATTACCTTTTATAGTTAAAGTGTACTGGGTGAATTTTCCTTGCGATGAGTAATATGGGAATCACCGGTGATCTGTCCGGTAATATGGTCTCTGAATACGGGGTTAGTACGAAGTTTACACATCTCCTCATTCTTAAAAGATATAAGTAAATTAAAAAACCACATTACAAGCTATAACAGTTGCGGCCCGTGATGTCATTTTTTTATGACCTGTATCACAAAATTTGGCTATATTCAGACGAAACATCTATGAATGGTTGACGTAATAACATATCTCTCTGAAATATTTTTCATCTATCACCGACTTCCTGAGAGGGTAATTCCCTGAATATTGATGAGCCTGACGATATCTATTTTCTGTGGTGATGGTTGGGCAAGTTATGTCAGATTGTTGAGGGAGAAGTGGAGAGATTGGAATCATAACCAGCACGATAGCTGAGGTAATATCCGGAAAAAAATAAACGTTATCTGATAAGACAAGCAGACCTTACCGGTAGCTGTAGGATTTAGCACTCAGCCTACCGGCAGTCTATGGCGTAAGCAATTATCCGTGGATACCTTTTGGCTGGTCTCCCAGGATAGTGGCTCTGTGCATCACCCGGCGCTGTGGACGGTAATCATCGCAGGCATAGTGTTGAGTGATTCGGTTATCCCACATGACCAGATCATATTGCTGCCAGTGCCAGCGCACACAAAATTCTGGCTGAGTGCTCTGAGCAAACAGTAAATCGAGCACGGCCCGGCTCTCATTATCATTCAGCTCAACAATTTTACGGGTGAAGCCTGCTGAGACAAATAACCCTTTTTCGCCGGTCTCCGGATGTACTCTGACTACCGGATGTATCACTGGCGGATTGTTCTGTCTGGCTTTATCAAACCGTTCTGAGGCTTCCGGGGTACTGGCAAAACGACTGACCGGGAATGATAAAGTAATATCATGCTCGGCATGTAATGGTTCGAGCAGTGCCTGTAGTGGCGCTGAAAGAGCGTTCCAGGCGGCGCTGGAACTTGCCCACAATGTGTCTCCTCCAAACTCTGGCACCTGACGGGCACTTAATAGTGAGGCCATCGGCGGCGTCTGAATAAAAGTCACATCGGTATGCCAGAGAGCATTATCACGTAAGTCGTTGAGTTCAGTGTCCAGAACCATGACTTCCGGATTCTCCGGAGAAGACGGGTAAATCGGGTGAATATGAAGGTCACCAAAATAGTTGGCCAGACGTGCCTGCTGTGCCGGGGTTACCGGCTGATTGCGGAAGAAGATGACCTGGTGCTCCAGCAATAATTGTCTGATCAGTTCTATCTCTTCGACCTGAAGATCCTGGCATAAATCAATACCGCTGATTTCTGCGCCCAGCGCACTGGCAATCCGTTTAACTTTGGGCATCATGCAAACTCCAACTGACGAAATATTTTTGAACCTGGCGTAAGCCAAACTCGATTATTAATGCAATAACCGCGATGATAATGATCCCTGCTACGACCACCTCTGTGGAGAGAAACTGGGCCGCTGATTCCACCATAAACCCAAGCCCCTGGTTCGCCGCAATAAGCTCTGCGGCAACCAGCGTAGACCAGCCAACCCCCAGAGCAATCCTAAGCCCGGTAATAATGTCCGGTAAAATAGCGGGCAGAATAACCAGCCGGACCACCTGACCGTAGCCTGCTCCCAGGCACCTGACGACCTGAATCCGGTTTCTGTCAACACGACGCACCGCCTCTGATGTCGCTATCACCAGCGGGGCAAATATCGCCAGATAAATCAGCAGGACTTTCGACACTTCGCCAATACCGAACCAGATAACAATCAGCGGTAAATAGGCCAGTGGCGGGACAGGGCGGTAAAAATCTATAAACGGATCAACAACCGCTTTGGCAATTTTGTTTAACCCCATCAGGATCCCTAATGGTAGTGCCGTAACCAGGGCGAAAAACAGGGCGGCCAGCACCCGGTACAAACTGGCTTCAATATGCTGGCCCAGGGTCACATCCAGATACCCCTGTTGCCAGAGGGTAGAAAATGCTTTCAGCAGTTCCGGAATGGTCGGGAAAAATAACGGATTAAGCCATCCGGCATAAGGCGCGATGGCCCAAAACAGGATCACGACCGCAATGCTGAACAATGAAATTAATGTCGGATGGTCACTCAACCGAAATTTTGCTTTTGGACTCCTGCTGACAGTTTGCCGGGCTAACTGGTCGATGGCTTTATTAGTCATCACTCTCCTCCAGTAACAGATCCAATATCTGCTGACGTTGTTGAGAGAATGAATGTTCAGCCTTCAGGGTTCTGACACTTTCTCCGTTATGGAACCTGCGGGAAAATTCCGGGTTAAACCGGGCAATTACACCGAGTGGCGGACCTTTGAGTACCAGTAGATTGCTGGCGAGTAACAGACCTTCATCGACACTGTGGGTAATTAATAAAATGCCGACACCGGTTTCTTTCCAGATACGCAGAAGTAACTGCTGCATCTTCTCACGGGTTAGTGCATCCAGTGCACCGAAAGGTTCATCGAGTAAAATAAAACGTGGTTTGATGGCCAGCACCCGGGCGAGACCGAGTCGCTGGCGTTGACCACCGGATAATTCCCGTACTGTATGACTGGCGTAATCCGCGAGTCCAACCAGTTGAAGATAGTGCAGGGCTTGCTGACGTCTTTCCTGCTTGTTTACGCCATTAATCCGCAACCCGATGGCGACATTATCAATAGCATTCAGCCAGGGCATCAGAGCATGATCCTGAAATACCACGGCACGCTCGGCTGAAGGCGACGTCAGTTGCTGATGATCAAGGCTGACAATTCCTGCGTCAGGGGCTTTGAAGCCGGCGAGGATATTCAGTATTGTCGATTTACCGCAACCGGAAGACCCCAGTAATACATTGATTTCTCCCTGTTCCAGACTCAGGGAAAAATCCTGAATAATCGGGCGGACCGAGCGGCCTTTGGTATAGGACAGGCTGATATTATTAGCGGTTAACCGGCTCATAGCTTTCCCCTGTTAATGTGATGCGGGAATGTACTGGCTGCTGACATACGGGCTGTAGTCAGGAAGTACCCCGGGAATCCGTTTTTGCTGGAACAGGAATTCTGCGGTGGCTTTGGTGGCTTTTGCTATTCCGCCGCCGAGATATTCCGGACCCGCCTGTTCACTGGCATCAGGGTATTTATTACCCGCGATTAGCGCAGGAACATCGGCCGGATTAACACCGACCAGACGAGCTGTTGCCGCAGCGTTTGCGGAGGTCGCACTCCATTTTTCCGGATGCTGACGATAATCGCTGATACTGTCGAGAGTGACGGCAGCAAATTTCTTCAGTATCTCAGGATGCTTTTCGGCAAAATCTTTACGCGCTACCCAGACTTCAAATGTTGGTTCTCCCCACTTCCCAACCTGTGCAGCGTCGGTCAGGACTGTCCCGGACTTTTCAATTTCACTGAGTGCCGGAGCCCAGACAAAGGCACCATCAATGTCACCTCGTTTCCAGGCGGCTGCAATTTCTAAGGGTTGCAGATTGACGATTTTTACTTGTTTATCTGAAATGCCCCAGTGTTTAAGCGCACCCAGCAGGCTAAAGTGTGAGGTCGACACAAAAGGGGTGGCAATGGTTTTTCCTTTAAGATCCGCAGGGCTGGTGATTCCGCTGCCGTTGCGTACCACCAGGGCCTCTGAAGACTGGATTTGATCCACGACCAGAAAGGCAACAATCGGAACCTTACGCGACACTGCTGCCGCAAAAGGACTGGAACCTAAATCACCAATCTGAATGGCACCGGAAACCAGTGCTGAAACCACTCCCGGACCACTGTCAAAACGGCGCCAGTCCAGCTTCTGGCCGATTTCTTTATCATAGGTGCCAGCCGCTTGCGGGACTTTCGAAGGGTCAACCCCTGTCTGATAACCCACCACAATATTTTCAGCTTGCGCTGATAAGGATAAAGCTAAGGCACTGAGTGCCAGGACAATCTTTCCGGTTTTTTGCATGGTGTTCTCCCCTTGAAAGATTTGATGCTAAATCGGAAAAACCGCACGGAGAAATAACAAAACAGAAGATGTTAGTGATTATTGATATAACCACTTTCTATTAATTTATCAAAAGCTTATGTGTTTATTGAATAAGTATGCAGGTGTCTTATTTTTAAGATGTTTTTTAATTTCTAAGGGCGCTTTTTGACGATGTTATGAGATCATCCGCTGGCAGGATGGGTTTATTGTTGCTGATTTCGCAAAAATATTATGACAATTATGTCATTTTTTCGCACGGCAAGGGTTGCAATACTTATCCCATAACTTCTACAGGAGAAAATACAATGACTGTTCCAATGTTTGGTTTAGGTACCTTCCGTCTGAAAGATGAAGTGGTCAAAGCCTCTGTCACTCAGGCTCTGGCTTTGGGATACCGGGCGGTTGATACGGCGCAAATCTATGATAATGAGGCTGCGGTGGGTGAAGCAATTCGCGACAGTGGTGTGCCTCGCCAGGATATTTACCTGACCACTAAAATATGGGTTGAGAACCTTGGCGCTGACAAGCTGATCGACAGCCTGAAGCTCAGCCTGGAAAAATTACAGACCAGTTATGCTGATCTGGTACTGGTCCACTGGCCATCACCTGGTCAGGCGGTTTCTGTCGCAGAAACGATGCAGGCTCTGGCAGAGGCAAAAGCTCAAGGCCTGGCCCGGGAGATTGGTATTTCTAACTTTACCATTGATCTGATGCAGCAGGCGGTAGACGCGATTGGTGCGGAGAATATTGCCACTAACCAGATAGAGTTATCGCCTTTCCTGCAAAACCAGAAAGTAGTTGATTATGCGAAAAAATTGGGAATCCACATCACCTCTTACATGACTCTGGCTTATGGTGAAGCGCTGAAATCAGAGGTGATTGGCCGGATTGCAGAAAAACACAATGCGACTCCGGCTCAGGTCATCCTTGCCTGGGCCATGGGACTGGGATACTCAGTCATTCCCTCTTCGACAAAAGCAGAGAACCTGAAGAGTAATCTGCAGGCTGTCTCACTTAAACTGGATGCTGACGACAATGCTGCAATTGCTGCACTGGAGTCCGGTAACCGTCTGGTCAGCCCTGAAGGCCTGGCACCAGACTGGGACTAAGTCTGACGCGCAGCCAGTTCGCTGCTAATGAAATCGATAAAAGCGCGGATCCGGCTACTGACCGCGTTATCACTGTAAAATACAGCACTCACCGGCATCCCTACTGGCTGAGTGCTGTCAGCCAGTAAAACGACCAGTTCTCCACGGGCAATCTCATCATCCACCATAAAATCGGACAGACAGGCGATGCCATTGTGCTGCAGGCACAGTTGTTTAATGACTTCACCGCTGTTTGAACTCATCGTTACAGTCACCGGTAACAACTCTCCGTCAGCGACCTGAAGAGGCCACAAATTAAGAGAGGCGGGTTCAGTAAACCCCAGACAACGATGCTGGCTTAATTCATCCAGAGTTTTCGGTGTGCCCCATTCAGCAAGATAAGCAGGGGTAGCAACAATACGCCGGTAGCTGGTCAGCAGAGGCCTTGCCCGTAGTGTCGAATCACTCAGGGTTCCCGCCCGGATAGCAATATCTACCTTACGTTCAATCAGATTGATAAACGTCTCGGATGAGATCAGTGACAGATTAATCTGCGGATAACGCTGACGAAATTTTGCAATATACGGGTTTAACAGATACAGCAGAACCGGCGTAGCGGCATCAATACTTAAATTGCCTACCGGGACCTGCTGGCTTTCCAGCAATTCACTTTCGGCAGAAGCCATTTCCTGCAGGATAGCCTGGGCGCGACGAAAATAGCGTTCCCCTTCACGGGTCAGGCTTAACTGGCGCGTCGTCCGGTTCAGCAGACTGATATTAAATTTATTTTCCAGCTTCTTAATCGAGCGACTGACAGCAGAATTGGCCATATCCAGCTGTTCTGCTGCACGGCTAAAACTGCCGCTTTCGACAACCGCGACAAAAATGGCCATTTCTTCAGAGGAGGCTTTCATTATTGCTCCGGTAGCAAAATTCAATTGAGATTATAGGTATTTTTGTCATTTAAACATAGCGGGATACTTCGCGTCATCTTAATAACAGAAGTTCCGGAGATAAAAATGCCTTTAGCACTACTCGCACTGACTATCAGTGCATTTGCCATAGGGACCACCGAATTCGTAATAGTCGGTCTGATTCCCGCTATTGCTGATCAACTGTCGATTGGAATACCACTTGCAGGATTACTTGTATCTATCTATGCCGTCGGGGTTGCCGTCGGAGCTCCTTTGTTGACGGCTCTGACAGGAAAAATGCCACGTAAATTACTGCTTGTTGGCCTGATGGGACTGTTTACTGTGGGTAATCTGGTGGCCTGGCTGGCCCCGGATTACGAAACCTTGGTGATTGCCCGTTTGTTGACGGGGCTGGCACACGGAGTTTTCTTTTCAGTAGGTAGCACCATTGCAACCAGCCTGGTCCCAAAAGAGAAAGCTGCTTCAGCGATAGCTCTGATGTTCGGGGGACTGACAGTTGCTCTGGTGACCGGCGTACCGCTCGGAACCTTTATTGGCCAGCATTTTGGCTGGCGCGAAACTTTCCTGGCGGTTTCCTTTATTGGGCTGATAGCTTTAGTCGCCAGTCTGCTGCTGGTACCCTCTGACATTCCTCAGCGCGCTACGGTGAGTGTAAAACAGCAACTCAGTGTACTGACGCATCCTCGTTTGTTACTGATTTATGCCATTACTGCGCTGGGATATGGCGGAGTGTTTACTGCCTTTACTTTCCTTGCCCCGATGATGCAGGAACTGGCAGGCTTCTCGCCCTCTGCGGTCAGTCTGATTTTATTGGGCTATGGGATTTCAGTGGCGATCGGCAATCTGTGGGGAGGGCGACTGGCTGATAAAAGAGGCCCTGTTCCGGCGTTAACCATTATCTTTACTGGCCTGGTGGTTTTATTGCTGGTATTTCAGATGACGGCATCACTTCAGTATCCGGCTCTGATTACAGTATTACTGATGGGTATTTTCGCTTTTGCTAACGTACCCGGGCTGCAGGTCTATGTGGTACAAAAAGCAGAAGAAATTACCCCGGGGGCGGTGGATGTGGCTTCAGGGCTGAATATTGCTGCTTTTAATGTCGGAATTGCGCTGGGATCACTGGTCGGTGGCCAGATTGTCACTCATTACGGATTGTCTGAGACTCCGTGGGTTGGCGCAATTATTGTACTGGTGGCTCTGGTGATGGTTATTGCCGGGGGGCGGCTGGACCAACGGCACCGGGGTACGGTCAGAACTTAGGGGAGAGAAAAAGGCCGGTGATTACCGGCCTTTATGGATTTAAAGTGTGGCGACATAAAGCAGTTGACGGTTGCTGATTGAAACCCGGGCATAAAATCCCTATAACAGAGTAATGGAAATGAACCCGGTTTTTGACAAGAGCAAACGCTAACGTGCAGAAAAAGACTTATGCCATGAGATATGTCGCCGGACAGCCAGTGGAACGTACTTTTCCGCCAGCAGCCCTGTTACATGTCGGGAAGGCACTGCCTGCGGGGACACCATTGACTGCGGAAGCCCGGTTGAAGGTGCTGGTATGGAATATTTTTAAGCAACAACGTGCAGAGTGGCAATCGGTACTGAGAGATTTTGGTAAAGATTCTCATCTGGTGTTACTGCAGGAAGCACAAACCACCCCGGAGTTAATTCAGTTTGCTACCACTCACTACCTTGCCGCCGATCAGGTTCCGGCTCTGGTACTGCCTCAGCATCCTTCCGGAGTCATGACACTGGCGTCTGCTCATGCTGTATATTGCTGTCCGTTGCGTGAACGTGAACCTCTGCTGCGTCTGGCGAAATCAGCATTGGTCACTGCCTATCCGCTGGCTGGCGGAAAGATGTTGATGGTGGTAAATATTCATGCGGTCAACTTTAGTCTTGGGATTGATATTTATCGTAAGCAGCTGGCAGTGATTGGTGATCAGATTAAACATCATAATGGCCCGGTCCTGATGGCTGGGGATTTTAATGCCTGGAGCCGGCAACGTATTCACGTGCTTTATAAGTTTATGCGCCAGTTGGGGCTACGTGAGGTGATCTTTGCCCATGACTTGCGCCGTAAAGCTTTTGGACGGCCACTGGATTATATCTTCTACCGAAATATGGAAGTTAAACAGGCCTCGGTGCTGGAAACTTCAGCCTCTGACCATAATCCATTACAGGCCGAGTTTTTGTTCTGAGCAGAGTCAGAGGTTGCTGCGGGAATAAAAAAAGGCTGACATTTGTCAGCCCTTTTTTGCAGAAAAACTAACTGTTATTTACAAACAAAGTCAGTTTATCGCCTGGTCGTAATGAACTTTCATCCGACAGTAGCGCATTCCAACGTAATACATCTTTGATGTTTACGCCATGCCGTGACGCGATGCTGGAAAGAGAATCACCCTTGCGAACGTTATAGGTGATACTGTTTCCATTATCTGCCAGCTGGCTCGCTCTGGAATTACCAGAACCGAGTTTCAGCGTCTGTCCCGGTCTTAACGCTGCCGTTCTCAGATTATTCAGTGATTTCAGAGAACGAACACTGATACCTGTTTTGGCGGCTACCGCAGATAGTGTATCTCCGCGACGAACTCTGTAACTGCGCGGCTGCGATATGTTGTCATTATTAGCCATCAACTCAGGCTGAATAGCCTTAATATCCGTTGAAGCCAGAGACATCTTCAACTGCTCAACATGGGACTTTGGTACCATAATGTACTGTGGTCCCTGGGGAGCAGTGGTCCCTTTTTTATACCCGGCATTAAAACTCTTCAATCGTGAAATCGGGATGCCTGCCATTTCAGCTGCCTGAGTCAACTTAATTTGCTGACCAACTTCGACACGCGCCAGTGCACGGCTTTCGTTCGCTGCCGGCAAGCGGACACCATAACGCCTGTTGTTCTTCAGTATCTCACTTAATGCCAGCATTTTCGGGATGTAAACCGTTGTCTCTTTCGGCAGTGATAAGTGCCAGAAGTCGGTGGGTTTTCCACGAGCCTTATTTTGTTTGATAGCTTTTAATACTGTACCTTCACCGCTGTTATAAGCAGCAATGGTCAGCAGCCAGTCACCGTCAAACATCTTATTCAGGCGCTGCAGCATATTCAGAGCAACACGCGTTGACGCAACCACATCTCTGCGACCGTCATACCACTGGTTTTGTTTCAGTCCATAGTTCCGACCCGTGCTGGCCACAATCTGCCAGATGCCTGCGGCATTAGCAGATGAAGTTGCATGCGGATCAAAAGCGCTCTCCACTATGGGTAGTAGTACCAGTTCCATCGGCATTTTACGTTGCTGTATTTGCCCGACTATCCAGTACATGTACGGTTCTGCCCGTAATGTTACATCGTGGAGATAGCTCTTATTTTTCAGATACTTATTTTTTTGTTCACGGATTCGGCTGTTATCCGGAATCCCCATCTTCAACTCGTCACTAATGGTAGCCCAGAGATTTTTGTCTTGTGCGATATCAGTTCCATCATCCTGCCATCGCGGTGACAACATTCGCTCACCGTACTTACCATTTTCTCCCTGACCAGCCGAAGACAGACTCTGTGCATGCTGGACTGGTATATCAGCATCTTTCCCTGACGCCTGACATGCCACCAGCAAGACCGAGGCGAATAAAATCGCTTTAGCCTTCATGTATGTGTCATCGTTGATAGTAGATTAAAAGACGAGCAATCATACGTGACACAACGGCACAACACAATGAAAAAAATTAATAGTTGTCTTTCTTATGGCGCAGAGCTGCAAAAACTTGTGATGCCGGTGGTAAATTTACTTCAGGCAGTATATTTCTTTGTAAATCAGCGTTATGGGTATTAAGGAAAACGTTAATTTCACGTTCAGTCGCCAGGGTTGAAGGCAGAGTAATGAGACTATTATCGCGTAACTGCTTAATTTTATGGTTATAGGCGAGAATTGTCTGATTATCCGGCCATATGGAGGCGGCAAAGGCCATATTTGATAAGGTATATTCATGTGCGCAGCATATGAGTGTGTCTGCGGGTAGCTGATTAAGTTTTTGAAAAGAATTATACATCTGTTCCGGAGTGCCTTCAAAAAGTCTGCCACAACCGCCGGAAAACATTGTGTCGCCACAAAAAAGATAAGGTTCGCTATAGTAAGAAATATGTCCTTCGGTATGGCCGGGGGTGGCAATTACACTGAACTCATGTTCAAGAATTGTGATGGTACTCCCATCACGGAGCAGTTGTGTGGCACCTTTATCTTGTGTTTCCTGCGGGCCATAGACCACCAGGTCTGGCCATTTACTCACTAGTTCGGCGACACCATCTACGTGATCACTGTGATGATGAGTCAGCAAGATAGCAACGGGTTGCCACTGATTTGCTGCTATAGTGTCTGTCACTGGCTGAGCTTCTCCGGGGTCAACGATAATACACTGGCCCCGGGAATCGCTGAGCACCCAGATGTAGTTATCGTGAAGAGCGGGGATACTGGTAAGATTCAAACGGTGAAGACTCATACTCGCCTCTCATAATTCTGAATGTTTTAATGATGGTAAAACATGAAGCCTGCGAAAACACGCCAAATTCTGACCGCCCCTGAACGATGGGATGAAATGCCCTGGGGCAACTACTTTCACGACGCGTTGAATTATCACCTGCAACCTTACCTGAATAAACTGTATGGTACACATCTGCTTAAAATTGGTCAGTTGAGCAGCACTATTGATACCCGCAGTTGTGCCATCAGCCATCAGGTCGATGTCAGCCCGTCATCTGCAGTCGGCGGAGTGGCAGGGGAATACGGCCAGCTGCCATTTCTCAGTAAGTCGGTGGATGCCTGTCTACTGGCGCATACCCTGAGCTGGAGCCAGGATCCGCATCAGGTGCTTCGGGAAGCCGACCGGGTGTTGATTGATGATGGCTGGATTATCCTGAGTGGTTTCAACCCATACAGCCTGTTGGGTGTTGGTAAAATTGTGCCGGGCCTGCACCGGCGCACTCCCTGGAATGGCCGGATGTTCAGCCAGGGGCGACTGGTTGACTGGCTGGGCCTGCTTAATTATGAAATTATTTGCCGCAGCCGGTTTCAGGTTGTCCCCTGGAAACAACAGGGCGGTAAATTAATCAGTGCCCATCTGCCGGCGCTGGGATGCATTAATATCTTAATGGCCAGAAAGCGGACCTGGCCGCTGACTCCAACCCGAAGTAAATTAGCTGCCAGTCGGCCAAGAATAAGAACTGCCGTCAATGTCACGCGACAGTTATCTGAGGCCTCAGATCACGATAAAACGGAATAACCGGTATCTTCAAGGTCAGCTTTACCGGCAGCCTGGCGCGCCAGTTCGTCGCAGCGTTCATTTTCAGGGTGACCAGCGTGGCCTTTGACCCATTGCCAGTCAATGGTATGCCCCTGTAATGCCTGATCCAGCCGTTGCCACAGATCAACGTTTTTGACCGGTTTCTTATCTGCGGTTTTCCAGCCCCGTTTTTTCCAGTTGAATATCCATTGAGTTATGCCCTGACGTACGTACTGGCTGTCGGTACTGATAGTCACATCACAGGCTTCTTTCAGGGCCTCCAGCGCGACAATCGCTGCCATCAGTTCCATCCGGTTATTGGTCGTCAGACGATAACCCTGACTGAATTCTTTCTCATGTTGTCCGTAGCGTAAAATAGCACCGTAACCGCCCGGGCCGGGATTGCCCAGGCAGGAACCGTCGGTGAAAATTTCTACCTGTTTGCGCATCTCTGGTAGACTTCCTGTTGTGAAAAATCCAAGTCTGACATAAACGGCCCCTATGAGCACAGTAAAAAACCGCCAAATCGTTCTCGATACAGAAACCACCGGTATGAATATGATCGGTGTACATTATGAAGGCCACCGCATCATCGAGATTGGTGCGGTCGAAGTGATCAATCGCCGCCTCACCGGAAATAATTTTCATGTGTATCTGAAACCAGACCGGCTGGTGGATCCTGAAGCGTTCGGAGTTCACGGGATATCTGATGAGTTCCTGGTGGATAAACCGCTGTTTTCTCAGGTGGCCGATGAATTTCTGGATTACATTCGTGGTGCTGAACTGATCATTCATAATGCCTCGTTTGATATCGGCTTTATGGATTATGAATTCGGGAAACTGAACCGCGGACTGGAAAAGACAGAAACTTTTTGTCAGGTAACCGATAGCCTGTTGATGGCGCGTAAGATGTTCCCAGGTAAGAGGAACAGCCTGGATGCGCTTTGTTCACGATTTGATATCGATAATACCAAGCGTACGCTGCATGGCGCATTGCTCGATGCCGAGATTCTTGCTGATGTCTATCTGGCAATGACCGGCGGGCAAACGTCACTGACATTTGCCTCTGACGCAGATGCTAACCAAAGTGCTGATCAGGGTATCATGCACCGCGAAGTACAAAGCAGTGGGGGACTGCGGGTGATTCGTGCAGATGCTGACGAAATCGCGGCCCACGAATCACGCCTCGACCTGGTTCTTAAAAAAGGAGGCAGTTGTCTGTGGCGTGTTTAGTGGCATATGACAGATTATGCCCAAAGAGACTAAAAAAACGGCAAACACATTGATTGCTGAAGAAAAACCATTGACGGGCTGAGTGAAGGCCATTAATATTCGCCTCGTTCCCGACGGGGAATGAAGCGGAGCGGTAGTTCAGTTGGTTAGAATACCTGCCTGTCACGCAGGGGGTCGCGGGTTCGAGTCCCGTCCGTTCCGCCACTATTCAGGGCCATGTCAGCAATGACGTGGCCCTTTTCGTTTCTCCTTCTGAAGTGCTGTGGCCTGGTCAGAAATGGTAAGACTGACAGCCTGTTGATAACGCTATTTCTTTTTATTTTTCCTGTACTCTTCCAGCAGTTTTTTCTCACCGGCATCATCTCCCTGGGTATTCAGACTCTGATAAAACGCAGTTTTGAATGCGTAGTGACTGGCGAGACATGCGGTTAGATCATTACTATAGGCAGTGCTGTCTTTGGTGTTCATCAATCCTGCTGCCTCACAGTCGTGCCGTAAACTTATTTCCCAGGCTTTCTTTCCTGCTGTGAGGTTTTCCAGGATTTCTTTTTTATTCCCTGCGTCCTTTAATCCATTAGCCAGTTGAGTCCATGCTTCACTATTTTGTTTTTTCTCTTTATCCAGAACAGATTGAAGACAGATACCAGCCTCCTGCGTTCCGTAACAGGAATGAATGGCTAACTGAACAGTGGTGGTATTATCAGTACCGGAAGGGGGGGTTGCCAAAGCGAAGGGGGATATGGCTAACGTTATAAAAAAAATAATCTTTTTCACTCTACAACCCTCTTAAGATAAGAAATTCTGTGGTGGCCATTTTCATACTTATTTATTCTGGGTGTTGATGAAATTAGTCTGATGGCAAGGTCTGTATCATTCTGGCCTAAAACTTCGATATCCAGTTTGCGCAATAACCCTGGTAACACATATCCACAATAACATCTTTTATTACAGCTTTAAAATCGCTCCCCGGAGTGTAGTCTGCGCTTTTATATGCGTTGGCAGGATGATGAGTGACAACTTCCGCGCGTATCCGGAAAAATAAAACGGTGTTCCTTACAACTCAGTGACAAGCACAGTAAGGAACACCGTTTTTTAAGATCCACAGCGTTCTTCACGTCGTGATCTTACTGATATTTCCGGCTGATGGTTCAGGCTTTGGCTGAGTAACGCAGGATCCTTAACCCGTTAGCGACAACCAGCAGACTGGCTCCGACATCGGCAAATACTGCCATCCACAATGTTCCTGAACCGACCAAGGTCAGAATCAGAAATACCAGCTTTATTATCAGCGCTATGGAGATATTCTGGACCAGAATCTGTCCGTTTTTTCGGGATAACCGGACAAACATCGGGATTTTCCGTAAATCATCATCCATTAAGGCCACATCTGCCGTCTCGATGGCGGTATCTGTTCCGGCGATACCCATGGCAAAACCGATATCCGCCCTGGCCAGTGCCGGGGTATCGTTAATACCGTCCCCGGCCATTCCGGTCACGCCCTGACGGCTGAACTCTTCAATGGCCAGTAATTTATCGTCCGGCAATTGTTGTGCTCTGGCCTGATCTATCCCTACCTGGCGGGCTATTTCTTCTACCGCAAAAGGGTTATCACCGGACAGTAACAGGGTTTTTACTCCCAACTGATGAAGTTCTTCAATCGCCTGTTTGCTGGTCTGTTTGACGGTATCTGCCAGGGCAAATATCGCCAGTAATCCACGTTTGCTGCCGAGGAATACCAGTGTTTTTCCCTGGCTCTCCAGTGACTTAAACTGGCCATCACTATCAGTCATCGTGATACCCTGTGATTCAAGTAACCGTCGATTTCCCAGCCAGTAATCTTCCCCTTCGATCTGCCCGGCAATCCCCTGGCCGGTGACTGAGGTAAACTGGTTAATGTTTAACGACTGTCCCGCCGGATTATAGCGGGTGATAGCCTCAGACATCGGGTGATCGGAATACCCTGACAGACTGGCGGCAATATTTAATCGCTGCTCGCTGTCTGCCTCCCCGGGAGTGATAAAGTCAGTGACCTCAGGCTTGCCTTGTGTCAGCGTGCCGGTTTTATCCAGAGCCAGCCACTGCAGTTTTTTACCCTGTTCCAGATAAACACCGCCTTTCACCAGAATCCCCATCCGTGCTGCCGCAGTCAGGCTGCTGACCAGAGTGACCGGGGTAGAAATAACCAGTGCACAGGGGCAGGCAATCACCAGCATTACGAGGGCATTATAAATCCATAACGACCAGGGCAGGCCTAAGAACAGTGGCGGGAACAGTGCGACAACCAGCGCCAGAACAAAAATAGCCGGTGTATAAATCCGTGCAAACTGGTCAACAAAACGCTGGGTCGGCGCCTTACCGGATCTGGCTGACTCCACCGAACGGATGATCTTTGCCAGGGTAGTATTTTGTGCCAGAGAGGTGACTTTATAATCGAAACTGCCGGATTCATTGAGAGTGCCGGCGAATACCGGATCCTCCGGTTTTTTCTCTACCGGCAGACTTTCTCCGGTAATGGCTGACTGGTTAATCGCAGAATTGCCCCTGACAATAATACCGTCCAGGCCAATTTTCTCTCCGGGCTTAACCCGCACGATGGCGGCAAGCGGTACATCTTTGGGATGCATGGACTGCCAGCTGTTATCCGGTTGTTGAACGGTCATTGATTCCGGAGCGAGTTTTAGCAATGTATCAATCGCATTTCTTGCGCGGTCAAGGGCTTTGGCTTCAATGAGTTCGGCAATATTAAACAGCACCATCACCATGGCGGCTTCGGGCCACTGCTGTAATAACAGCGCCCCGGTGACCGCAACACTCATCAGCGCATTGATATTCAGATTGAAGTTTTTGACCGCAATCCAGCCTTTTTTGTAGGTCTTCAGCCCGGCCAGCAGTACTGCTGCAAGTGCACAGACCGCCTGTAATGCATAGGGAAATTGTAGCCAGCTAAGCGCTTCAGCACCCAGTGCCAGCCCCCCCGCCATGACCAGTGGCCAGTAGCGGGTCCGGGGGGCAGGGTCAGATGATGAGGTTGCCCTGTCACCGGGAAGCTCCGGCTTAAACCCGAGTGAACGGATGGCCTGTAATATTTCGTCGGTTTTATCCTGCTGGTGGGTCACGGTGAGTATTCGTTGCATCAGATCAAACTGCAGACTGAATACTCCTGGCATCTGATTAAGCTTACCGTTGATCAGATTTTCTTCTACCGGACAGTCCATCTCCATAATACGGATAGCCGTCACAGTACCGGTAGCGGTGGTTTCGCCCTTGGGTAATTCGTTCAGTACCGGGACGGTATGAGAACAGCACTGCTGGCCTCCGTTGTTTTGTGGTTTGAAGATAGCCTGTTTAATCCGGCTGAATATCCCCCCGGAACCCCGCGAGCCACGGCGGTTATGCGAACCCCGGTGGCCGTGGGAATTGCCGTGGCGGCGAGAGTTCCGGTGATCATGAGAATGACCCTGGTCACGGGAGTCCTGACTATCATGGGAGTGGCCGTGGCTGTGGGAATCCCGGCGATCATGAGAATGACCCTGGTCGAAGGAGTCCTGACGGTCATGGGAGTGGCCGTGGTTGTGGGAATCCCTGGTTCCACGGTGATGGGATCCATGGGATCTATGAGAACCATGGGCGTGATTTTTATTAATTGATTTTTTATTTTTTATGTAACTGTTCATAATTTCTCCTGGCGGGTGTAACTTAACCCTGACAGTAAAAACCCTGTAGTCGCTATAGGGTCAAGACGCAAAGGAGAAAAAATGAAAATTGGTGAACTGGCGCGTTTATCGTTATGCAGTGTCGGTACTATCCGCTACTACGAGAAAGAAGGGCTGCTGCAGAAGGCCCTGCGTGATCAGAATAATAATTATCGCTATTACGATCAGCAGCATCTGGACACTCTGATGTTTATTCGCCGTTGCCGGACTCTGGATATGGCACAGGATGAAATCAAACAGTTATTACAGGCCCGCAGCCATCCTGAAGCAGATTGTAATGTCATCAATCAGCTGATTAATGAACATCTTTGTCATGTACAAACCAGAATTACCGAGCTGCAGGCACTGGAAAAGCAACTCGCGGATTTACGCGACTCTTGCCATGACAGCCAGCCAACCCGCGACTGCGGTATTCTTAAAGAGCTGGAACACCCTCAGGATGATTTACCGGTTTTAACCAGCAAACATATTAGCAGCACCCATTAACCGGAGAAGAGTGAGCAGCCCTGCAAACCGCGCAAAAAACCGGCATAAATACATTGTGTTCCTGCAGGGTTGTCAGGATAATCGCTATATATTTTATTATATATCGAAAGGGGCTGTAGAGTATGTCCAGGGTTCTTTGTTCACTATTAGTTGCTCTGTCTGTCAGCATGCCTGCATTGGCATCAGATAATATTCGTGTGACTTATGCCGGTTCGATGGGCAAAGTTATGGATCAGTCTCTGGGGCCGGCATTTGCCAGCCAGCAGCACGGAACCTATCAGGGGCAGGGGCAGGGTGCTTACGGGATGGCTCGATTACTGGCCAGTCATAAAGTTACTGCAGATGTATTTGTTTCTATCACCCCGGGACCGATGCAGATCCTCAAAGATGCTGGTTTAATCGATAATGCGGTGCCCGTGGCCAGTACCAGTATGGTGATTGCCTATAACCCGAAAAGTAAATATGCCGCTGAGTTTGCGGCTGCCAATAGTCGTAATGATGGCAGTTGGCTGAAAGTGCTGGCGACGCCAGGACTACAATTTGGTCGTACCGATCCTTACCTCGATCCTAAAGGGCAAAATATAGTATTCACATTGCTGCTGGCAGAAAAATATTATAAACAGCCCGGCATCGCCAATAAGATCCTCGGTGGAGTACAGAACCCACGCCAGGTTAACCTGGAAGGCGGATTACTGACCCGGCTGGAAAGCGGTCAGGTGGATGCGGCAGCAGGCTACGAAAGTGAGGTGATTTCAGCAAAACTTCCTTATCTGAAGTTCCCTGACGAAATTAATCTCAGTAATCCGGACATGGAAAAACAGTGGTACGACACGGTTAGCTTCACCATTAAAGACAGTAAAGGCCGGGATAAAGTACTGCATACTCAGCCACTGGTTTATTACGCTGCTGTGCTGAAAAATGCGCCAAATGGGGTCGATCAGGGGGAGAAATTTGTTGATTTCATGCGTTCAGCGCAGGGGCAGAAGTTATTCCACGACAGTGGCTATGCTGAACCTAAAGGTAAGGCATTGTACTGAGTAGCATGCACCCGCGACTGACTCTGATAATGTTACTGGCCATGCCGGCACTTCTGCTGCTGGCATTGCCCTTCGCGACCTTGCTGGGAATTACTCCGTGGGATAATTTTAGTTTGTCCTACGGAGATGGAGGCTCGGTACTGGTATCAGTCGGCTATGGGCTGGTATCACTGATCCTGATTGTGATAATTGGCTTACCGGTCGCTTGGTGGCTGGCAAGCTCAACCAGGGAAGGTGGTCTGCGACGGCTGGCAGAATTACTGGTACTGTTACCTTTAATGACGCCACCGCTGGCGATGGGGATACTGCTCATCTCAGCCCTGGGACCTTACAGTTTGCCAGGGCAGTGGTTATCAACTCTTGGCCTGACACTGGTCAACAATCCTGCGGCATTTATTCTCGCGCAAATCTATGGGGGGTTACCCTATTTTATTGTGACCGCCCGGGCGGCGTTTACTGCGGTTCCCCGGACGTTGCTGGAAGCCGGACAAACACTGGGAGCCAGACCGTTTCAACGATTTCGCTATCTGGTTCTGCCATTGTCGGCTTCAGGGCTGGCATCGGCAGTCTCACTGGCATGGGTTCGGGCGGTGGGTGAGTTTGGCATCGTGATGATTTTTGCTTATTTCCCGCAAGGCATGCCGGTTAAGTTATATACCAATCTGCAAAACGATGGCGTCGATGCCGTCTACACCCTGGTCTGGATATTGTTACTGGTGACCCTTCCGGTCCCTTTATTCTGTTTTATGCACGCCAGAAAGCGTGAACACGCCAGACTCTGATAAATCACTTTCACGTACCCGCAGATACTGGAGTTCAACGGATCAGCCAGTGATCCTCAGGGTATCGCTTGCATCATACCTCCGGGGATAAAGTCTCCGGGAACCGGGGAGTATTAGGTTTCTGTCAGCCGCACCCTTTCCGCCATTGCCTGTTTCGCTCAGGTCACATGCTTTGCATTATTTGATAGTTGTGAAAATATCTTCGCAGATACAAACTGTTGCCGGTATCCTTCTGGTCAGTCGGAGACCATCAGTGCGCAACGGAGAACAAAAATATGTCAGAAAAAAGACTGGTAATTGTCCATGGGTTTATGGCGGCTCCGGAACATCACTGGTTTCCCTGGTTGAAGCAACAGGCCGAACAGTCAGGTCTGAATGTCACGGTTCCCCGTTTGCCGGATTCACAGGCGCCGCAACCCGAATCCTGGTTAGATGCATTGGAAGACAGTATCGGTGAGCCGGATGAAAACTTCTGGCTGGTGGGGCACAGCCTGGGGTGTATCACTTTGCTTAATTATCTGACACAACGTTATCCCGGGGCCGTAGCAGGTGGATTATTGCTGGTATCAGGATTCAACGAAACTGTCTCAGGGCTGGAAATGTTAGACAGTTTCACCCGTGTCCCTCTTGATGCTGACTCACTGATAGCCCGGATCCCAAAGCGGGTGGTGATCGGTTCGCTTAATGATGAGATAGTTCCGCCGGAATATTCTTTACGGTTAAGTCAGCAGCTTTCAGCCCCTTTTTATGCCCTGCCTGACCACGGACATTTTCTGGCCCGGGACGGAGTGATGGAGCTTCCGTTGATTACCGCGCTGCTTAACCCGTTCTGGCAAAAATAGCCGTTCCGGCGACACAGTGATTTTAAACCGAACACAGTATCTGGTGACCGGCATCCACTCCCGGGAGCCGGTTTCAGTATCTGACAGGGTCGCCAAGGGTGATATCCGTTGCCGTATAAATGGTCAGGATACGGCTTCCCCGGTAAGCAGGCGATAGTCCATACTGGATAAATCTTCAATCAGCCCGGGACCTCGCGGATGCCAGCCGAGTTGCTGCTGAGTCCATGCCCCTGAAGCCGGCATATCTTTATCCGCAAACATACTCATCCAGCCAAAAAATGCCTGCAGTTCATCACCACTGATAAATACCCGTGGCAAATTCAGTCCCTTGCTCAGTGCCTGAGTAATCAGATCACTGGTGACCCCTTCTTCAGCGACCGCGTTATAGCGTTGCCCTTTCTGTCCGTGCTCCAGTACCAGCGCATACAGGCGAGCGGCATCACTGACATGGACCG
This sequence comes from Tatumella sp. UBA2305, assembly GCF_002345795.1. NCBI lineage: Bacteria > Pseudomonadati > Pseudomonadota > Gammaproteobacteria > Enterobacterales > Erwiniaceae > Tatumella > Tatumella sp. UBA2305. The sequence continues at coordinate 21,654 of NZ_DDVT01000016.1, forward strand.
CCGGCCAGCGGTTACTGCCATCATTGGCGCAGGCAACTTTACCTTGTCGTACGCAACAGGCGGCGTAAGGTGATAGCAGGCCTTGCCGGGTGGTATCATGGACCTGAGGTAAACGTACAATGCGTACGTCCACTCCCTGAGACAGTAATTTCTGTCCCTCCAGTTCCGACACGATACGCGGGTTAGGGTGGTCAGAATTAAACACCGATTCTCTGGCCGGAAGCCCGTCACCGGCGTCACCGGATCCGGTACCGGACGTAATGATCAGCGGCCGGTCAGAGCCTTGTAAACCTGCCCCCAACGCTTTGATTGCTTCACGTTCCTTCAGGCAATTTTCGGCAAATTTTTCGAAGTTATGATCAAATGCACAATGAATCACGGCATCTGCCAGTGAAGCTCCTGCTGTCAGGGTTTCAGGATGTTCCAAACTTCCCTTGTACGCCTGAACGCCCCTCTGCTGGAGGTATTGTTCCGCTTCTGTTGTCCTGGCCAGCCCGATAACCTGATGTCCCGCCTCCGTGAGTTCATTAATGATCCGGGAGCCAATAAAACCGGTTGCACCAGTTAAGAATACTCGCATAGTCTGTTCTCCGGGTAACATGTTCTGAAACAGAGTTTACCCGCCCCATAACAGGATAAAAGTAGTGAAATTATCAGGGTATAAAAACTAACAGGAACACCATGACAACTGATCACGCGGACAATGCCTTAGGTGAATTTTTACGTAGCCGGCGGTTACGGCTCGATCCTGACCATTTTGGTTTTGCAGGCGGTCGCCGGCGCACCCCGGGGCTTCGCCGTGAAGAGGTTGCCTCACTGGCAAATATCAGCCCTACCTGGTACACCTGGCTGGAACAGGGACGGGGAGGTTCACCGTCCAGAGAAGTACTGGAACGGATTGCCGGTGGTATGATGATGAGTGAGGCAGAGCGCGAACATCTGTTTTTGCTGGCGTTCGGCCATCCCCCCTCTGCACTGGCTGCCCGACCGGACAAAGTCACACCCCGTCTTCAGGGGGTACTTGATGCCTTGCTCTACAGTGCGGCCATAATCAGAACCCGTAGCTGGGACGTCGTGGCCTGGAATCGTGCTGCGAGGAAAGTGATGACGGATTACAGTGTGCTGCCCCCGGAGCAGCGTAATGTATTACGGCGAATTTTCACCGATCCGCAGATGCGTGAGATTCAGGCTGACTGGCAGAGTCTGGCCCATTTTATGGTCAGCGCATTTCGGGCCGATATTGCCAGGACGGGCATGACCGAAGAAGTACAACAGCTGGTGGCAGAATTATCAGGGGTCAGTCCCGAATTTGACGCATTCTGGCGGAGTAAGGACGTGGCTCACCCGGGAGAGGGCACAAAACGTATGCATCATCCGTTGCTGGGGGAGATAGAGCTTGAGTTCACCTCATTGCAGGTGGATGGACAGCCGGAACTGAGCATGATGATTTTTAATCCGGCAAACGCTGCCACCAGGCAAAAGATCCGTCAGTGTCTGGAATAACTCCCCCGTCAACGTCTGAATGATTTAAACGATGCCGCTGTATTCTTTGGAGTTTTTTTCTGCGTACTCCTGTTGAGCCATGGCAATATTGTCACTGTAATGACTGGCCCACTGCACCAGTGCCACGAACGGATCTTTTAGCGAGCGACCCAGCTCAGTAATTGAATATTCTACAGCGACCGGGGAAGAGGCGATCACCCGGCGATTAACCAGACCATTTCTCTCCAGTCTCCTCAGTGCTTCTGTCAGTGCTTTATGCGTAATAGGGTCAATTCGCTTTTTTATCTGATTGAAACGGGCTGGCTGTGGACACAATACCGCCAGGATCAGAACTGACCACTTGTTGGCAATCTGGTCGAGTACCACACGGGCCGTATTGATTTCTGTCAGCGCTAATTCAAAATTCTGAGTCATGGAGGTTTCCTGATGTATATCTGGTTTACATTAAGTGCGTAATTGACACTAAATATACTCCGTGTATCTTTTCTAAGTCAAAACTGAGGAGATTACTATGTTAAAACTGACAGGAAAAACGGCGGTAATCACCGGCGGTAACAGCGGTATCGGTTTAGCCATTGCCCAACGTTTTATTGGCCAGGGAGCCCGGGTTTTTATCGCTGGCCGTCGTCAGGATAAACTAGATGAGGCTGTAAAATCGCTGGGTCCGGCAGCCGAAGGAATTCAGTGCGATGTGACCAGGAGTGAAGATATTGTCCGCTTATTTTCGTTAGTGGCAGAGAAAGTGGAACAGGTAGATATTCTGGTGGCAGCTTCTGGTATTGGCGGAGGGGCTCCTCTGAATTCACTGACCGAAGAGCATTTTGATCAGTTATTTGCAACGAATGTCCGTGGGCTGGTATTCACCGTCCGCGAAGGCGTCAGGCTGATGAAGCAGGGCGGGAGTATCATCTTGCTGGGATCGATTGCAGGTAAAGTTAACCCGGCAGGTTATGGTACATATGCTGCGACTAAAGCTGCTGTGAGTAGCTACGGGCGTGCATGGAGCAAAGAGTTGACAGGGCAGGGAATACGGGTGAATATTTTAAGTCCGGGCCCAACCGAGACACCTATTTTTGACGGTGTCAGCACTGAAGTACGTCAGAGTTTCATCGATAAAATACCGATGAAACGTATTGGTCAGCCGGAAGAAATTGCCTCAGCAGCCCTGTTTTTTGCTTCGGAGGACAGCAGTTTTGTGACGGGTACTGAAATGTTTGTGGACGGTGGAATGACTGCCTGATTAAACAGCACCTGCCCGGGGCAGAAAATCCGATCCCTGGGCAGGTTAGCCTCAGTTCTTAAACGGTAGAATCTGGTTCAGAGAAACAAATCATTCAGGGTGCTGCAATGATAATCGCAACCCGGCGGTTCTGAGCACGCCCCTGACCAGAACGGTTACTGGCCACCGGATATTTCATCCCCAGTCCCCGGGTCTGGATATTGTCACGGGGTACCGGTCCACCGGCAGACCATTGATCCGCCACAGCATTGGCACGTTTCAGTGACAGTTGCTGGTTGTAAGAGACTTCACCGTAATTATCGGTATAGCCATCAATCCGCAGGTGGAGAATGCCCAGCGACGAAAGCTTTTTGGCCATACGGTTGATGGTCGCTTTACTTTGTCCGGTGAGTGACGATTCGTTAATCCCGAACAAAATACGGTCGGATAAACCTAATGACCATTCATCATTCTGTTGAGTAAACCCCTCTTCCTGCATTGCTTTTACCTGGGCTGTATTAAATACACCACGGTTCTGACAACCTGCAGTGCAGAGCAATAAAATTCCTACCAGGCCAGTTACTAGTTTCATCTCTGATCTCCATGAGCTTTTTTAATTTTGTACATATTGGCATCTGCCCGCTGGGTAATATCCTTGGCAGTATCTAAAGCGTGTGACCACGCATAACCGATAGTCACTGAGGTGGTGATGATTATGCCGCTATCCAGAATCATTGGTGTGGAGATCGACGCGGATATCTGCGCTATCAGGTGTTGTACCTGCGAGTCATTTGTCAGTCGGGTCATCAGCATAGAAAATTCATCCCCCCCGATTCTGGCCACTATGTCGTTGTCGGATTCAAACTGGCTCAGTCGCTGACTGATAGTTTTCAGCACTTCATCACCGGCACTGTGGCCCCAGTTATCGTTAATACTTTTGAAGCGGTCACTGTCGATAAATAACAATACAAATGGTTTATCTGCTGCAGAATCGAGCAATTTTTGCAAGTGTATTACGAAGGCCGAACGGTTAAAAATACCGGTCAGAGGGTCTTTGAGCGCCTTTGCGGCCAGTAATTGATTTTCGCTTAACAGAGAAGACTGTAACGAATGTATTTCACTCAACAGCTTATTAATGTCACCGGATAAGACATTAAACTCTTTAATTTCAATGAGGGGGATTCGTCGTGAAAAGTCACGATATTCGATAATATTATGGATTAGTTGTGTAATGTTACGCAGAGAGTTAACAATACTTCTGTGTAATAGCTCACTGACAATCACTGACGCTGATAAAACGACGGTAACTCCGACTAACAGAATAATTATTGAGTATTTAATGAAGTCAGCGACAGCACTGATGCTACCGGTAATGGTTAAGTGACCGATAATTTTATTCGAGTGAGTTATATTAATTTCAAGTGGGGAAGAAAATACCCAGGTGCTGAGTAAGTGACGAATCCAGTTTTGATGGTTGTCGTCAGTACCATTGTCCCAGCGGGCAATGAGTGTATTTTTCTCCGTTTTTAAAACCGCAGAGCTAAACATGCCCTTGGCACCGGACTGAGCTATTTTATTCGCCGCATCATAAGTATCTTCAAACACTATACTGGCGGTCAGGCTACTACTGAGAATCGTCGATATCAGTTCGAGATTACGCAGCTCGTAGCGCTTGATAAACAATAGTGAGGTTGAAAAAAGGAATATCCAGCACAGTAATAAAATTAGCGTGGCATTGATGACACTCACCTTCCTGAGGCGGTAGATCAATGATGTTTTATCTTTTTTACTGCTACAGTAATCCATGACCTCAGTATCCTTTCCGTGAAAGTAACAAGACATCAGGGCTGACTTTAACCCCACTTCTGGAAAGAGAATCGAGATTGACAGAAAATGCAGGAGGATTCTGTTTCACCAGCAGGCAGAAAACTGCGCCCAGGGTACAGTCCGGATTATTTTCGGCAATCGATAACACTGGACGGCCTCTGACCTTTTCCAGGATATCTGACTGCTGTTGTGGGGTTTGACTTCCAAAATAGATGGCGTCACATTGAGACGAAAGCAGGCCGGAATTATCATTAATATAGGTAATATCGAAGGTTTTTGACGATGGTATCCCCGCGGAATCATTGCTATACGATAGGTGTCTGGCTGACGAGAAAATACAAAGTCTTGGCAGGTTATTTTTTCCTGGCCAGTGAGTAAAGCTGATTATCCCGCTGACAATTCGGTTTGCGGCCGAATCGGGTTTATCTGTTAATAATGCAGCAAAGCTACTCAGAGGTAAAAATAACAAAAGCCAGGACAGAGGCATGAATGCACGATATTCCGGTTTTATTTTGCGGAGCAATTCGAAATAACAGCCTGGAAAACGGATGACTGAAATCATGATCATGCAATGTTTAAAAAGATAATTTCCGCCATGACTAGCGGATGCTGCAATAAATAGATAATGTTAATGAGTGTCATAGTAAGATCCGCGTTATCGTTATTTATTATTTGTGATCGCAGGAATACATCGCAGGGGTGATAATTAAATATCCCCGTAAAATACAATGGCGTCAGTGACCGCAGAGAGGAATTAAATTAGTCAGCAAACTAACGGTTTTATTTTCCGTGAACTGGTTATGGCTGTCAATTCTCATTTGGCAGGAATTATCAATTGAAATCTGTTTCCTGATTGGTAATTTCATGAATTTTCCACCCATTGACCAGCAGATTTCTGCTATGAGTTGCATTGAAAATTCATCATTAAGCAGAAGGTCTTATGATTTGGTTTATTTTCGGCAATGGATACCCTCTGGCGTACCAATGCTTTCATCCGGATTAGTCGGGTTTGTGACCTGCTATGGTCAAAGTTTAAATAAAATTAATATTTTGAGGAGGGGAATGGTAATTATAGTGAGCTGCTTAACAAAAAAAATAAAAAACAACCATTCAGCTATTATAAAAAACTATGAATTTCATAATGATAAAAAAACCATAGCATCTGTTGGTGTAGTTGGTGTGTAAATTTACACACAGATCACAATTATACATATTACGACATGGTTTAATTCTTCTTACTAAACTGAGGAGGAATTATGAAGCATATGATGATTTGTTGTGGCGCCGGTGTAGCGACCAGTACGGTTGCACTTAACAAACTGCAGGACTATCTGAAAAAAGAGAATTTACTCGATAAAGTTCGCATCTCTCAGGGGACGGTATCAGAGGCGAAAACCCGTGACGATATTGATTTTATTGTGTCTACCTCACCGATATCTCTGTCGATTCCAGTCGTCAATGCGCTGCCATTGCTGACCGGTATGGGCACCGACAAAGTATTCAGTAGTGTAAAAGAATTAATTCTCGCCGGGAGTTAAGCCATGTTTATTGTTGATTACATTGTCGGCCTGGGGGCGTCCGTGATGATGCCACTGATCTTTATGATGCTCGGACTGATTCTGCGTCTGCCGCTGGCCAAGGCAATCCGTGCGGGGCTGATGGTTGGGATAGGGTTTATCGGTTTAAGCATCACCGTGAACCTGATGATCGAATCGTTAACACCGGTGAGTAATGCACTGGTGGAACGTTTTGGACTGCATCTCTCGGTACTGGATGTTGGCTGGCCAGCAGCCGCGGCGGTGGCGATGGGAACACGTGTCGGTGCTCTGGTGATCCCGGTCTGTGTCGCGATAAATGTTTTAATGCTCTACACCAAAACCACCCGTGTACTCAATGTCGATATCTGGAATTTATGGCACCACGCATTCACCGGCTCACTGGTGGCTATTATCACCGACAGTTTGTGGCTGGGGATTTTTGGGGCCATTATCAACTGCATGGTGACGATGGTGATTGCAGACCGGACGACGAAAGATGTGGAGAAGTATCTCAGTCTGCCTTCAATATCCGTACCTCATGGTTTTTCGGCCTCGTTTGTGCCGGCAGCCTGGCTGGTAAATGCCATTGTCGATCGTATTCCCGGGGTTCGGGATATAAAAATTGATACGGAAGTCATTCAGAAAAGGCTGTCTATCCTTGGTGACCCGGCCTCTTTAGGGGCGATTATTGGTGGGCTGCTGGGAATCATTGCGGGTATTGAGGTCAAGGCGATTCTGCAGACGGCGATTACCATGGCGGCAGTGATGACCATCATCCCGCGCATGGCAAAAATGCTCATGGAAGGCGTTTATCCGATCAGTGAGCGAATTCAGGAGATTGCTCAGTCCCGTGCCGGTGCCTTTGGTCATATTGCTATTGGCCTGGATTCTGCGGTCAGCGTCGGCCACCCGGTGACGTTGTCGGTTTCGATGTTAATGATTCCGGTAATGCTGGTGCTGGCTGCGGTAATTCCCGGCAATGAGTTCCTGCCATTTGCGTCATTAACCGGTCTGCCATTTGCATTTGTACTGGTGACGGCTGTATGCCGCGGTGACATGTTCCGGACACTACTGACCGGGATTGTGACGTTAAGCCTGGCATTACTGATTGGTACCAGTCTTGCTCCGATTGTGACCAGTACCGCAGTCAGCACGGGTTTTTCACTGCCTCAGGGGACGACCAGTATCAGTAGCCTGGATTATGCCGGTTCGATGTTGCCGTGGGCTGTTATCCAGGGATTCAATTTTAAATTCACTGGGGTCACTGTGCTAACGGTGCTGACATTGCTGTTGTTGCTGTGGAACCGCAGAAAACTAGCGATAGAAAGCCGTCAATTGTCAGAAGCCACGGAGGAGAACCAGTCATGATGTTGAGTGCACAACGTGTTTTTAAATTTATGACCCCGGTAAGCCGAACCGAATTACTGACGACTCTGGCGGCCAGCCTGCAACACGACGGACTGGTGCACCCGGGATTTACTGAGGGGGTGCTGGAACGGGAAAAAATCTATCCTACCGGTATTTTTATGGAAACCCACAGTGTCGCGATTCCACATACCGAGTTTGAACATGTTATACAAACCGGATTTGCAGTAGCGATTAACCAGGCCGGGGTGGAGTTCCACCGTACAGATGAGCCGGAACAGGTGGTGGTACCAGAGATCGTGGTTATGATGGCGATTGACCAGACCTGTGAAAAAGTGGCCATTATCCAGTCTCTGTTCGCCTTACTTGTTGACCGTGAGCGTGTTGAAGAAATCAGTCATCAGACCACAGAGGAAATAGCAAAAATCTTCACCCGTGCGGTCATCACGCAGTAAGATACCATGCAGCAGGAAGTTAGCGGGTCGGAGAAGGGGAAGATGCTACGAATCAGTGATGTCATGGAGATGGCAAAAGTCAGTCGTAAAACTATCTATAATGCGATCAACAGTGGCCGGCTGAAATACCAGCTGGTCAGTGTCGATAACCGCCAGATCCGCATGTTTCTGGAAGCGGATGTATGTGAGGCTTTCCCTAAAACCAGCCATCATGTATCACGGGAAAGTGAAGTGGAAGCTTTGCGAAAGGAAGTGGCTTCGCTCAAATTTGCCCTTGCTGAACTACAAAAAGCGGTGAGCGCCATGGATCCTGAAGTGCGTTTTGAAATGATTTCGATGAATACACAGGATACGGAAGCTGATTAAAATTATAACCTATTCCCGGAAATAATTAATTCGGGCAGGATTTATTATTTTCAACGGGAGTCAGTCCTCTGAAATATAGGTCAGACTCCGGAGTAACTTTTGCTGCCACCCTTATCCTTACAGCAAATCAATTCCGGTAATAAGATCAAAAAATAATAATTACTCAGTGCTGACTTATGACCGGAACAAGATTAACAGACTTTGCTGAATGTTATATCAGTCCTGGCGGGATGATATTTAAAACATCAGTGTCCCGGGAGTGACTACCTGATATTAAGACTGAGGCTGGCCTACTGGTCCCTGACCCACCGGGCCTCCGGGTACAGACTGTCCGCCGGCAGCTTGTGGACGCCCCTGGTCTATAGCATCACTTTTATGCTGACATCCGGCAAGTACCGCCATGGTAGTGAGTACCAGTAATCCTTTTATTGCGCGATTGGTCATAACATTTCTCCTTATTTAAGGGGGGAGTTTAAAAGTCACCCTTAAAGGATAGATAATAATAAGCAATGCTGGCTAATATTGAGATGATTCTTATAACATAGGCTGAAGGTGAGATTCTGAAAGATACGAAACAGAGTAAAATAAACAAGGAGGACAGGAAGAATATTTTACTTTATAAGAAACGGACTGTTCGGACGGCAGAATAGCATTATTACTAAAAGTTAAAGCAGATGATTTCAGGCAGAGTCAACGACATGTCGAAGGGACGATAATATGCCATTATCACATATTGTCTTTGCTGATGATCCTGAAGTTCACAAACAGGGTTACTCATCTTCATGACCCTGCCGGATTGATCTTAATCTTTGATAATAGTCATTTTCTGCAGTAATGATTTCATCAAGCAGTGAATCCATATCCACCTGATGTTGCTGTTCAGTATATTTTCCGCTAAGTGGGGTCTCCGGGGTCAGCTTACCCTGAGCATAAAGCGACCAGATTTCTTTTGCATACTGAGTGTCGGCCAGAGCCGGGGCAAACTGACTGTAGTAGGCGGTAATATTGGCGACATCACGTTCAAACATGGATGCAGCATGATGGTTGGCTGCGGCATCGACAGCTTGTGGTAAATCAATAATCACCGGACCTTCCGCTGCCTGTAACACATTAAATTCTGATAAATCACCATGCACAACGCCGGCACACAACATACGGACAATCTGACGAATCATTACCATGAAATCGTTCTGTGCCTGCTGTTCATTCAGCACGATGTCACTCAGACGCGGAGCTACAGCCCCTTCTGCATCGGTCACCAACTCCATCAATAACACGCCATCGATACAGATATACGGGCAGGGGACGCGAACTCCGGCATTATCCAGCCTGAACAGTGCATCCACCTCTGAGGTCTGCCAGGATTCTTCCTGTTGCTTTCTGCCGAATTTCGACCCTTTTTGCATCGCTCTGTTTTGACGGGAATTACGAACTTTACGTCCTTCCTGATACTGAACAGCCTGTTTAAAACTACGTTGTGTCACGTCTTTATAAACTTTGGCACAACGAATTTCATCGCCACAGACGACAGTGAAAACGTCGGCTTCTTTGCCGCTTTTCAACCGACGTAGCACTTCATCGATTAAACCATCATCAATAAGAGGCTGGAGTCTGTGAGGAATTTTCATGCGGCTGTCTACCTTAGTTAGGCCGCTATTCTAATCAATAACAAATTATCGATGCTGTAGAAACGGGCAGCCGGGAAATGAATGCGCCAATTATACCGAAAAAAAGAGTTTTGGGGAGTATGAGGGGAAGATGAAAATAATTATGATTATTTAATTTAAAAACAATGAAATACTCTGAGCTTGTTACTTATGCAAAGATATTGTCCGCCGCCAAATGATACATGCATCAATAACGGAAAAGGGTATATCAGAGAATTCCTCGCAGCCTGGCTGATACTGTTATACCGATGACAAAAAGGGCCTGCCGACCCTTTATTCTGTTTCTGTCTTCAGCCTGCTACTGCCTCATGCCGATCGCCAGTCGGTTAAATGCGTTCATCAGTGCGACTGCAAAAGTGAGATCGGAGATTTCGTTATCGGTGAAATGCGCTTTCAGGCTGTCAAAATCACTGTCAGGAGCATGAGTGTCGGCCACACTGGTCAGAGATTCTGCCCATTGCAGTGCTGCCCGCTCCCGGGGAGTGAAGTGAGTACTGACATGCCAGCCGGCCACTGCATCCAGTCTGGACTGTTTTTCTCCGCCCTCACGTAGCGATTTTGAGTGCATTTCCAGGCAAAAAGAGCAGCCATTGATCTGTGAGACGCGGAGATAGACAAGTTCAGTCAGGTTGTTCCCTAATGAGCTTTTCTCCAGGGCTTTTTTGACCGAGACCAATCCCTGATAAGCCTCAGGAGACAACGATGCATAAGCAAGACGAAGAGGTTTCATTTTCTATCCTGTAGTTTTGGCGACAATGATGGGGAATTTTCAGGCCAGCCCTTGCAGCATAATTGTTTCCGAACCCGTCACTTTCCCTGAAATGCTCAGAATAGTGCCTCATAGGATGTTAAGCACAGAGTGAGACTTTTGACTAAGCAGCGCATGTACAGACTACAGGGCAGCACAGTAAGGTGAGGAAGGCTTAAACCACAGAGTGAGTGAATGCTTACTGATGGTTTACGACCATTTTGGAAAACCCATGCAAAACAGCACTTATCGTTACGAAGGTGATGCCGGAGCCGGGATTCACGTCCGCCAGTCGGTGATCAGTAAATAACGTATAATCATCTGTTATAACATCAACCTGGCATGAGTTGATTTACCATTCAGCGATCATCTCTGTATCAGGGGCTGACAGGAAACAGTATGCTGTCAAACCACACGATAAGACAGCCTGAACAAATGTGACTGATACGGTTAATGCTGAGGGTTATGAATTTATTTTCCCGTCACCGGATGGCAAGGTTTCGTTATTAAAGGCGGTAATCTGACTGACCTGAAAAATATCTTTCAGGGATGTCAGCTCAGCTTCGTGTAGTGCCGCCAGCTTTTCGAGCCTGCGTCGTCCTTTCTCCAGCAGGTGTACCTCGACGCGACGGCGGTCGTGTTGGTTCTTTCTTCTTTCCACCAGACCCAGAGCTTCACAGCGGGTTAACAGTGCGACTGTACCGTGATGTTGCATCTGCAGGCGTTCAGCCAGCTCTCCTACCGTCGCCCAGTGACGTCCGGGAAATCCTTCAATATGCAACAACAGCAAATACTGCAAAGGCGTTAACCCCTCAGTACGGGCGATGGTCTCACTGAAGTGCATAAAACGTCTGAGCTGATAGCGAAATTCAGACAGCGCCTCATACTGGCTTTTTTTCATGTCGGATACTCACTTTATAAAAACATGATTAAAGTTGAAGCAAACATGATTTATATCATACTATGATATAAATCATGTTTAACCTTCCTGTGATGATAATGAAATCGTCGTTCCTAAAAATTTATCAAAGCTTGTGTAGCCTGAGACCTTCATCGTTGCTCAGTAGAGACCCCGGGTATATTCCGTCAGCCTGCGGAGCCGCTCTGGGACTAATGTTGACCGCATGGATATCCCATTACCTGCTGGCTCAGGACATTCCGTGGCTGATTGCTCCTATGGGGGCATCAGCAGTATTGCTATTTGCGGCTCCGTCCAGCCCGCTGGCTCAGCCCCATGCTGTTATTGGCGGCAATTTGTTGGCTTCGTTCTGCGGGGTGACCTGCGCGTTATGGATACAGGATACAGCACTTGCCGTCGGTTGTGCGGTAGCATTAGCCATTGTGGCAATGTTTTTCTTGCGCTGCCTCCATCCACCCAGTGGAGCTGTCGCGGCGACTGCAGTGCTTGGCGGCCCGCCGATCACCCGACTTGGGTACCATTTTGTTCTTATGCCAGTAATGCTTGAATCGTTGTTGCTCGTCGCTTCGGCTCTGATACTGAATAACCTGTTCAGGCGTCGTTATCCCAGTCCGCGCTTATCACAGAACAGGCCAGCACAGCAGCCCGTATTATCTGGTCAAACGGGCATTAACGCGGCCGATTTACATGCTGAACTCTCCGAACGTGGCCATCTGGCGGATATCGATGAAAATGAGCTGATAGATATCCTTACGCAGGCAGCAAAACGAGCTGAATTCAGAATGTCAGATCAAACCAGGAGGCCGGAGTTCTCGCCGGATACTTTTGTTACTCCCCCGTCTTCTCCGCTAAAGATGCGCCAGAAACGATGAACGGAAAACACACTTTGCGAATGGCTAAAGCCACTGGCTCCGTCTGTGGAGCCCGCACGGCCAGCAAGACGATTGCTGATCGCAGAGTATTACTGATATCCGCACTGCGTATTCATTAGGGTCTTGCTGCAGTATAGATTGTTGATAGTTTACCAGCACTGATTGGTCTGATATCCAGTTTTACTTTTTATAGCTAATTTTCTACTGAGTTGAGCAGTCCGGCGATGAATCCCCCCGGCGTGTGGATTATTTTGGTACCGGTAAGTCGGCGGATTAATTGTCGGGGTTATAGCAAAGTGGGGTTTTAAGGCAATATGCGGCCATGGCATTCCTGAAGCGATGGAACAGGCAGCTACCAATGCCATGCCACCGCACAGATAATTTAAGCAAATCACACTCCCTGCCTCTTTTCCTGTATCTAATTTCTGAACAGCTCCTGTTTTGGCCAAAATTTCTGACAATCATCCTGGATCCTTTCAACATTTCTGCCACACCGTCAGGGACAGACGTCACCTGAAGGTTAAGCGTCATCAATCACAAAACAAAAATTTACCGATAGGTTTGCCGATCATTTCATTGATATTTTTTATAGTAAGTGTAATTTTGCGAAAATAGTTACGGCACAAAAAGGATGTTTTGTGTTCAGCTCATAAGGATATGAGAAGTGATTAAACCTGCTTATCAGGTGCTGTGCTGCAGCTGCATCACTCTGCTGACATTATGCTCTTTGTCAGTTACTGCAGCCCCGGTGCCCCCCACGCTTTGGGTAAAGCCTCCTGTCGCCGGAGCCGGGCGCACGCCGAATGTGGGTGACAGAGAACTAATCCATCAGCAGGAGCAACAGCGGGCTTTAGAGCTACGCCTCACCCCAAATGCGCCAGAAGTGCGCCTTTCCCCGCCTGCCGGCAATTTTGGCCGCATTATTTTCCCGCAGGAAACACCGTGCTTTGCTATATCGCAGGTTATCCTTTCGGGTACAGAGACCTTGCCGCACTGGTTGCCGTTACAACGTATCAGCAATCAGGCGACCGTCCATTGCCTGGGTGGTAAAGGCATCAATCTGCTGATGAGCTTTCTGCAAAACCGGTTGGTGGGCCACGGCTACATTACCAGCCGGGTATTAGCACCACAGCAGGATCTCAACAGTGGCAAACTTAAACTGGTGGTCATTGCCGGAGGTGTCCGGCAGATAAAACTGACGCCGGACAGATCACGCTGTATAGCTCGTTTCCTGTCCATGCAGGCCAGCTGTTAGATCTTCGGGATATTGAACAAGGGCTGGAGAATCTGCAGCGGTTGCCCACGGTACGGGCCAGCATGGAAATTTTACCTGCCAGCCAGCCCGGAGAGAGTGATATTGCGTTGCTGTGGCAACAGCAACGTATGTGGCGGGTAGGGGCTTCCCTGGATGATTCGGGTACCCGGAGCACCGTGCGATATCAGGGCGGGCTGACTCTGTCGCTGGATAATCCCTTCTCGCTCAGCGACCTGTTCTATCTGTCAGGTAGCCGCAGTCTGGACAGGCAGGGTGGAAAAGGCTCGGATAATATTACCGGTCATTATTCCGTGCCAGTGGGTTACTGGATGTTTGGCATGACTGCCAACAATTACCAATATTATCAGTAGGTTGCAGGTATCAACGGTGATTGTCGTTACCGTGGTAAAAGCAGCAATATCGGTTTCCAGCTCAGCCGCATCCTGCACCGTAGTGGTAGTCAGAAAACCACCCTGACTTACGATGCACTGGCCCGTGATTCAAAAAATTACATTGATGATACGGAAGTGGAAGTTCAACGCCGTTACACTGCGGCATGGCGCATTGGTTTACAACACCGCCACTATATTTCTCAGGCCACGCTGGATGCGGGCATCAGCTATCAGCGTGGCACCCGCTGGTTAGGCGCACAGCCTGCCCCGGAGGAATATTTCGGCGATGCTACGGCGTTGAGCAAAATCGTACAGATATCGGCACAGCTGGATATTCCTTTCGCGCTGGTGAACCAAAAGTTCCATTACAACCTGCGATATCAACGGCAGTTCAGCAATACGCCGCTGACACTACAGGATCAGTTTGCCATTGGTAATCGCTGGACAGTCCGTGGTTTTGACGGTGAGTGCACACTGAACGCCGATCGCGGCTGGTTTGTGCGCAATGACATCGCCTGGGCTTATGGTTCGGCAACACTACTGACTGTGATATAGCGTGTAAAGCAGCGCTTGCCGGAGATGTGGCGAAAAGAAATGCGGTTGTGTCTGCGGAACTGGCTGGAACTGTTGGGTTGGGTATTTTACCAGGCGGGGCACAAATAGCCGCGGGTATTGGTGGCGGAGCCAATGCGCTTATTCAGTATGCGGTTGATGGCAAAGTTAATTATACCGATGCGCTGATAGCCAGCTGGGTTGGTGCAGCTACAGGTAATAGTAAACTGGTGGGAACTGTTATCTGGAATGCGGCAGGCGGTGCAACTTCAAACTATATTAAAGGTGATGAGCCGCTGATTGGTGCTATAGGTAGTGGTGCGGGTGCATCCCTCGGTTATGCTGGTGGCAAAATTATTCAAGGGCCACTTGAAAAAGTGATTAACCCTAACTGGAAAAACTGGGAGTGGATTGAGGTTGGGATGGGAATAAGTAAACCTCTTCCTTTAAGCCAATCGCCTGCGATTACAGGTAATATAGGTGCTTCCGCAATATCTGAAACCGGAGGGAAAGCGATATCTCATGGTATAGAAGATTTTAAAAAACAGAGGTGATAAAAAATGATGAAGCAAAATATTAAGCTTCGCAGTTTTTTTTATATCCTATTTTTAGTAACTACAACTATCGTGTGCGTAACAGTCATTGGTCGGGTTGGAATAGCAGCATTTTTTTATTTTCTGAACGGTGATTTTAAGCTAAGTAGTAAGGAAATATATATTGCTGTTAAAGTTGGTCTGGCAGGCGGAATTGTGGGAGGAGGAGGTATTTTTATCTTGTCATATTTTGCACCCAAATCGCTGAAACGTTGATCTATCAGCTGATAGGGAGACAGGCAGCCAGGTCGGGGATATAGCCAGGACGCAGGGCAAGATTGCCGGGATGAAGGCGAAGAAAGACCCGGCAGTGCTTCAGGCAGCCAGAGAGCAACTCGTTGGCAAGGGTAACCTGAACCCCTCAGTGTCAGCATAGTTGTCACCCCCTCTGAAAAATCAATCTGAGGGCATGGAGTGACAAATGAAGCGTATTTCACCGGAGCGTAAGGCTGCAACACTGGCAAAACTGTTACCCCCCTACAATATGACTGTGGCCGCTGTTGCACAGATGGAGGGAATATCCGAAGCTACCCTGTATAACTGGCGTAATCAGGTTA